>CAZGPT010000070.1:0-15877 GCA_964527015.1 uncultured Mycobacterium sp. | reverse complement strand
TCGTCGAGGGTGATCTGACGCAGCACCCGGATGTCCGGGTCCATCGTGGTCTCCCAGAGTTCCTTGGCGTCCATCTCGCCCAGTCCCTTGTAGCGCTGGATGCCGTCGTCCTTATTGATTTTGCGGCCGTTCTTCGCACCCTCGTCGAGAAGCGCGTCGCGCTCACGGTCGGAGTAGGCGAACTGCGGTTCGCTACGTTGCCACTTCAGTTTGTACAACGGCGGCTGTGCCAGGAAAACGTGGCCACTCTCGATGAGTGGTTTCATGAACCGGAACAGCAGAGTCAACAGCAGGGTGGTGATGTGCTGGCCGTCGATATCGGCGTCGGCCATCAGCACGATCTTGTGGTAACGCAGTTTCGCGAGGTCGAACTCGTCGTGGATACCGGTACCCAGGGCGGTGATGATCGCCTGCACTTCAGTGTTCTTCAGCACCCGGTCGATACGGGCCTTTTCGACGTTGATGATTTTACCTCGCAGCGGCAGAATCGCCTGGAACATCGAGTCGCGCCCGCTCTTCGCCGAGCCGCCGGCTGAATCACCCTCCACCACATAGAGTTCCGATGCTCTGGGATCGGTTGAGCGGCAGTCCGCCAGCTTCCCCGGAAGACCACCGAGGTCGGTCGCGCTCTTGCGACGGACCAACTCACGGGCCTTTCGGGCGGCCAGGCGGGCCTGAGCGGACGAAACCGCTTTGTTGACAATGGTTTTGGCATCCGCCGGGTTGGACTCGAACCAATGGCTAAGTTGCTCGTTACAGGTCTTCTGAACGAACGACTTCACCTCGGTGTTACCCAGTTTGGTCTTGGTCTGACCCTCGAACTGCGGCTGGGCCACCTTGACCGAGATCACCGCGGCCAGGCCCTCCCGGATATCGTCGCCGGTGAGGTTGGCCTCCTTCTCCTTGAGGAGCTTTTTGTCCTTCGCGTACTTGTTGACCACACTGGTCAGCGCCGCCCGGAAGCCCTCCTCATGTGTACCGCCCTCATGGGTGTTGATGGTGTTGGCGAAAGTGTGCACCGACTCCGAATAGCCGGCATTCCACTGCATGGCGACCTCGACCTCGTGGCCCACCCCCTTACCGGAGAAGTCCACCACGCTGCTGTGAATCGGCTGCTTGGTTCGGTTGATGTGCTTGACGAAATCCACCAGTCCACCGGGGTAGTAGAACGTGCGGTGCTTGACCTTCGGCGGCGAAACGGCTTGTTCGGCGGCCTGTTCCTGGGCCGATTTCGGTGCTGCCGCCTTGTCGCTGACCACCTCGTCGACGACCTCGGCGGGGGTGACCCGCTCATCGGTCAAAGTGATGGTGAGGCCTTTGTTGAGGAAGGCCATCTCCTGCAACCGGCGGGCAACCGTCTCGAAGTCGTAGTTCGTGGTCTCGAAAATCGTCGGGTCGGCCCAGAACCGGATTGTGGTGCCGCTGCTCTTATTTACCTCGCCCTGTTTGAGAGTGCCCGGGATGGAATTGTCGTAGCTCTGGAACCACTCGTAGCCGTCGCGGCGGATATCAGCTTCAAGTCGGGTCGACAGCGCGTTCACCACCGAGACGCCGACCCCGTGAAGACCGCCGGATACCTGGTAGGCGCCCTCTTCGAACTTGCCGCCGGCGTGCAGCACGGTCATCACGACATCAACCGTCGGGACTCCCGATTCGTGCATTTCGACCGGGATACCGCGACCGTTGTCGGTGACCTCGACCCCACTGTCTTGCAGGAGCCGCACGTCGACCTGGGTGGCGTAGCCGGCCATCGCCTCGTCCACCGCATTGTCGACCACCTCCCAGACCAGGTGGTGGAGACCACGTTCACCGGTCGAGCCGATGTACATGCCGGGGCGTTTGCGAACCGCCTCGAGGCCTTCCAGAATCTTGATCGATCCGGCACCGTAGTCATCGGGTTGGTTCTTCTTGGCGGCAGCCACGGTCGGCGGTTCTCCTCAGGATTGTCACACGAGCGAATCTCTTGTCACAGTCTACCGGTGAGGAAGGACAGGACTGATCCTGTGGCCGCGTTTCCACACACCTATTTGCGTCGTGTGTCGCATTTTTCCGATTCGGACGCGTCCTCACGCCGGAAGCGCCCGCCAGTTGGCTTCTCGGGCCTGTGAGGGCACTGCGATGATCGACCGGCGCGCGGCGGCTCTCGCCGGCGTCCGTGAGATACCCTGAGGGGTATGAACCGGTGTTTCAAGAGTCGCGGCCTCGCCGCCTGTGCGGCGGCCTTCGTGGTGTCGGCCACTCTCACGAGCTGTTCATCGGGACCGCCCGAGACCACCGCCAATGCCGAGGTGGGACAGTCGACTCCAATGCGGGTGGGCGTTGGTCAGTTCGCGACGTTGGCCGAATCACGGGACATACAGGTCGTTGATGTTCGTACCCCGGACGAGTTCGCAAGCGGGCACATCGCCGGCGCGGTGAACATCCCCGTTCAGAGCCCGGACTTTGCCGAGCGCGTCGACGACTTGGATCCGAGTGCCACCTATGCGGTCTACTGCCGCAGCGGGAATCGTTCGCAACCTGCGGTAGCCGCGATGCACTCGGCCGGTATCGACAGAATTTACGAACTCAGCAGCGGGACACGGGGGTGGGTCTCCGCCGGCCGGCAGCTGGTCCAGTAGACGGCGCCATACCGGACCGCTCGGAGCAGCGCACGGTGCCGGTCATCCGTAAGTGTCCCGTGGCCCGCGGCCGGAGATATGGCGTGGACCTTTTCTCCAGGACGGGGCGTTCGGACCGGTGATCCGTAATGAGGTCACCACACCGTCGCCGACCGCCGAGGCGATCTTAGCCAGCAATTGGCTCTGAACCATACGCAGCTGAGTCGCCCACGCCGTGGATTCCGCCGCGACCGCCAGAACACCATCCCGTAGAGCCGTCGGCTGAGCATGTTCGGCGATCTGATCGCCGACCACTTCGGACCATTGCGCGAACACCGTGCCCTCGGCGACACGGGGGGACCAGCCCCGGGTCTTAGCCAGATCACGCGCCACCCGGCCCAGTGGTTGTGGATCGCGCTGGTCCGGTCCGGGGCCCGACCAGCGACGACGGGCGCCCGAGGTGCCCGGACGACGAGCCGACGCGCCGCGCCGGCCTTGGCCGATTTCCTTACCCTGTCCACGCGCGGCGGACCGGGCCTCCTCCAGAGCCCGGCGAACCAGGTCCATTCCTGCAAGCCCGGTGAGATGATCCGGGGGAGTGGGGTCACTCGATTCGATCATGGCGTGACCACCGCCGATATCCGCCCGGCATCACCTTCAACCAGAGTGACACCGACACGGGTGGCCTCCAAATCGGCCGGGATGTCCTCACCGACCGCGGCGGTGATCAGGACCTGCTCGGCCCCGGCAGCCACGTCGGCCAGCGCGCGCCGGCGCGACTGGTCGAGCTCGGCGAAGACATCATCGAGGATCAGCACCGGCTCACCGGCCTCGGCGCGGAGCAGCTCATAGGAGGCCAGCCGCAGGGCCAGGGCGAATGACCATGATTCGCCGTGGCTGGCAAACCCTTTCGCCGGCTGATCTCCGAGGCGCAGTTCCAGATCGTCGCGGTGCGGACCGACGAGACTGATCCCACGGTCGAGTTCAGCGGTGCGACGTCGGGCCAGCGCGGCCAGTAACGCGGCCTCAAGGTACTCAAGGTCGCCGTCATGGTAGTCAATACTGCTGCGATAGGCGATACCCGCGGGCCGGGACGCCGGCGCCAGCAGTTGGTAGGCCTTTTCGACCTCCGGGGCAAGTTCGTTAATCAGATCCAGACGAGCCGCCATCAGTTGGGCACCATGTGCTGCCAGGTGGCCGTCCCACACGTCGAGGGTCTCCAGCACGCCTGAGTCCGAAGCGAACCTGGACGCCGACGCGGACTTCAACAAGGCGGTGCGCTGTCTGAGCACCTTGTCGTAGTCGGCCCGCACACCGGCGATTCGGGGTCGCCGAAGAGTCGCAAGATCATCGAGGTAGCGGCGCCGTTCGCCGGGATCACCCCGGACCAGAGCCAGATCCTCCGGAGCAAACAGCACTGCGCGGACCGCGCCCAGAACCTCCCGGGTCGCACGGACCGGCGACCGATTCAATCTCGCCTTATTCGCGCGACCGGCCGCGATCTCGATGTCCACAGCCAGTTCGCGCCCATCATTGACCACAATGGTGGAGACCACGGCGCGGTCTGCGCCGGCACGAATCAGTGGGGCGTCAGTCGCCACCCGGTGGGAACCCAAGGTGGCGCAATACCACAGCGCCTCAACGAGATTGGTCTTGCCGAAACCGTTGGCACCGATGAAGACCGTCCGGCCCGGCGCCAGTTCCAGGTCGATGTGGGACCATGACCGGAAGTCGCGGAGGGCCAGGCGGCGGACATACATCGTTCTAATCGGAGACGTTTTAACCGGACAGCGGAACCCGTTTGACGGCATGACCACCGAACTGGTTCCGCAGCGCTGCAACCGCCTTCATCGTGGGGGACTGCTCCTGCCGGGAGGCGAACCGGGCGAACAGCGAAGCCGCGATCACCGGCGTGGGAACCCGATGGTGGATGGCTTCTTCAACCGTCCAACGGCCCTCGCCGGAGTCCTCGGTGTAATCGGAGATGTCGCCGAAGTTCGGGTCTTCCTTCAGTGCCTTCGCCAAGAGTTGTTGTAGCCAGGAACGAACCACTGTTCCGTTGGTCCACGCCTGGATGACCGCCTGGGTGTCGGCGATCAACGGTTCTGCGGCCAGTAGTTCGTATCCTTCGGCGTAGGCCATCATCAAGCCGTACTCGATACCGTTATGCACCATTTTCGCGTAATGGCCCGCTCCAACCGGTCCAGCATGAACGAACCCGTCGGCCGCGTCCCCGGCCGGCCGGAGGGTGTCGAAAATCGGCATTACCCGGGCGATGTTCTCATCGCTGCCGCCCACCATTAAGCCGTATCCCTCGGTCAGTCCCCAGATTCCCCCGGACACGCCGGCATCCACGAAACCGATACCACGCTCAGCCAGTAATTCGGCATGCGGACCGTCCTCGGTGTAGCGGGAATTGCCGCCGTCGACGACGACGTCACCGGGGCTGAGTACATCGGCCAAGGCCGCGATGGTTTCATGGGTAACAGGTCCGGACGGCACCATCACCCACACCACCCGGGGGGCGCTCAGCGCTTCGGCGAGTCCGGCGAGGCTCGGCACGTCCGATACCTCTGGGCGTGGGTCGTAGCCGATGACTTCATGGCCACCCTCGCGGAGACGCTGGCGCATATTGAAACCCATCTTGCCCAGACCGACCAAACCTAATTGCATGTGCTCTTCTCTCTCGACGGATATTCCCGGTCAGCCCGGCAGCCGGACCGGCATGAGCAGGTAGACATAATCGGTGACGACGGCCGGGAACGGACCCGGCCCGGTCGGCCGCGCATCGTCAGCCGCCGGCCGCAGCACCGCCGGCTTGCTGGGTGTGGTGAATCCGAAAGTGACCCGCTCACAGCGCAGCGAACCCAGACCGTCGGTCAGATAGCTCGGGTTGAACGCGATGGTCAATGGTTCCCCGGCGAAGTCGACGGCAAGCTCCTCCTCGGCCATGCCGACACCGTCCGCACCAGCCGACAGCCGCAGAAACCCGTCGGTCAGCTCCATCCGCACCTGGGCACCCCGATCGGCGACCAGCGCGACGCGTTTGATCGCCTCGGTCAGCTCGGCGACATCGATAGTCGCGACAGCAGTGTGCTCGGCGGGCAGCAGCTGGCGGAACTTCGGGAACTCGGTGTCCAGTAAGCGGGTGGTACTGCGACGGCCGCCGCTACGCAAACCCAGAAGTCGTTCCTCCCCGACGGCGGCGCCGCAGCCGAGTGCAAGATGCACATCGGCACCGGAGGTAACCGATTTGGCCGCTTCGGCCAGCGTCTTCGCCGGCACCAGGACCGCGGCGTCAACGTCGGGCGTCGCGGTGGTCCAGATCAACTCGCGGACCGCCAACCGAAACCGATCGGTGGCCGCGAGAACCACCTTGTCACCGACGATCTCTACCCGAATACCGGTCAACATCGGCAACGTGTCGTCTTTACCGGCCGCGATCGCTACTTGACCGACCGCCTCGGCAAACAGATCCGCGGAAATCACACCGGTCTCATCGGGGAGAGTTGGCAGCGCCGGATAGTCCTCGACCGGCATGGCCGGCAGCGAGAACTTGGCGCTGCCGCAGTTCAGGAGCATCCGGCTACCTTCCACACTGACCTCCACCGGTTTGGCCGGCAGGGCGCGGGTGATATCGGACAGAAGCCGCCCGGAGACCAAAACGGTTCCTTGCGAGGCGATTTCAGCAGGAAGATGGACTTCGGCAGAGACATCGAAGTCAAAACCGGCAACGGTCAGCCCATCCTCGGAACCGGTGATCAACACACCGGCCAGAACCGGATTCGATGGTGGCCTGCTCGGCAGACTTCGAGCGACCCAGGCAACGGCCTCGGCGAAGTCCTCCCGTACCAGGCGAAACTTCAAGTCGGAGCCAACCGTCGTGGTCGCCACGTCCATCTTGTCCCTTCAGTTCCCCAGCCAGCGGACAGCCTGAAACGGCCGTCAGATGATCAACCGTAGAGCTTCTGCCGCCATCTTGAAAGCTAATCGGCACGGGTGACAAGACCGGTGTGAATCAACCGACGCGGGTCGGGCTGTGTGTTTTCCCCAGGGGCGTTCTTCTGAAAAGAGTTCAAGGAAGAGATACCAGTATCAGTAATAGGGGCTGTGCAGATTGTGGATGAACGCCCTGGTTGCCTGTTGGACCGATGTCCGGGGTTGTGCACCGGGTGGGGATGGTGGGAGCGGCCGGGTACGAGGACTGTGGAGTATTTGTCGTTGTTCCCGACGATTCCCGGGTGTGAGGGCTGTCGTCCCACTGTTGTGCACAGCTTATGTACAACCCGTTGGCGCGACGGATGGTACGGAAGTGGCTGAATTTTTTTGAGTCGGATCGCCGTTCGGATGGCCGTAGAGCCGGTCTTAGCGACGGGACCGCTGCCGGATCCGGGTCGTGAGCTCCTTGACATAGTCGAAGACCTCACGCCGGTAGGCGATTTCGTTGGCGATTTTCTTCTGGGCGTACATCACCGTGGTGTGATCACGGTCGAAGGCCTGGCCGATCTTCGGTAGCGAAAGGTCGGTCAGTTCCCGGCACAGATACATCGCGATCTGTCGGGATTGGGCCAGCGCCCTGGTCTTGCCGGGCCCGCGTAATTCCTCCACGGTGGTGTCGAAGTATTCCGCGGTCGCCGCCATGATGGTCGCCGCGCTGATCTGCATGGTTCCGGCGTCGGCGAGTAGGTCACGTAGGACGATTTCAGCTAACGCGGTATCGATCGGAGTCTTGTTCAGCGAGGCGAATGCAGTTACCCGGATCAGGGCACCCTCGAGTTCGCGGATATTGCGCTCGATGCTGCTGGCGATGAGTTCCAGCACGTCATCGGGAACAGCAAGTCGGTCCATCTGAGCTTTCTTGCGCAGGATGGCGATGCGGGTTTCCAGTTCGGGTGGCTGGACGTCGGTGATCAGGCCCCATTCAAAGCGGGTCCGCAGCCGGTCTTCCAGGGTGGCGAGTTGTTTCGGTGGCCGGTCGGAGGAGATGACGATCTGCTTGTTGGCGTTGTGCAACGTGTTGAAGGTGTGGAAAAACTCCTCCTGGATGCCCTCTTTACCTTCGATGAACTGAATGTCATCGACCAGGAGCACATCGATATCTCGGTAACTGCGTTTGAAGGCAACTCTGCGGTCGTCACGCAGGGAGTTGATGAAGTCGTTGGTGAATTCCTCGGTCGAGACGTACTTGACTCGCATACCGGGAAACAGTCGCAGAGCGTAGTTGCCGGCCGCGTGCAGTAGATGAGTCTTGCCCAGTCCGGACTCACCCCAGATGAACAACGGGTTGTATGCGCGTGCCGGGGCCTCGGCGATGGCCAGTGCCGCGGCGTGGGCGAAACGATTCGAGGAACCGATGATGAAGGTGTCGAACGTATAGCGACGATTCAGGCTCGCCGTCGCCGACTCGGTTACCCGGTCGGCCTTCGGGCGGTCGGTGAAGTAACTCGGCCAATCCACTGACGTCGCGGCCGGTTCGGCCGCAGCATCGGGGTCGTCGTCAAGATCGTCCACACCGTCAGGCACGGGTGTGGTGGGTAGGGTGTCGTGATCCGGGGGTTGTTGCGGGTGATATTCGCTTGTCGGTTCGATCCGGACCCCGAGCTCGACCCGCTGACCCAGGCGCCGACTGAGTGCGTCAGCGATCGGAATGCGTAAGTGTCGCTCGATCTCGTTCTGGACGAAGGGACTCGGAACCGAAAGCAACGCAAAGCCTTCGGCGATCGTCAGCGGGTGGACCAGTTTCAGCCAGGCCCGCTGCTGAGCGGTGAGGGCTGGATCAAGCACGACGCCGTGATGATCGCCGGATGAATCGGGTTCACCGTTGAGTTCGGCGAGAACGGACTTCCAGACCAATGCGAAGTCGGATCCGGGACCATCGGGCACTGCGAGACCCCCGGTTCGGTATCGAACTGCGGTCAGCAGAATCGCTCAGAAGCTGTCCACATAGTTATCCACAGGTGTGAACAGCACCGCCGGCATCCTCAAAACGCAGCATATGGGCATTAAAATGACGTATTTGTATCTCTTCTCCGCCAGAAGCTAACAGTTTTGTGTCGCTGTGCCAACCGCTGGCAGACGTGTGCAGAAGTGGGTCGGTTTCCGTTTCAAAGAGTTTGGTTTGACCTGCCGAAGTGACGTCAGTACCCTCGGAAGGTCGCCCAAACGCGGCGGCACGGCTGCGACCAGCTTTCGGGACCGCGCCGGTTCGAGTGAAGCTGAGCAACGGCAGTAGCAGTGTCCGGTAGCGAGACCTCCGGGCCGGCCTGCCAGATCTGACAGGAGTGTGTTGCCGTGGCCAAGGGCAAGCGGACTTTCCAGCCAAATAACCGGCGTCGGGCCAGGGTGCATGGCTTCCGACTGCGGATGCGGACCCGGGCAGGGCGTGCCATCGTGACGGGTCGCCGGCGTAAGGGCCGGCGGTCCTTGACTGCCTGACCCGCGGGTCAACCGGAGTGCTACCGGCTCATAATCGGATGACGCGGTCCGCCGAGTTCAGCAACACCGTCAAACGCGGGGTACGAGCGGCGCAGCCGAACCTTGTTGTGTACGCCGATTGTCACGGTGAGGATGCCGGCGGTGGCCCCCGGATCGGGTTCATCGTGGCGAAGTCGGTGGGCGGGGCCGTCGACAGGCACCGGGTTTCGCGTCGTTTGCGGCACGCGGCGCGGACGGTGATTGGCGGTCTGGATCCCTCCGACCGTATCGTTGTGCGAGCATTGCCGGGAAGCCGTGATGCAATCTCGGCGCGGCTGTGCGACGAGCTCAGAATCGGCCTGCGACGTACGCACGAACTTTTGGAGCGGCGGCGGTGACGGCGGTTCGAGCCGGTGGTCGGTTGGCACGGTTTATGGTCTCGGCGATCGGGGTGTACCGGCACATGGTCTCCCCGTTTCGGCCGCCTTCCTGCCGGTTCACGCCCACCTGCAGTCAGTACGCGGTGGAGGCGCTTACTGAATTCGGTGCGCTGCGCGGGATATGGCTCAGCGTGGTCCGGCTAGCCAAATGTGGTCCGTGGCACAGCGGTGGATGGGATCCGATTCCGCACCGGCGCCCTGAGGCCGGCGATAGTTCACAATCGGAGGTCGAAAGCGCCCATGTTTAATTGGTTCAGCCTGGACTACATCTACTACCCGGTGTCGGGCATCATGTGGCTTTGGTACAAATTGTTCGCGCTGATCCTGGGGCCGAACAGTTTCTTCGCCTGGGCGTTGACGGTGATGTTCCTGGTGTTCAGCCTGCGAGCATTGCTCTACAAGCCCTTCGTCCGGCAGATTCGCACCACCCGGCAGATGCAGGAACTGCAGCCCCAGATCAAGGCTCTCCAGAAAAAGTACGGTAAGGATCGCCAGCGAATGGCGATGGAGATGCAGAAACTTCAACGCGAGCACGGTTTCAATCCGGTGCTGGGATGTCTACCGATGCTGGCGCAGATCCCGGTGTTCCTCGGGCTCTACCACGTCCTGATGTCGTTCAACCGGACACAGACCGGGTTCGGACGACTGGGGCTCTCGGTGGAGGAGAACCGGTCACTCGGGAACTACTTCTTCAGCTCGGCGGACGTCGGGCACTTCTTGGACGCGAACCTCTTCGGTGCACCGATCGGCGCGGCAATTACTCAGCAACATGGGCTTGCCGCCTACACCGAATTCAGCCGGCCCGCGGTGGCCGTTGTGGCGGTCCCGTTAATGATTTTGGCTGGTATCGCCACCTACTTCAACAGCCGCGCGTCGATCTCCCGGCAGAGCCCCGAGGCCGCGGCCAATCCCCAGACCGCGCTGATGAACAAGCTTGCGCTCTACGTGTTCCCGCTCGGTGTGGTGGTCGGGGGACCGTTCCTGCCGATCGCGATCATCATTTACTGGGTGTCGAACAACATCTGGACGTTCGGCCAGCAGCACATCGTCTTCGGCAAGATCGAGCGAGAAGAAGAGGCGAAGAAGGAAGAGGCCGTCGCGCGCCGATCGGCCAACGCACCGGCGCCCGGCGCCAAGCCGACGAAGGGCCGCAAGGTGGCCCAGGCCGAAGTGGTCGAAGCGGCATCCGTTAACGAACCGGCCGACGAACAGTCCGATGAATCGGCCGGCGAGTCGACAGGAGCGAAGGGCCCGGAGATGCCCGCTTCGAAACCCGCCCCGAACGGCAAGGCCGCACCCAGTGGCCGAGGCGGCGGTCAGCCGAATCGGACCCCACGGCCGGGGTCGCGGCCGAAAAAACGTAAACGTTGACACATGAACGAACAGGAGAGGCGATGACTGAGACCGAAGCCCCGGAAGTCGGGGAAACCGGGACCCAGCCGGGTAGTAAGGCGGCACCCCTGGAAGACCGCTTGGTGACCGAGGGGGAAATCGCCGGGGATTACCTTGAAGAGTTATTGGACCTGCTCGACTTCGACGGAGATATCGATCTCGACGTGGAGGGCGACCGGGCAATCGTCAGCATCGACGGGGGAGCGGATCTGGCGAAGCTGGTGGGGCGGCGCGGTGAGGTGCTCGACGCGCTTCAGGAACTGACTCGGTTAGCGGTTCACCTGAAGACCGGTGAGCGCAGTCGGCTGATGCTCGATATCGCGAACTGGCGCGGTCGGCGCCGTGACGAGCTGACGGCGTTGGGCGATAAGGTTGCACGGCGGGTATTAGACGGAGGGACCCGCGAGGAGCTGGCGCCCATGACGCCATTCGAACGCAAGATCGTCCATGACGCGGTAGCCGCAGTGGATGGGGTGCGCAGCGAAAGCGAGGGCGTCGAGCCGTCCCGCCGCGTCGTGGTGCTCAAAGACTGAGTCGCCGGGTCGCTAGTTACATCCATGTAGTTCGGTCGGCGGGAGAGGTTGTTTCACGTGAAACATGCCGGTGCTCCACCCGCACCGCCAGCCGCGGCGCAGATTTTCGGCGAACGGTTGAGCACAGCCCGCGCCTACGCTGACTTGCTGGCCGGTCCCGGTGTCGAGCGCGGGCTTCTGGGCCCGCGCGAGGTGGAACGGCTGTGGGACAGGCACATCTTGAACAGCGTCGCCGTCGCAGAACTGATCGACTCGGGCCTGCGGGTGGTCGACATCGGTAGTGGTGCCGGGTTGCCGGGGCTACCGCTGGCCATCGCTCGTCCGGATCTCGTGGTGACACTTCTGGAACCAATGCAGCGCCGAACGGACTTTCTGTCCGAGGTCGTTGGTTCACTCGGCGTCGCGGTCGACGTGGTCCGGGGTCGGGCCGAGGAGCCGTCGGTGATGACCGGCCTGGCCGGAGCCGACGTTGTTACCTCGCGAGCCGTGGCGGATCTGGAGAGGTTGACTCGGTGGAGCTTTCCGTTGTTGCGGGTCGGCGGCGCCATGCTGGCAATCAAAGGTGCGCGGGCGGCCGAGGAGGTTACCGAACACAGGCGGGTGATGACGGCACTGGGCGCGACGGACGTGGACGTGGTCGAGTGCGGGTCGGATTATCTCGTCCCACCCGCGACGGTCGTGGTGGCCGTGCGGGGCACTCCGTTACGCGGTTCTCGGCGCAATGCAACGAGTCGGCAGCGGCGCTCGTCAGAGAGGGGACGATCATGATCGATGCGGCCAACACCGGTAGCGATGATGTTTCACGTGAAACATGGCCGAGCCCGGGTGTCACCGATACACCGATCGGGGCAGCGGCCGAGCGGGCGATGCAAGTTCTGCACACCGTGGCCGGACAGTTACCGCACCCGCAGCGGCGTCGGATCTTTACCGTCGCGAATCAGAAAGGCGGGGTGGGAAAGACCACCACAGCGGTAAACCTCGCCGCAGCTCTCGCGGTGCAGGGTCTCAAGACGCTCGTGATCGACCTCGACCCCCAGGGTAACGCCAGTACCGCGCTGGGCATCTCGGATCGACAGGCGGGGACGCCGTCATCCTACGAAGTCCTGCTGGGAGAGATATCGCTGCGCGCCGCTACCCGTCAAAGCCCACACAGTGAAATGTTGTTCTGTGTGCCGGCTACCATCGACTTGGCCGGCGCGGAAATCGAGCTCGTCAGCATGGTCGCCAGAGAGAACCGGTTGCGCACCGCGCTCGCGGAGTTGGATCAATCGGACTTCGACTACGTATTCATCGACTGCCCCCCGTCGCTGGGACTGTTGACCATCAACGCGTTAGTGGCCGCACCGGAAGTTCTGATCCCGATTCAGTGTGAGTACTACGCGCTGGAAGGCGTGTCGCAGTTGATGAGGAATATCGAGATGGTCAAGGCGCATCTCAACCCCCAGTTGAGCGTCACCACCGTGATTCTGACGATGTACGACGGCCGTACCAAGCTCGCCGATCAGGTCGCCTCCGAAGTCCGGAGATTTTTCGGCGATACGGTCCTGCGTACTGTTATACCGCGCAGCGTTAAAGTGTCGGAGGCGCCCGGATACAGTATGACCATCATCGATTACGACCCCGGCTCACGGGGCGCCATGAGCTACCTGGACGCCAGTCGTGAATTGGCGCACCGCTCGCTAGGGAGGCAGGAGTAATGGCACAGCGTCGCAAGGGAGGCCTGGGTCGCGGGTTGGCTTCGCTGATCCCAACCAATCCGGCTGAGGGCGGGCATCGGTTGGGCGACGCCGCGGCGGATGTCGTCATCGGTGGCGGCGAAGTGGTGCTGGCGGACCTAGGGGATATTGGCGCGGTCTACCGCGAGATCCCCCCTTCGGATATCGAACCCAATCCCCGTCAACCGCGACAGGTGTTCGACGAGGAGGCCCTCGCGGAGTTAATGCACTCCATCCGCGAATTGGGAGTGATGCAGCCGATTGTTGTCCGGGAATCCGGCGACCGATCGGGTACCGCACCCTACCAACTGGTGATGGGGGAGCGGCGTTGGCGAGCTGCTCAGCAGCTCGAGTTGGCTACCATCCCGGCGATCGTTCGGCAGACCAGCGATGACAATCTGCTCCGCGAAGCCCTGCTGGAGAACATCCATCGCGCCCAACTGAACCCGTTGGAAGAGGCAGCGGCCTATCAGCAACTGCTCGATGAATTTGAGGTCACCCACGAGGAACTGGCGGACCGTATCGGGCGATCACGACCGGTGATCTCCAATATGATTCGACTTCTGCGGCTGCCGGTCGCTGTGCAGCGCCGAGTTGCCGCGGGTGTGCTCTCTGCCGGTCACGCCCGGGCGCTGCTGGCTCTGGAGGCCGGACCCGAAGCACAAGAGGAACTGGCCGCGCGGATTGTGGCCGAGGGATTGTCGGTGCGGGCGACCGAGGAGGCCGTCACCTTGGCCAACCGGGGGGATACCCAGCCGGCCGGTCCGCAGCGGCGGAAACCCATTCAGATGCCGGGACTGCAGGATGTCGCTGAACGCCTCTCGGGCACCTATGACACCCGGGTCACCGTCAGTCTGGGAAAGCGGAAAGGCAAGATCGTTGTCGAGTTCGGTTCCGTCGAGGATCTGCAGCGGATCGTCGGCCTGATGGACCCCGCTGCCGCGAAATAGCCCGTACAACCACACCAGCTCGTTACGTCACAGTGACACTATGCGGAGGCGGCAGAGGCCTGGAGCGATGTTCTGGGTGAAAACGGCACGGGTGCAACGGAATTCAGCGGATGAACAGGCGGTGGATGGTACGACACCGGATTTCGGGCGGAGATCACTCGGTTCTCCTATTCTGGGAGGGCCACACGCGTCCGCACCGCGGGAAAGCCGGGGAGATTAGTGTCCGTTCGCATCAGGCCGCTGCGGCTTGCCGGGTTCGAGCAGCTGCCCAAGCACGCCCGGCGATGTGTGTTCTGGGAGGTCGATCCGCAGACCCTGCGCGGCGACAGCTTGCCTGATCCGGAATTCGAGAAAGAGGCCTGGCTGTCGATGGTCATGCTCGAATGGGGATCTTGTGGCCAGCTCGCCAGTGCCGAGAGTGGGGAACAGTCCGACGAATTCGATGGCCCCTGTCTGGGCTACGTTCTCTACGCTCCGCCGGGTGCCGTGCCGCGCGCCCAGCGGTTTCCCACCGGGCCGGTCAGCCCGGACGCGGTGCTGCTCACCTCGATGGGGATCGAACCGGGTCAGCCGGATAGTCTTTCGATACAGCTGATCGGACAGGTCGTCAATGAGTTGGTCAAACGTGGCGTGCGGGCGCTGGAGGCGTTCGGCCGCACATCTGAGGCCGGCAGCCTGTTGGAGGGCGCCACTGTCGGCCCAGAACTCAGGCCGGCGATCGAAGCACTGGGAGACTGCTCCTTCGAGGTCTGCATGATCGATGCGGACTTCCTGCTAGAGGCCGGCTTCACGGTTGTCGCACCGCACCGATACTTCCCGCGGCTGCGTTTGGAACTCGATAAAGGGCTGGGCTGGAAAGCTGAAGTCGAGGCCGCCCTGGAACGGTTGCTTGAGAGAGCCGAGTTACAGCAACCGGTCGGTAGCGCCGCCCGTTGACGATCAGCCAAACCGGTGCGTGCCGCGAGATCAGGCCGGGTGGCCCTGCTCGACGGTTTGTTCGTGGGCGAGCAACTCAGCGAAGGTGAACGTTCCGGTAGGTCGGTCGTTCTTGCCCAGCAGGTAGAGCCGTTTGACGGCGGCAAGGATCCCCTCGGCGACCGCGTCGCGACACTCGCGGGTTGCAAGCATAGCCCGGTCGCTCTGACTGGAGATATAGCCGACATCCACCTGGACTGTCGGCATTCGGGTTAGTCGCAACAGGTCCCAGGTCCGTCCGTGGGCACGGCAGTCGCGTAATCCGGTGCGCGCAACCACTTCCCGCTGAAGGAAATCCGCGAGATTACGCCCGATGGTGGACACTGATCCGTGCGGGCTGCCGAAATAGAACGAGGCGACGCCGCTGGCCGACTCGCTGGGCTGTTGCTCGAAACGCAGGCTGATCATCAGATCGGCGCCAACGGTGTTGGCCGTCGCGGCCCGTTCGGCGTCGCCCGGGCTGTGGTTGATCGGGCGGGACAGGAATGTTTCCATTCCGATGGCCGTCATCCGGCCTTCCAGTCGGCTCCCGAGATCCCACAGGATGTCGGCTTCGCTGATCGGACCCTGCGGGCCATTGACGATCCGGCCGGGGTCGTCGCCGCCGCGGCCCGGGTCGATGATGATGCGTTTACCGGAGAGCCTGGGCCCGGACCGGCGAACATGCTCTTCTTCCCGGATCGCGTGCAGCGATCCGCCGGTCACGCGGGAGCCGAGAAAGTACAAGGAGCGCAAGGTATCCGGTCCGCAGATACCGTCTGGGGCAAGCCCGTACTCCCGCTGATAGGACATCAGACCGTTATGGGTCTGCAGGCCGAAGTAGCCGTCCACCAGCGCCGTGTAGAAACCGAGATCCTGCAG
>CAZGPT010000069.1:0-15916 GCA_964527015.1 uncultured Mycobacterium sp. | reverse complement strand
GGGGCTATTCCCGGGTCGCTACGCTCCTGCCCGCCGGGGCTATTCCCGGGTCGCTACGCTCCTGCCCGCCGGAAGATCCAGACCCGCTGGACGCTGAAGTTGATGACCGTCGCGGTGCCCTGAGCAATAACGAACGCCATCGGCACCGCCCAATCCTCGTAGCCCAGAATCCGCAGGCAGAGGTGGTTGATGCCGACCTGGACGACGAAGGTCAGGGTATAGAGCACCATCACTTTCATGAATCGCGAGCGGCTCGGGGTCGCGCCAAAGGTCCATCGCCGGTTGATCAGGTAGGCGGTGAGGGTGCCGGCGACGAAGCCGATCGCCTTGGCGAGGTCGACCTGAAGCCCGGCCTCCCGGTAGAGCAGGAGATAAAGACCGAAGTCGACCACCGCGGAGAAGCCGCCGGTGAGCACGAACCTCAGCAGTTGAGTCCGCAGGCTCAACGGGGCTGGGTGGGTGGTCTCGGCCATCGCGGAAGCCTACGTCCACCACCGGCGGGGTCGCAGATGAAAGCTGTGACTTCCAGCACTTGCGTTGCCGGGATTACGCAGCCAATATGTGGCCCATGGCGATCGAACAGGACCCGATAACCGTTCTCGGCGACAGCGAGGCCTGGAACCTGCTGTCCACCGTCGCACTGGGCCGGTTGGTGACATCGTTCGGCGGCCAGTTGGAGATCTTCCCGGTCAACTTCGTCACCCAGAACGAAACCGTGCTGTTCCGCACCGCCGAGGGCACCAAACTGTTCACCACGGTGATGAACGAGAAGGTGCTGTTCGAGGCGGATGACCATACTGTGGCCGGAGGGTGGAGCGTGATCGTCCGCGGCACCGCGCGGGTGCTGTCCGGCGCCGATGAGATCCTCGAAGCGGAGCAGGCCGTGCTCATGCCGTGGGTCCCGACCGAGAAATTGCGCTTCGTCCGGGTGACCCCGAACGAAATCAGTGCCCGACGATTCCGGTTCGGCCCTGAACCGCAGCACGGCAGCGTTCCCGGCTGAGTCCGGCGGCGGCCCCAGCAAGCTCCGGCGGCCCGTCAAACGCTTGCGGCACCATCAAACCCAGTAGGGCACCCGGGCCCGGAACTGGCGCAATGCCAGCGCGGCCGCAGACCAGCCGAGCACCGTCAGGGTCAGAACGACCACCCAATGTCGCGGTTCCTGTGCGGCACCCAGCAGTGGAGCCCGCAAGATATCTAGATAGTGCAGCAACGGGTTCAGTTCGATAATCCGCGCCCAATCGCCGGCGCCCTGTTTTTCAAGGGTGTCCGCGTTCCAGATGATTGGGGTCATGAAAAACAACAGCTGAACGAGGGACGCCAGTAGCGGGCCGATATCACGGTAACGGGTGGCCAGGATCCCGAAACAGAAGGACACCCAGACGCAGTTCAGCATGATCAGGGCCAGCGCCGGGATGACCGTCAGATCGGCCCAGGACCAGGGTTTGGGGTAGATGATCGCGATGATCACGAAGATCACGATGTTGTGCGCGAACAGGATCATCTGGCGCCACACCAACCGGTAGACGTGCACGCTCAGCGGGGTGGGTAGCTGTTTGATCAGTCCCTCGTTGGCGATGAAGACCTCTGAGCCCTCCAAAATCGAGGCGTTGATCATGTTCCAGATGATCAGACCCAGGGTCACGTAGGGCAGGTGCTCGGAAATCTCGAGCCGGAATAATTTTGAGTAGAGCAGTCCCATCGCGACCGCGGTGGTGCCGGTGGCGATCGTGATCCAGAACGGACCCAGCACCGAGCGCCGGTACTTCTGTTTGATGTCCTGCCAGCCCAGATTCAGCCACAGTTCGCGCTTGCGGAACCCACCGATCAGGTCGCCCCAGGCGCGGCCGAACGTCTTGGACTGTGATGCCGCCTCGATGATGGTCATGGGGCGCTCCGGTCCGGCCGGGTGAAGCGTTCGCGGCGGCCCATGCGGCGCAACCGGATCCATTCCCACAGCCCCGCCGGGTCCCGTCGCGTCATCAGGAAGTACCACCCGAAACGCACCCACTCCTGGGGCAGCAGCCTCCGGAGGCCGGGCTGGGAGAGCACGTAGCCGCGATTGCGATAGGTGAAGAATCGTTTGACCGGGTCATCAGGGTACTGGGTGTGCATCCGGCCGCCGAGGATCGGCTTGAACTCGTCGCTGCCGTAGGGGTGCAGATACACGGTGTCAAGGCAGGTGCCGAACGGCAGGCCGCTGCGAACCAACCGCCGGTGCACGTCGTACTCGTCGCCGCGCACGAACAACCTGATATCCGGAACACCTACCGCTTCAACGGTTTCGGCCCGGAAAAGCGCTCCGTTGAACAGCGAGGCGTATCCAGGCAGCAGATCGCTGTCGGGGGAGTCCCTGGTGCGCAGTTCGTCGACGTTGCGCCGCCATGCCAGACCGCGGCGTAACGGGAAGGCCAACCGATCCGGATCGGCCAGGTCGCACACCATGGGGGATACCTCGGCCAGGCCGTGTCGTCGCGCGCACGCCAGCAGTGTGGCCAGCACATCGCTGTCCCGCGGCCGGCCGTCGTCGTCGGCCAGCCATACCCAGTCGGCTCCGATCGCCAGCGCATGGAGCATCCCGAGTGCGAATCCGCCTGCGCCCCCAAGGTTTCGGTGCGAGCCCAGATAGGTGGTGGGAACCGGTTGACCCGCCGTCAGATCACGGACGCGATCGTCGTGATCGTTGTCGACGACAATCAGGTGGTCGATCATCCGGCTCTGCGTGGTCACCACGTCGAGGGACTTCGCGAGATCGTCCGGCCGGCGGTGGGTGACGACCACCGCGCACACGGTGGCTCCGTCCTTCACGATGCGGCGTCCTTCATGATGTGGCGTCCTTCATGATGTGGCGGTCCCGTCAGTCGGCGACCACTCGCCGGCATGTTCGGCGAGTACCTCGCGGACATGACGGGCGGCATCCTCACCCTCGTAGGCTCCGACGACCTCTTCGATCCCGCCGTGTAACTTCACCGCACCGTGGTCGATCCACATCGCCGTCTTGCACAAACGCGCCAGGAATTCGTTGGAGTGGCTGGCGAACACCAGGATGCCGGATCGCTCGACCAGGGCCTGCAGTCGCACCTGCGCCTTCTTCAGGAAATCGGCGTCGACCGCGCCGATCCCCTCGTCCAGCAGGAGAATCTCCGGGTCGATACTGGTGACCACACCCATCGCCAGGCGTACCCGCATACCGGTGGAGTAGGTCCGCAGCGGCATCGACAGGTATTCGCCGAGCTCGGTGAAATCGGCGATCTCATCGATTTTGGCCAGCATCTGCTTGCGGGTCTGACCGAGGAAGAGACCGCGGATGATGATGTTCTCGTATCCGGTGATCTCCGGATCCATCCCGACGCCGAGGTCGAACACCGGCGCCACTCGGCCCCGGATGACGGTTCGCCCCCGGGTGGGCTCGTAGATTCCCGACAGCAGCCGCAGCAACGTGGACTTGCCGGCGCCGTTGTGCCCGACCAAGCCCACCCGGTCGCCCATCTTCAGCGTCATGGTGATGTCGCGGAGCGCTTCGATGACCACAACGTTGTCGGTGTTGCGTCCGATCGCCCCGCCGGCCTTTCCCAGGAACGTCTTCTTGAGCGATCGGGCTTTCGCGTCGAAGATCGGGAACTCGACCCAGGCCTCACGGGTCTCGATACAGGGCTCGGTTGGCAAGGTGTCCGTCTACCTACAGGTACTGCCCGGTGCTGTGGCCGGCATTGCCCCCGGGCGGGACCATCCCGGGCGGCAGTGCCCCCTGACGCATGTGCTCCAACTGTGCCCGGGCCGCCATCTGCTGGGCGAACAACGCTGTCTGGATCCCGTGGAAGAGACCCTCGAGCCAGCCGACCAACTGAGCCTGAGCAATCCGCAACTCGGCATCGGAGGGAACAGAGTCCTCGGAGAAGGGCAGCGCGAGTCGGTTGAGTTCGTCACGCAATTCCGGAGCGAGTCCGTCCTCCAGTTCGCTGATACTGGTCGCGTGGACCTCCCGCAGTCGACTACGGGAGGCGTCATCCAGTGGAGCGGCCTTCACCTCCTCGAGCAACTGTTTGATCATGGTCCCGATCCGCATCACCTTGGCCGGCTGCTCGACTAGGTCGGTGATCGAGTTCTGCTCGTCGTCGTCGGCGGCCTCCGCCGATCCCGGACTGAGGCCCTGGCCGGTGATGACTTCGATGTTGTCGTCGTCGGCATTTACCGTCATGCGCCGTGCATCTCCCTTCCCCGGTTGCCTTCCACGCTGCCCTTCCCGCATGCCCTCTCCGAACGCCATTGTTTCAGCGGGCACCCTGCGGTGATGACCCGCGCCACTCGAAGATGCGGGCAACGCCGTTGTCGTAAATCTTGGCCCACGCCGTGGACTTGTCTAGTGACACTAGCCCGTCGGGCACCACGAATCCGCGGACCACGGGGGTACTGGTGATCAGATACCGGATGTTCAGCTCCCGCACTGCCGTCGCGACTCGGGGGTCACGGTCGGCATCGTCGGCGTAGGCCCAGAAGATGAACCGATTTCGGCCCGGGCCCTGTTGAACCGGGTAATCGTAATGCGTCCATAGCGGGTGCAACCCGCTCACCGCGTACATCCAGGCGGTGCCGTCGGTGTTGGAGTTTCCGATCACGGTGTCACGCGCCCCGGGCAGCGACGCGAGATAGGCGAATGCCTCGAGGTCCTTCTCGCCGACGATCGCCTCATCGTATTTCTCACCCATCAGAAAGCGGTGCCGGGGCAGGTAGTGCCAGCTCAGCCCCACGCAAGCGGTGATCAGTAACACCGCGGTGGTGGTGATCCAGAACGGGCGGCCGCGGTCGTGACCCACTCGCCGGGCGAGTAGTCGCAGGCCGGCGACCACCATCAGGGCAGCGGAGAAGAGCGCCACCCCGGCCATCGGCGTGAGCAGCAGCGTGACCACGCCGGACAGTCGGCGTGGATCGTTGTAGAAGAGGTCGGAGTAGCTTCCCAGAAGGGAGCCGAACGGCCCGCCGAACGGCGCCGAGGACCAGACGATCGCCAGGATCAGCAGCAACCAGACGGCGGCCGGCCACCAGATCCGCTTCAACAACAGCAGTACGAACCCCGCGCCGGCCAGACCCAGGAGGATGTTCTGGATGGGGAAGTCGTTGAGGTGGCGGCTGTACTGGAACACCGCGTCGAACAACGCCCGGCGGTAACCGCCGTGGGTGAGGAACTGGTGGCTGCTGATGATCTCGGTCTGCGGCAGCGCTGCGAGCAGCTGGGGGAGGAGCAGCACCAGGGCGGGTACCGCGACGGTCACCAGGGTGACGAAATCCCGGCGCCGGCCACGCTCGGGATGACGAAGAGCGTCAAGCAACCACCAGGCCACCAGCATGGTGACCACCACCACGCCTCCGGTGGGATGGACGGAGAACACGGCAACGAGTGCGATCATCGCCAGCGGGATGCGGTCGCGGTGCGCCAGCGCGCTGGTGACCAGAACGAATGTCGGCACCACCAGGCCGTAGCCCACCATATTCGGCATTGAGGCGGTGTCGAACTCGACGTAGGGCACCGCGGTGAACGACGCCGCCAGTGCCGCTGCGACGGCAGCGGCGCCGGCCGCTCGCCAGCGGGTGGTGCGGCCGATCAGAAGCTGCCAGGTCAGCAGTCCGCCGCTGAGCGGGAACAACCAGACCGCGGCTGCCAGCGCACTCAGGGTGTAGGCGGTGGTTGGCGCGGAACCGGTCAGCTGAGCGAGCACCGCGGCAAGGGCGTGAAAAGCGGACGGGTAAAAGAGCGGGGCCTGTGTTTCCACATTGCGGAACTCGCCCATGTGGGTGGGCGAGGCCTGTCCGGTGTCGAGGATCCATCGGATGGTGTTGGCGTGCCAGAGCGCATCCCATGTGCTCGGTATCGACTGCCAGTTCGGCATCCCGCGCCAAGCGGCGTAGCCGATCGCGACGGCGCCCACGAACACCCCTGCCGCCGCGGTCAGTTCCGGCCCGCCTGGCCGGGGCCTGCCGGGTGGTGACCTAGTACCGCGATAGCGCAGCAGTGCGGCGCGGCTGCCAAACAGTAAACAGACCACCGCCGCGAGGGCGGCCAGGGCGGGCAGTGGCTCCCAGCGGATTCCGACGGCACCGAACGGGACGATCGCCAAGCCGACCACTCCGTAAGTCAGCGCCGGGCCGACCGCCACGGCGAGCGGCCACCGGAGGCCACCGGCCCAGGCGACCACGGCACCGGGTAAAGCCAGCAGCAGGACTGCGATTAGCACCCCGTTGCCGAAGTTCACTGGCTTAGTATGGAGTCGCGGACAAGCTAGACGTCGAGGGGGTACGCGGCGTATTTCGGGGCTGTGACCGTCCGCGGATGTGTCGAAGGTGGTGTGATGGCATACGACGTTGCCCGCGTGCGAGGCTTGCATCCTGCGCTGGGCGACGGCTGGACACGCTTCGACTCGCCGGCCGGGATGGCGGTCCCCGAGGCTGTTGCCAGCGCCGTCGCGACAGCGTTTCGTGGTTGCTCAGCCAACGTCGCCAGCCCCCATCCCGCCGCACAGCGGAGCGCCGCGATGCTGCACGCCGCCCGCCGGGCTATCGCCGACCTGCTCAACGCGAACCCCGGCGGCGTGGTTCTCGGCGCCGATCGCGCGGTTCTGCTCGGTTCGCTGGCGGACGCGTCCTCGACCCGGACCGGCCTGGGCAATGAAGTGGTGGTCAGCCGACTCGGCGACGAGGCCAACATTGCACCCTGGCTGCGCGCCGCCAACCGATTCGGAGCCACGGTCAAGTGGGCGGATATCGAGATCGAGACCGGAGAGTTGCCGATGTGGCAGTGGGAGGAACTGCTGACTCCCGATACCCGTCTGGTGGCGATCCCCTCGGCATCCTCGACCTTGGGCAGCGTCGTCGATGTGCGCTCGGTGGTGAAACTGGCCCATGAGGTGGGTGCCTTCGTCGTCGCCGACCACTCAGCGGCCGCACCGTTCCGTCTATTCGATATCGCCAGTACCGAGGCTGACGTGGTGGCGGTCAATGCCGCCGCATGGGGTGGACCCCCGATCGGGGCGTTGGTGTTCCGCAACCCGGCGTTGATCGACACGCTGGGCTCGGTCTCGACCAATCTTTATGCGAGCGGCGCGGCCCGTCTGGAGTTGGGGGCGCACCAGTACGGCCTCCTCGGCGGCGTGGTGGCCAGCGTCGAATATCTTGCCGGACTTGATGAGGGCGCACAGGGCAGCAGAAGTGAAAGACTATCGCAGTCAATGGAATCCGCGACCAAATATCTGGACGGTCTGCTCGAGTACCTCATGACGTCGCTGCAGTCCATGTCGATGGTCGAAGTCATCGGCGCGCCCACAGCTCGGATTCCGGTGGTCAGCATCGTCGTTACTGGTGTGCCTGCCGAGAGAGTGGTGCACCGACTGGCCGATAACGGGGTACTGGCCATCGGCAATGCCGCCTCGCGTGCACTCGATGCGCTCGGCGTCGATGAGATCGGCGGGGCGGTAACCCTCGGACTCAGCCACTACTCGACGGTCTCGGAAATCGACCATCTGGTGCGCACTCTCGCCTCTCTGGGTTGACAGCTGAGGTCAGCCTGCGACATTCAGCAGGATTTTGCCGAATGTCTGGCCCGACGCGAGCGCGTCAATCGCATCGGATGCCCGTTCAATCGGGAAGCGGGCGCCGATGACCGGCCGGACCTGTCCGCGGGAGATCATCGGCCACACCGCCCTGGCGACGGCGTCAATGATCGCCCCCTTGCCGTGGGGCCCGTCGACAGGACGGTTGCGCAGTGCGGTGCCGATGACCGTCAGCCGCTTGCCGATCAGGGTGCCGATATCCAGTTCGGCTTTGACCCCGCCCTGCATACCGATGATGACGAGCCGACCGTCGCGGCCCAGTGCGGAGAGATTGCGCTGCAGATAGGCCGCCCCCATGACGTCGAGGATGAGGTCGGCGCCTCCGCCGGAAGTCGCGTCGCACACCCTTTCGGCGAAGTCCTCGTCCCGATGGGAGATCACGATGTCGGCGCCCAAAGCCGCACACAGCTCGAGTTTGGCCGCTGACCCGGCCGTCGCGGCCACCACGGCCCCCATTGCTTTAGCCACCTGGATCGCGTGCGTGCCGATTCCGCCGGCGCCACCGTGGACGAGTACGAACTCACCCGGTGACAACCGGCCGGCCATGACCAGGTTGGACCACACCGTGCAGGCGACCTCGGGCAGTCCGGCGGCATCAGCGGTCGCGATCCCGTCCGGGATGGGCAGCACCTGCCGGGCCGGTACCGCGACGAGTTCGGCGTAGCCGCCCCCGGCCAGGAGGGCGCAAACCGGTTGTCCCGGTGACAGGTTGACGACGTCGTCGCCGACCTCGACGATGACACCGGACACCTCGAGCCCGAGAATCTCACTGGCACCCGGGGGCGGCGGATACTTCCCGGCGGCCTGCAGCAGGTCCGCTCTGTTCGTCCCGGCCGCGTGGACCCTGATCAGCACCTCGCCGCATCCGGCCGAGGCATCGGGGACTCGCCGCCACTCCAGCCGACGGGACGTCGCCACGATTGCGTACATCACCGACAAGATACCCGGGCCGAAACGCCCGAAAAATATCCGGCTTCGCATACCATTGCCCGCATGGGTGGGATAATCGGGGGGCGTTCGGCAAGCGAGATGCCCGGACTGGACATAGCTGAACAACGCGCGTGGGAGAACTTCCTTGACGCGACACTGCGGGTCTACGGGCGGGTGAACCGCTCGCTGTCCGAACGGTACGGGTTGACCCTCGTCGATGTGCGACTGCTGGAGATCCTGGACAGGTCCGCAACCGGTTCGGCCCGAATGGGCGACCTTGCCGAGCAACTGCTGTCACTGCCGAGTCGGGTGACTCGGCAGATCCGGCGGCTCGAGCAAGCCGGTCTGGTGCAGCGGGCCGCCAGTCCGGAGGATGGCCGCGGAGTATTGGCGGCCATCACCGACCGGGGACGCGATCTGGTCGCCGAGTCGAGGGCCACCTACGCGGAGGGCGTCCGGCAACACTTCCTCCGTCCGTTGACCCGCCCGCAGATGGTCGCGGTGGGTGAGAACTGCCGAAGGATCAGCACCGCGATCAAGGCCGCCGGAGCCAACGGCAAGGTTGCCGGCCGCAACGGAAATGCAAGCCGGGCCAGCGGTGAGGCCAGTGCGGTCTGACGGTTAGGATTGCCGGCGGTGGCGTGGCAGAGCGGCCTAATGCACTCGCCTTGAAAGCGAGAGTCGGCTAACACCGGCCGGGGGTTCAAATCCCTCCGCCACCGCAGTTCAGGATCGCTTTGCGGGCGGCGCTTCCCCGCGGCCGGGGTCCAGATGGCCCCGGAGGGTTTACAAGGCGGGCTTGTAGAAGGCGGACGGTGTGATCGTTCCGTCGGTGGCAGCCTTGCTGGAGAAGCCGTCAACGGTGCCGACACCGACGCGCGCTCCGTTCTCGTTGAGGCCGGCGTCTTGGGCGCTGAGCTTACTCGTCGCACCGTTGGAACCGATCGCACCGGGGGCGGCGGCGGCGGTGGCGGCGGCGTCGGTCAGTCCCTGTGTCACCGCCGGGGTTGCGCTGGCGGGGGCCGCCAAGGCCAGCGAGGCGGCTACCAAAGCTACTCCGACAAAAGCTGATGCATTTCTCATGATTTTCTCCTGAAATCCACCGCTGACCTTGGTTTTCGGTCATTTTGATAGTCTAAGAATACTGAATCCGGTATCACGGTGGGAAGGCTTTGTTGTCCGCATCACAGCCGTTGCGTGCATCACATCCACGCCGCGTGCCCGCGGTCCGGGAGCGCCACCGAAGGTGCGGGACTTCGGGCGGGGACGATTCGATCGTTGGACGACAGACGACAACAGAGCAACTCATCGGTGGCCTCGTTAAGCGGACTAAGCTGCTCTGCGAAACGCTGGTTTCGACAGATGGGTTTCCGCGATGGGGTTCACTACACAGAATGGCACCCGGGGAGCCCGTCAGCCTGGAGGTGCGCTGCTGCGACTGGTGAACAGTCTCTTCACCCGCCGCATCCGCAAGCGCGGAAAGCTGACCGGAGGCAACGACGGGCTGGTCCTGACCGTTATCGGGCGTAAGAGCGGTGAACGTCGCAGCACGCCGCTCATGTGGTTTCCCGCCGACGATGGCAGCCGGCTCATTGTCGCCTCGGCGGCAGGGGCGCGCCGAAACCCCGGCTGGTACTACAACGTCGCCGAAAATCCCGACCGGGTTCAGATCGAGATCGGCGGGCGCACCATCCCGGTCACTGCCGTGCAACTTCACGGCGAGGAGCGAGAGGCCGCGTGGCGGGTGATCACGGCTGACTCGGACCGGTTTGTGAAATACCAGCAACAAACCGATCGGGAGTTGCCGATCATCCGGTTGACCGAGCGGACCACATAGGCCGGTCCGGATTACTGAACCGGACAGGCGTACTGCATCGCCACATTCAAAAGACGCTGCTGGGCTCCGGGGCCGACGACCCCCTGGGCGATCATTTCCCACCCGATGAACCCCGGTAAGCCGCCTTCACATGCTTGATGTGCGACACGCCAGGCGGTGTCGGGATTCAGGTTGAATCCGTTGCGCTGCAGAGCTTCCATATAGGTGTCGAACTCGGGTGTGCCCTGGTCCGGTATCGCTGCGGCCGCGCCGGCCAGTGCGAGCGCGGTGGCGATCGCGCCGATCAGACTGGCAATCGCTCGTTTCATGTCCATTCCCCCTGGTGCATCCGGTGTGCTACCTCAGATTCGCACAACCCGGTGACACAGACCATCGAACTTTCCGAAGTGCCACCTTGGGCGGGCGCTGGACAAACGACGGAAATCCGTCGGTGCCGCCGCTGCTCTGTCATCCGCCGCTTATTCTCCGCTGAAGTGCGGCGCGCGTTTCTCGAACATCGCCGAGATGGCTTCCTTTAAATCCTTCGAAGGAAGGAAAACCGAGTTCCACGCTGCCACGTAGCGCGGGTTCGCCGCGACGTCGGCGGTGGCGTGGCGCAGCGTGACAGAGGGGCTAGACCTGCGGTGTCCTGCAGGCGGTTAGCGCCTGCACCTTCGCACTCGCTGGGTCACCGCTTCCTACGCCGCAGGAGGGGAGTCGCACGAATGGTCTCGAGCGCGAGTCGAGGAGAGTCGCTGGTGCGCATGACCGTCAAATCGTCCGCGAGCGTGCCGGTATCGGAGAGAAAGCGAGCCAGCACTGCGGGAGGCACCCGTTCGAACAGGCGGTAGAAGGTGGCCGGTGCACGTTCGGGACGACTACGCAGATACGAGAGGAAAATGGTGTCCAGGGCCATGGTGCGCGGACTCCGGGCGGCGGGAGGCTCGGCGTATCCGCCCGCCCGTAGTGCGGCGACCACCCGCGGCGCGAACTCGCGGGCGAAGCGCTGCACGGCCAGAAAGGCGTATCCGGTTGACGGTTTCGCGTGTCCGCCGGCGGTACCGATGCGCACGACCCGTGGACTCGGCCACGCATCGAAGGGCGCCGTCGTCATCGGGATCACCCCGGCCTCACGTGAGACCGTCTCGAACACCGCGTGGGGCAGCCGCTGGGCGAGCCAGGTCTGGATGGCCGCCTCGTAGACAGCGTCCGGCAGCAATCGCTCGGTGAAAAACGTGCTTTCTACCAGTGCGGTGTGTGCGTCGAACGGCAGCACATAGATGAAGTGGATTCCGTGGGCCTGTGTGACATCGAAGTCCATGAGTGTCGCAGTATCGACCTCGAAGACCGGCTTGGTGCTGCGGACGACTCGGCCGCGGAAGTGCTGCAACAGGTGGATGTCGTGGCCGTCATCGGGTGTGCGCGGCAGCGATGGGGGCCGCGAGTCCATCGCCAGGCGCGCTCGCCGCACGCCTGCGCTGGTGTGTACCTCGACATGGTCGCCGCGATCGTCGAGGCGCTCGACCACGACTCCGTGCATGATCTCGATTCGCCGGCCCGCGGCGGCCAGGCGCTCGAGGGCGAGCTCGTAGAAACGCTCGCCGGGGATACAGCAGTAGGTGATTCCCGGTGCGGAGCGCAGCGCTTCGACACCGCCGTTGCGGACGCGCCAGTGACTCCAGCGGTGCGCGATCGCGGCCTCGAACGCGTGCGGAACCAGATCGAAAAAACTCCACGTACGGTCTGTGCCGCTGAGCGTTTCGCGTGGATCTACCAGCAGGATGCGTGAGCTGTCCGGCAGGCCGGCATCGAGCAGGGCCACCGCCAGCGAGAGCCCGGACAACCCCGCACCCGCGATGATCACATCGGCGTCGAGCGATGTACTCACACGGCGTTCACTCTCCGGTGAAGTGCGGCGCGCGCTTTTCGAACATCGCCGCGATGCCCTCTTTGAGATCCTTGGACGGCAGGAAGGCGGAGTTCCAGGCAGCGACGTAGCGCAGGCTCGCCGCGACATCGTCGGTGCGCTGCTCATCGAGGACGTCCTTGATGCCGCGGGTCACCAGTGGTGAGTTCGCCGCGATCTCGTCGGCGGTGGCGTGCGCGGCGGCCAGTGCCGCCTCTGCGTCCGGCAGCACCTCGTTGACCAGTCCGATCCGCTCTGCGCGGGTGGCGTCGATATCCTTGCCGGTCAGCGCGAGTTCGCGCAGGTGGCCGTCCGACAGGATGTAGGGCAACCGGGCCAGGCTGCCCACATCGGCCACGATCGACAACTTCACCTCGCGCACCGAGAACTTCGCGTCGGCACTCGCGTAGCGGATGTCCACCGCACTGATCAGGTCCACCCCGCCGCCAATGCACCAGCCGTGGATCGAGGCGATCGTCGGAGTCCGGCAGTCGGCCACCGCCGTGATCGATTGCTGCATACGTTTGACGGTGTGGTGGAAGTCGCTGCGCGGCCTGGCCGACACCTCGCCGGACATGGTGTCGCCCAGCGTGTTGCCCATTGCGAGAAGATCCAGGCCGTAGCTGAAGTTCTTCCCGGATCCGGTCAGCACGATCGCGCGCACCTCCGGGTCGGCGTCGAGTTCGCCGAACACCGCCGGCATCTCGGTCCAGAACGCCGGGCCCATGGCGTTGCCCTTGCCGGGGCCGAGCAGGGTGACCCGGGCGACGTTCTCCTTGATATCGACGGCGAGGGATTCATACGGGGTGCTCATGACCCCTAAGGCTACGACTCGACGTCGGGTTCACCGAGGCCAGGTTCAGATGTACATCGCCGGGTCCACGTAGCTCGTCGGATCGACCAACGGTTCCCGTTGGGCCGCCGCGCGTGACCGCACTGCGGCGGGAATCCCGGTGGCGATGGCATTCGGCGGAACATCCTGGGTGACAACGGCGTTGGCGCCGATCGCACTGTCATCACCGATGCTCACCGGGCCGATAACCTTGGCGCCGGCACCGATGGTGACCCGGTCGCCGACTGTCGGATGGCGCTTTCCCCTCGTCAGTGACTTCCCGCCGAGGGTGACTCCGTGGTAGATCATCACATCGTCGCCGATCTCGGTGGTCTCGCCGATCACCACGCCCATACCGTGATCGATGAAGAAACGGCGTCCGATCCGGGCACCCGGATGGATCTCGATACCGGTGAGGAATCGGGTCAGCTGGCTGATCACGCGCGCCGGTCCGCGCAGTGCCGGGACCGACCAGAGTCGGTGCGCGAGCCGATGTGACCAGATCGCATGTAATCCGGAGTAGACCAGCGCATTCTCGAAATTGCCGCGGGAGGCCGGGTCGTGAAGTCGGGCGCTGTACAGATCCTCCCGCAACCGGGACAGCAGGGTCACGGGATCACTGCCGAATATCGTCGAACATCACCGTCGAGATGTAGCGCTCGCCGTAGTCGCAGACGATTGCGACGATGAGTTTGCCGGCGTTTTCGGGGCGTCGTGCCAGTTCCAGTGCGGCCCAGATGATCGCCCCGGTGGAGATCCCGCCCAGGATGCCCTCCGCGGTCGCGAGGTCCCGAGCGACCCGCACGGCGTCATCGAGTTCGACGTCGATGATCTCGTCGTAGGCCTCGCGGTCGAGGACCTCGGGGACGAAGTTGGCGCCGATGCCCTGAATCTTGTGCGGTCCGGCCTGACCCTCGGTCAGCAGCGGGGAATCCTTGGGTTCGACTCCGACGATCTGAACATCGGGTTTGCGGGCTTTGAGCACCCGCCCGACACCGGTGACGGTGCCGCCGGTGCCGATACCGGCCACGAAGATGTCGACTTGTCCGTCGGTGTCGGCCCAAACCTCCTCGGCGGTGGTGGTCTCGTGGATTGCGGCGTTGGCCGGGTTGGCGAACTGATCGGCTGAGACCGCATTGGGTGTCGCGGCGATGATCTGCTTGGCCTTTGCCACCGCACCCGCCATCCCCTCGGCGCCGGGCGTCAGAACGATCTGGGCACCGTAGGCGCGCAACATGACCCTCCGTTCGGTCGACATGGTCTCCGGCATGGTGAGGATGACGGTGTAGCCGCGGGCCGCCCCGACCATGGCTAGCGCGATACCGGTGTTGCCGCTGGTGGCCTCGACGATCGTGCCCCCGGGCTTCAGCTCACCGGAGCGTTCCGCGGCGTCGATGATCGCCACCCCGATGCGGTCCTTGACGCTGTTGGCCGGGTTGTAGAACTCCAGCTTGGCGACCACCTGCGCACCGAGACCGTCGGTCAGCCGGTTGAGCCGGACCAGCGGGGTGCCCCCGACCAGTTCGCTGACGTTGGCGTAGATCCTGCCCAAGGCTGATCCCTCCTCATGGAGCGGTGATTGCCATTCCACGCTAACCGGCCGGGCCGTTGGGGCCGACTCCGAGTCGCCGGTCAACGACCGGCCCACTCCTGGGCAAAACGCAGGAAGGCATCATTTTCTTCCGGGGCGCCGATACTCACTCTGGCTCCCTCGTCGCTGTAGGGCCGGACCAGGACGCGTGCCTCGGCGGCCTGCCGGGCGAACTCGACGGTGTGTTCGCCCAGTGGCAGCCAGACGAAATTGGCCTGCGACCGCGGGAGTTGGTAGCCCAGTCCGGCGAGTGCACCGCTGACCCTGGTGCGCTCGGCGACCGCGGTGTCGGTGCGGCCCAGCAATTCCTCAGCCGCCTGTAGCGACGCGATCGCGGCGGCCTGCGAGATGCTGCTGACGGTGAACGGCACATAGACCTTGCCCAGGGCGGTGATGACAGCCGGGTCGCCGACGGCGTAGCCCACCCGGAGCCCGGCCAGACCGTAGGCCTTGGAGAAGGTGCGCAAAACCACGACATTCGGATAGCGCTGAGCCAAGCCGAGGCTGTCCGGCAGCAGGCCGTCGCGAATGTATTCGACGTAGGCCTCGTCGATCACCACCAGGATCTCCTGGGGCACCGCCGCCACGAACCGGGCAAGCTCGGCCGGGTCGACCACCGTGGAGGTGGGGTTATTGGGGTTGCAGACGAAGATCAGCCTGGTGCGTTCGGTGATGGCGGCGAGCATCGCATCGAGGTCGAAGGTGTGATTGCGCAACGGCACCTGAACCGGTGTCGCGCCGGCTACCCGGACCTGTAGTGGATAGACCTCGAAGCTGCGCCAGCCGAACACCACCTCGTCACCGACCGTGCAGGTGATCTGGATGAGTTGCTGGCACAGACTCACCGAGCCGCAACCCACCGCGATCCGGTCGGGCGCGAACTCGCCTTCGGGGCTGAGGTGGCCGGCCAGTTGCTCCCGTAGGGCGGCGTTACCGTTGTCCGGATAGCGGTTGATGGTCTCGGTGGCCGCTGTGATGGCTTCCCGCACGCTCGGCAGCGGACCGTGGACGGTTTCGTTGCTGGCAAGCTTGATCGCCCCCGGCACGGTCTTGCCCGGGGTGTAGGCCGGGATTGCCGAGAGCTCGGGACGCAGGCACGCGGTCATCCGGACAAGTCTAGGCATGGCTCCGAAAGGGTGAGGACCGGCGATGACCGGCGAGGACCGACTTTGCCATGCGTTATCGGGCCTGTGTACGCTCTCGATGGTTCAGGAGGCGTGCCAGAGCGGCCGAATGGGAC
>CAZGPT010000068.1:0-16428 GCA_964527015.1 uncultured Mycobacterium sp. | reverse complement strand
CATCGGCGGGTCGACGACCCCCTCGTCCTGCGCCATGACGCAGATTGTCGCACCTCTAACCCAGAAAGGCCGGTCGATCAGCCCACAGCGACTGCGGCGGCCACGGCCAGACCGAACACCGCTGTGGGAGGGAGCATCCCGGCGAGGAACCCGAGCCCGAAACGCCGGCCACCGGCCGCGAAGGCCAGCACCATCTTGACGATCAGATTGGAGCCCAGCGCGGCCGCGATGGCGATCATCGCGGTGTCAACGGTGATGTCCCCGGAGACGGCTAGCGTCGCCGCGGCGATCGCCCCGGCGTGTGCATCCGCGAGGCCGGCCGCGAAAGCGGCCAGCACCGCGCCCTCGGGTCCGAGCACATCGGCCCCCCACCGGCCGACCAGCAGAGCGACGATCAATACGGCGGCGAGGATGAGCGCAGGGCGCAGCGCGAACGGCCGGCTGGCCGGGATCGTGGTCTCGTCGTGAGTGCGACCGGCGCCTCGGTAAACGATGGCCGCAACCACCACCAGGACCAGCGCCGAAACGAGCACCGGCGGCCACAACCGGTGCAGCACCTGCGGGGCGACGTAACCGATCACGACGACCAGTTGCAGGAAGGTGGCCAGGCTGGCGGCCAGGGCGCTCGCCAGCGGCGCCCGCAGGCTCCCACCGGCTCGGCTCAGCCGTCCCATCGAGGCGGTTGTCGCGGTGGCCGAGACGAAACCGCCGGCCAGGCCGGTCACCAGCAGGCCCCGTTCGGGCCCCAGCGCCCGCACTCCGATATAACCTGCCCACCCGATACCGGTGAGCAGGACGACCAGCAGCCACACCTTCTCCGGGTTGAGCACACCGTAGGGGCCCAGCGCCCGGTCGGGCAGCAGCGGCAGAATGACGAATGCGATTACGAAGAACTTGATCGCATCCTCGAGTTCGACCTCACTGACGACGTCGCGAACGAAATGATGTATCCGGTCCTTGGACACCAGGAGACCGACGCTGAGGATGGCAAGCGCAACGGCCAGGGCGGGCCGGGAATTCGCGAGTGCGCCGAGCAGATAGGTCACCAGGGCCGCGATCTCGGTGGTGGTTCCCGGGTCGCCGGAGTTGGTCCGGACGTAGGCCAGCGCCATCAGAGCCCCGATCGCGGCCAAGCCCGCCACCACCGCCCACGGCCCGAACGACGCGGTGACCGCACCGAGCAGCGACAGGAGGGCGAAGGAGCGCGAACCGGCCGGAATCCGCCGGTTGTGACTTCGTTCGCGTTCGAAACCCAGCAGCAGCCCGATGGCCAGAGCCACCAGGAACGGCTGCAACTGCGGCCAGTTCACCGCGATCCCGAACTCACGCGTGCCGTCAGGACCCGAAGTCCGCTGCCGACACCTCCCGCTCGCCGGCCCGGATGGCCGCGACGATCCGGTCGGCGACCGCCTCCGGCCGGAGGCCTTCGCGCAACTTCGGCGCGGTTCCGGCGATCGGACGCCCGGCCAGTCCGGTCTCGGTGTGCGGCGGACGGACGTCGGTCACGGTGATGCCGGCGGCACGCAGTTCCCGGGTCAGCGCCCGGTCCGCCGCGGTCAACGCGGCTTTAGAGGCGGCGTAGGCGGCCATCCCCGGAAGTGGCTGCTCAGCGACGACGGCACTGATATTGGCGATGAAGCCACGGGATTCGGTGAGCGCCGGGATGGCCGCCCGCATCAGCCACAGCGGCCCGAGGACATTGGTGAGGAACAGGTCCTCGATGACGTCGTCACCGGTGTCGGCCAGGGATCCGAATGCGACAACTCCGGCCGCGTTGACCAGTCCGTCGACCCGGCCGTGCGCGGTCAGCGCGGTATCCACGATCGTTCTGCCGGCGTCGGCGTCGCGAATATCCGCCGTCACCACCGCGGCCGCACTGATTCCCAACGTGTCCAGCGCCTTTCGATCCCGAGCCGCCAACGTCAAGCGGGCTCCACTATCGGCCAGTCGCCGGGCGATGTGGCCACCGAGAACGCCACTGGCGCCCACCACCATGATCGAAGCACCATCAAGAGAACGTTCTGCCATATCCATAACCTCTGTTCGAGCGGCCATTATCTGGTCCCGGTCGGGCTCTCCGATCCGAACCTACGCCGCCGCCGGTTGCTTAGAAGTAGCGGGGGAAGCTGCTCCAATCCGGTTCGCGCTTCTCCAGGAACGCGTCTCGGCCCTCGACGGCCTCGTCGGTCATATAGGCCAACCGGGTGGCTTCACCGGCGAAGATCTGCTGACCGACCAGTCCGTCGTCGAGCAGGTTGAACGCGAACTTGAGCATCCGCTGCGCCTGCGGCGATTTACCGTTGATCGTCTCAGCCCACTGCAGGCCCACGGTCTCCAGCTCGGCATGATCGATGACGCGGTTGACCGCCCCCATCTGGTGCATCTGTTCGGCGGTGTAGGCCTCGCCGAGGAAGAAGATCTCTCGGGCGAACTTCTGACCTACCTGTTTTGCCAGGTAAGCGCTGCCGTAGCCACCGTCGAAACTACCGACGTCAGCATCGGTTTGCTTGAACCGGGCGTGCTCCCGGCTGGCCAAGGTCAGATCGCAGGTGACGTGCAGGCTGTGCCCGCCACCCGCCGCCCAACCATTGACCATGCAGATGACCACCTTCGGCATGAATCGGATCAATCGCTGAACCTCGAGGATGTGCAGTCGTCCCGCCCGCGCGGTGTCCACGGTGTCGGCGCTGTCGCCGGTGGCGTACTGGTAGCCACTGCGGCCGCGGATACGCTGGTCGCCGCCGGAGCAGAACGCCCACCCGCCGTCCTTGGGTGACGGGCCGTTACCGGTCAGCAGAACCACGCCCACTTCCGGCCACATGCGGGAATGGTCCAGGGCGCGGTAAAGCTCGTCGACGGTGTGCGGGCGGAACGCGTTGCGGACCTCGGGGCGGTTAAAAGCCACCCGCACCGTCGGCTGCGCCTCACCGTCGCGCACATACCGGTGATAGGTGATGTCGGTCAGATCCTCGAAGCCCGCGACGGGCTGCCAACAGGCGGGGTCGAACGGGTTCGGGCTCACGGCACGAAACTACGCCACGGTAAGCACCGCCCCGCCGTTCGGTTGTGCGGGCCAAAGCCAGGATCAGCGCGGCGGGGATTCAGCAACCCTGCGGGTGTCCGCGGCCGGCAGTCCCGGCGCGATCCCGAGCGCCACCGTGAGTTCCAAAACCGTCTGCGGATCATTGAGTCGCTCCCCGTACAGGTCCCGCAACTGGGTCATCCGGTAACGCACGGTTTGGGCGTGCACGAACAGATCCGCCGCAACCGCCTCGCGCTGACCCTGGCGCAGCAGCCAGACCCGCAGCGTCTCGGCGAGCCGCTCAGCGGTGCTGGGCCGCAGCGACATCAGCGGGGCCAAAGCACGCCGTCGCAGGTCCTGAGCGGCCTCGGGATCGGCACCGAGCACGATGGCGACCAAATGCTCGTCGGTGTCAATAACGCCGTCATCATCACCGCCGAGGTGAACCGCGCGCACCGCTCGCCGGTAGGACGACTCCACCAGCAGCCACGGCCGCGCCGGCCCGACCACCGCCGCCCGGCCGGCCAATGTCGAAATCAGCCTCGATCGCCGGTCACCATCCATATCGGGTATCAACATCACCGCCCGCGCCTGCGCGGAGTCCGGACCGGGAAGCTCGACAGTGACCTGCAGGATTTCGGCACTGAACAGAGTGGCCAAGCCCCTGGTACGAGCCTCCGGCAGCAGCACCGCCGTGAGTGTCTGCGGGACAACCCAATTCGCCCGCTCCGCGCCGGCCCGCAACACCTCCGGGGATTCACCGGAGAGCAGTTGCGCGGTGAGCAGATCGAGATAGCGCTGCCGCACCCGACCCGCGGTGGCCGCCTCATCGGCATGCCCGGACACGCTGGATGCCGACAGTTCGTCGATATAGGCGAACACCAACTCGGCGAAACCCGCGATGGTCGTCGCCGAAAGTCCGGCACCGACCGCAGTGGCCGACAGCTCCCGCCAGGCCACCCGCGCGCCGACTCGGTACGCCGACAGCAGAGCGTCAATAGAGCGGCCGTTGCGGGCCTCGCCCCGGCCGAGCTCATAGGCACCGTCGATGGCCGACGACAGTTGGGTACCGGGATCTGAGCTCTCGGCGCGGGTCGCCATTCGCAGGAACGCTCCCAGTGAGGTCTGGACGGCGTTCTCGATGTTCTGACCCATCTTCCCGCTGAATGGGTCGGTGTAGGCGGGCACCTCGGCGATGATCGCCTCGACCGTGCGCTCCGCCATCCGCGGTAGCACCGACTCCAGGGCCTGGGCGATCTCGGGGTCGAGCGCCAGACCGGAAAGTCGCGTCTCTGAACTCAGCATTTATCTCTTTCGAACAAAGTAGGGGATTTTTTCCACACCTGGTTGTCAAGATTTTATCGCTTCGGCCAGTGGATGGTGAAGATATGACGACAACGGCGCCCCGCACCAACACCGTCGCGGCCCTCCGCGGACGAGTGCTGAGATTGGCCGAACGGCTCACCACTCCGCTGATCCCCGCCGACTACCTCGACGTTATCGACCCGCTGCGTTTCGGTGCCGCCCTGCGGGGCCGCATCGTGGCGATCAACCCGGAAACCCGTGACGCCGCCACCCTGGTGATCAAGCCCGGGCGGGGATGGCGCGGCCACCGTCCGGGGCAGTACATCCGCATCGGCGTCGATGTCGACGGCATCCGTCAATGGCGGGCTTATTCGCTGACATCGACCGTCGGCCGGACCGACGGCTGCATCACGATCACCGTCAAGACCATGCCCGACGGCATCGTCAGCACGTATCTGGTGCGACGGGCCACCGTGGGGACCGTTATCCAACTCGATCAGGCCGCGGGTGATTTCACCCTGGGCTCCCCGGTCCCGGACAAAATCCTCTTCGTCACCGCCGGCAGCGGTATCACGCCGGTGATGGGGATGCTGCGCAACATGGCGCAGCTCGTCGACGACGGCCGTGAGAGCACCACCCGCCCCGACATCGTCGTCGTGCACTCCGCACCCACCGCCCACGACGTCATCTTCGGCGGGGAACTGCGTATGCTGGCCCGGCACCGGCGGATCCGCCTGGTCGAGATCCACACCGATAGCGCCGGCACACTGGACGCCATAGGACTTGGGCGCATAGTCGGCGACCTCGCTGAGCGTCACACCTGGGCCTGCGGTCCGACCGGCCTGCTGAACTTCCTCGAAAGTCACTGGGCCGCAGATGGAGTCGCACACCGTCTGCACACCGAACGGTTCCGGCCCGCCGTCATCCCCACCGGCGACGGTGGCACCGTCACCTTCTCCGTCACCGACACCACCGCGGAGAACGACGGCGCCCGCAGCCTGCTCGACACCGGCGAGGCGGCCGGGGTGTTCATGCCCTCGGGCTGCCGGATGGGTATCTGCTTCGGCTGTGTGGCCCCACTGCGTCGCGGCGCGGTCCGTGACCTGCGTACCGGCGAGGTCACCACCGCGGTCGAAGGCGACGGTGTCGTCATCCAAACCTGTATCTCCGCCGCCGCGGGGACCTGCGATATCGAACTCTGAACACTTCGGAAAAGGAACATGACTATGACCGCCGTACAGGAAACATTCACCGTCCAGGAAGCATGCACCGACCCCACAGCCCACCTGACCGACGCCGATATCGAGAACCTCGGCGCCGAACTCGACGCCATCCGCGAGCAGGTGATCGCCAGCCGCGGTGAACGCGACGCCGACTACATCCGTACCGTGATCGACGCCCAGCGCAAACTCGAACTCGGCAGCCGCGCGGTTCTGCTGTTCTCGCTCTTCCCGCCCGCTTGGCTGGTCGGCACGGTCGGGCTGTCGGTCTCCAAGATCATCGAGAACATGGAGATCGGTCACAACGTGATGCACGGCCAGTGGGATTGGATGCGGGATCCGAAGATCCACTCCACCACTTGGGAATGGGATAACGCCTCGCCGGCGGAGATGTGGAAGCACTCCCACAACGAACTGCACCACACCTTCACCAATGTCCGCGGCAAGGACAACGACCTGGGCTACGGCATCATGCGGGTTGACGAGGAACAGCCCTGGAAGCCCTTGTACCTGGTGCAACCGCTGTCCAACGCGATCAACGCCTGCTTCTTCCAGTACGGAATCGCCTTCTACGACCTGGAAATCGGCAAATACCTCAAGGGCCGGGTCGACAAGGACGACTTCATCAGCCGCGGCAAGAAGGTGCTGGCCAAGATTCGCCGCCAGGCCACCCGCGACTATGTTTTGCACCCACTGTTGTCCGGCCCCTCGGCGCTGAGCACGCTGACCGCCAACCTGACGGCCAACCTGGTCCGCAACCTGTGGACCCACTCGGTCATCATGTGCGGGCACTTCCCCGAGGGCGTGCAGACCTTCGCCAAGACCTCCATCGAGGGCGAGACCCGCGGCCAGTGGTACCTGCGCCAGATGCTCGGCTCGGCGAATATCTCCGGCAGCACCGCGATGCACTTCATGACCGGGAACCTGTCGTATCAGATCGAACATCACCTGTTCCCCGACCTGCCGAGCAACCGTTATCAGGAGATCGCCCCCAAGGTTCAGGAGATCTTCGAGCGCTATGGGCTCACCTACACCACCGGTCCGCTGCCCACACAGGTCGCTTCGGCCTGGCGGGAGATCATCCGACTGTCGGTACCGAACTGAACCGTCTCGGCCCTACAAACTTTCGAGCCACCAACAACTTTCGAGCCACCACAAACCAAAGGAATCCAGCCATGACCGAACTGAATTATCTCGATTTGCACGGCGAACGTGTGGCCTATCTCGATCAGGGCAACGGGGAGGTACTGCTGCTGCTGCACGGGATGGCCGGCAGCTCGCAGACCTGGCGATCGGTGATCCGGCCGCTGGCCCGGCACTACCGGGTGATCGCCCCGGACCTTCCCGGGCACGGCGAGTCCACCAAACCGCGCAGCGACTACTCGCTGGGCGCCTTCGCGGTATTGCTGCGGGATCTGCTGGACGAACTCGGCGTGACCCGCGCAACAATCGTCGGACACTCACTCGGCGGCGGTATCGCCATGCAGTTCCTCTACCAGCACCCCGACTACGCCCAGCGACTGATCCTCATCGGCAGCGGCGGCCTGGGCCCAGATGTGGGGTTGACGCTGCGATTGCTGTCCGCGCCGGGTGCCGAGTTGATCATGCCGATCATCGCGCCCCGGCAGGTCCTGGCCGCCGGCGAACAGGTCTTCTCCTGGCTGCGCAAATCCGGGATCGAGGCGCCGCGCGGTGAGGAGATCTGGCGGTCCTACAGCACCTTTGCCGACGCACCGACCCGGCAGGCGTTCCTGCGCACACTGCGCTCGGTCGTCGACTACCGCGGGCAGGCCGTCAGCGCGCTGAACCGCCTCAGCACCCGGACCGATCTACCCGTCATGGCGATCTGGGGTGAACGGGACGCCATCATCCCGGTCAAGCACGCCTACGCCGCCCAGCAGGCCCGCCCGGATCTGCGGCTGGAGGTGCTGGCCGGCGTGGGGCACTTCCCGCAGGTGGAGCGGCCCGCCGAGGTGGTCGAGCTGATCGACGACTTCATCGCGCAGGATCTGGCCACCGGGGTGCAGTTGCCGACGACGAGGTGCTGACCGTTAAGTGCTGATCCAGGCAGATGCTGGTCGAAGCGTAGCGCTCCCGCACCGCGAGGCGCTGGATCTTGCCGCTGGTGGTGCGCGGGATGGACGTCTTGGCGACCAGCACCACATCATCGAGGGAGAACCCGAACACCTGGCGCACCCGGGCGGCGGCCTCGTCCTGGATCTGCCGGCGCCGCTGCGGGTCGTTGACGCCGGTGGCCAGCACGGCCACGACGCGTTCGCGGCCACGGTCCGCGTCGGGGGTGCAGAAGACGACGGCCTGACCCGGCCCCACCTCCGGCAGCTCACCGAGCGTCCGCTCGACGTCGTAGGGCGGCAGGTTGCGGCCACGGATGATCAGCATCTCCTTGCTGCGTCCCACCACGAACAACTCGCCGTCCCGCAAGAATCCACGATCACCGGTGTCGTGCCAGCCTCCCGGGGGCCGCTGCAGCGCACCGTCGGCCCCGAGATAGCCGACCATCACCGAGGCGCCGCTGATCCGGATATCGCCGATCACACCGCAACTCACCTCGGCGCCGCCGGAGTCGACGACGGCGACCCGCATCCCGTCGACGGCCGGACCGCATGAGACCACCGCCGGGTGCACGTCGTCGGCCGCGACCGTGCGGACCCGCCCGAAGTTGCCGGGTTCCTCCGGTGCGCTGCGCAGGGCCAGGGTCGTCGCGAGCACCGATTCGGCCATCCCGTAACACGGGACCAACGCGTCGGCACTCAGCCCGAACGGGGCGAAGCTGTCGGTGAAGTACCGCAGGGTCCCACCGTCGATCGGCTCCGCCCCCACGAAAGCGTGCCGCAGCGCGGACAGCTCGATCTCGGTGGTGTCGCCGACAGATCGCCGCAGCGCATCGGCGGCGCCCCGGTAGGCGAACGTCGGACCCGCGGTGACCGTCGAACCGTGCCCGCTCATGTGCCGCGCCCAGGAAAGCGGGTCGCGAAGAAACCCCAGCGGCGTCATCAGCGCCACCGGCAACCCGTAGAGGAGGCCGCCGAGCACCTGGATCAGCCCCATATCGTGGTACATCGGCAGCCAGCTGAACATCCGGTCCCGGCCGCGCCGCACACCCATCCCATGCGCGAGCACCCCGAGGTTGTGGGCGACATTGCGATGGGTCAGCGCCACCGCCTTCGGATCCGAGGTGGACCCCGAGGTGAGTTGGATGTGGTGCAGGTCATCGCTGCGCGGCGGCGGTGGAGGGATATCCGAAAACTGTTGTGCCGCTTGGCATTCTTGGTAGTCGAGCAGACCGGGATGTGAGACCGCGGCCGCCACCGCGGCCGGTCCGAGCACCATGGTCGGGTTGACCACCCGGATCGCGGCCCGCAGATGCCGGACTCCTGCGGAGTCCTCCCGCGATGGCGTCGGCGGGGCCGCGACGGCGCACGGCACCGCACCCAGCAGCAGCACCGCGAGCAATGTCGTGACGTACTGCTCGTCGTTGGTCGCCACCATCACCACCCGGTCGCCGTGGCCAAGCCCGCGGGCAGCCAGGGCGCCCGCCCGGGCCCTGATCCGGCATCGCATGTCGGACCCGGTCAGCGCCGCGCGGTGCCGGCGGCTGTCATAGAAGTCGAGGGTGGCCAGGTCCTCGCTCAGCAGTCGGTCGTAGTCGAGGACACCGCCGGCAAGCGCGGGCGCGTTCGTGCGGACGTGTACCAGGACTGCGGGTGAGAACGGGGTCACGGGCCCTCGATCCGGTGCGGGCGATTGGCGATGCGCCGGCGGATGTAGTCCGCGATATCGCTGATCGTGGTGAAGGAGAACGCCGCCTCCTCCTCGATGAACACCGTGAAGGTGTCCTCCAGATGGTTCATCAGCGCCATCAGCGTCGCCGAGTCCACCGGCAGGCTCAGCAACGGTGTCTGCAGGTCGAGTGCGTCCAGATCGACCTGCGCCAGATCCTCGGCGGGTAGCACCGCGCTCAGCCCGGCCCGCACGGCGGCGAGGACTTCGGCGGGATCGGGAGGCGATACCTGGTTCATCTGTGGGACTTTCAGCGTCGGAATGCGGCGGCGGGGTCGATGCGGGTGACTTGGCGCAACGGCAGCAGCGATCCGAGGGCGGCCATCACCGCGGTGGCCAACGCCATCCCCGCCAGCATCATCGGGGTGACCGCGATGGTGACGTCACCGAGGCGATCACGGATGAGGAATTGCGCGGCGTAGGCCAGCGCCGAGCCGAGCAGATAGCCCAGCCCGGAGATCAGGGCAGCCTGGCCGGCGACGGCGCGGATCAACTGGACCGGCCGTACGCCGACGGCGCGCAACACCCCGAAATCGGCCATCTGTTCATTGGTGGCCGCCAGCACGGTCAGCCCGATCAGGGCGACCCCGACCAGGGTGGCGATCGCAATCATGGCTTTGAGCGGGCGGCCGATCATCGAGACGATGATGTCGCGGCTGTTATCGGCGAATTGCGCCGAAGTCAGGGCGTCGACACCAGTGGCCCCGGGTACGCGGGTGCGGATCGCCTGCGCGGCCTGCTCGGGTGTTGAGCCGGCGGCCGGCTGGACCAGGACGTAGGAGACCCGGTCGCCGGCACGCAGCAGTCGGGCGGCCTCCGGCAGGGAGACGAAAGCATAGAAGTTGCCCAGCGCCGCGGTCTGATTCGACAGACCCACGACGGTGAAATCACCGTCGACGATGGTCACCGTGTCACCCACCCGGATCTCGTTCTTGTCGGCCAACACCCGGTCCAGCACCACCTCCCCGGGCCCGGTGACGGCGCGGCCCTGCGCCAGCGACCACGGACCCCCCACCCCGGTGGCGGGGTCGTAGCCCAGCACGAAATAGGCGGTCTGCTCGCCGTTGTGAATGAAGTCGGAGGGTTGGCCGAGGATCGGATCGGCCGAGGCGACCTCGGGCAGGGCGCTCAGTTGCCGGGCGGTGTCCGCCGGCAGCCACGACACCGCCCGGAACATCTGCGATACGCCCGGCTGCACCGCCCAGACGGCATTGCGCGAATGGTCGATATAGGTGGTCACCTGCTGGGTGGTGCCGACGAAGATCCCGGCCATCACCAGCACCAGCAGCACCGCGAACCCGACGCCGAGCACCGACAACACCAACCGGGTCCGCTCGACGACCAGGTTCTTGACGGCGACGATCACCGGACCACGACCTCCTGACGGGCTCTACTCACCGTGATAGGTCGGTTGGGAGCGGCCCGCAGTTCCCGGCATTTCCGGCGCCCGGCTCGGTAGGCTCGCCTTCGTGCAAGATCGCTATCTGAAAGCCACCCCTCTGCTCGATATCGATGATCCGTCGCTGCGCGCGGTCGGCGATCAACGCGGCTGGTCGGAGTTGCCCGAGAACGCCCGGATCGGGGCGGTCTATGACTTCGTCCGCGATGAGATCCCGTTCGGCTACAACACCTCCGATGACATTCGGGCCTCGGCGGTGCTGGCCGACGGGTACGGTCAGTGCAACACCAAGACGACCCTGCTGATGGCGCTACTGCGGGTAAACGGGATCGGCTGCCGCTTTCACGGGGCCACCATCGACAAGGAACTTCAGCACGGGGTGATGGTCGGCCCGTTCTACTGGCTCGCGCCGCGCAGCATCATCCACAGCTGGGCGGAGGTGTCCGTCGACGGCCGATGGGTGGGCCTGGAGGGCGTCATCCTCGATACCGCCTATCTGGCGGGGCTGCGGGCCCGCACCGCTGATCCGCAGGGCCCCTTCCTCGGCTACGGCGTCGGCACCGAGGATCTGGCGGATCCACCCGTCGACTGGGCAGGAACCGACACCAGCATCCAGGCGACCGGAGTCAACCGGGATTTCGGGGTCTTCGATGACCCCGACACGTTCTACCGTGCGCACGGTGTGAACGCGCGCGGTATCAAGGCTTGGCTGTACGCCACCATCATGCGCAAAGCGATGAATGCCAGGGTTTCCGGAATCCGGCGTACCGCCGCCCCTGCCGGCGCCGTGCGAAGCTGACGCACCTCAGCGGGCTGCCTCCAGGATCCGGCCGTCTTCGAGGTGGACCACCCGATCGGCGATAGCGTCCAGCCGCGAATCGTGCGTGACGATGACCACCGCGGCGTCGTTGGCTCTGGCCGCGGCGGCGAGTTGCTCGCTGACCTTGCGACCGGTGGCGGAGTCGAGGTTGGCGGTCGGCTCGTCGGCCAGGATCATCTCGGGGCCCATCGCCAGCGCACGGGCGGTCGCGACCCGCTGCTTCTCCCCACCGGACAGTTGCGCCGGCCGGTGACCGGCGCGGTGGGCCAGCCCCAGCGAGTCGAGCAACTCGGTGGCGCGGGTCAGCGCCGCGGACTTGCGCACACCGGCGTAGCGCAGCGGCACGGCCACGTTCTCGACGCTGGTCAGCGCGGTGAGCAGGTTGTAGTCCTGGAACAGGAAACCCAACCGCATCAACCGCAGATTGGCCCGGTCCCGTTCGGCCAAGGTGCCGACATCCCGACCGCCGATGCGCACCGTGCCCGCATCGGGTGTCAGCAGCAGACCCATCACCAGCAGCGCCGTGGTCTTGCCGCCGCCGGAAGGACCGACCACCAGCACCACCTCCCCGCGGTCCACCGACAACGTGATGCCACCGAGCGCCTGCACCGCGGCCTCCCCGGAGCCGTAGTGATGGCTGACATCGCTCAGTTGCAGCACCGGGTTTTCCGCGTGCTCCAGCAGCGGTCGGCGACAATGGCCGCATCGCGGCGGCGACGCGTCGTGGTGGCATACCGGGCAGCGCATGGTGATCCTCTCGGTGACTGAACGACTGAAAACCGTCAGCGGTGAAATGCGATGGCGGGGTCGATCCGGCCGACACGGCGGGCGGGCAACAGCGATCCCAGTGCCGCCATCACGGCGGTGCCCAGCCCGACCACCACCAACATGAGGGGTGTGATGGCGATGCTGACATCGCCCAGCCGATCGCCGACGAGGGTCTGCGCGGCATAGGCCAGGGCCGAGCCGACCAGGTACCCGAGAATAGCGATGACGGCCCCCTGGGTGAGGACGGTGCGCCACAGCTGATCTGATCTCACACCGAGGGCCCGCAGCACGCCGAAGTCCTTGATCTGTTCGGCGGTCAGTGCCCACATCGTCAGCCCGACCAGGGCGATACCCACCAGCGCGGCGATGGCGATCATCGTCTTGAGCGGCCGGCCGATCATCTTCACGATGATGTCGCGGCTGTTCTCCGCGAAGGTCTGCGACGTCAGCGCATCCGCACCGGGGATTTCACTGGTGATCGCGGCGGCCAGCTGTTCGGGGCTGTGGCCGGGCCGCGGTTGCACCAGGAAGTAGGACACCCGGTCGCCGGCGCGCAGCAACCGGACAGCATCCGGCAGGGAGATGAACGTGTAATAGTTGGTCGCCGCAGCGGTCTGGTTGGACAGGCCGACAACGGTGAAATCCTCGTCTACCAGTTGCACCGTGTCACCGACGCCGATCTTGTTCTTGGCGGCCAGGATCCGGTCGAGGACGACCTCTCCCGGCTGGTCCACGTTGCGACCCTCGGCCAGTGACCACGGCCCGCCGACCCCGGTGGCCGTGTCATAGCCAAGGACGAAGTACGCGGTGTGGGTGCCGTTGTACACAAAATCCGACGGCAGCCCCAGAATCGGATCGGCCGAGTCGACCTCCGGCAACGCCCGCAGCTCCCCCTCGGTATCGGCCGGCAGCCAGGAGACGGCCTTGAACATCTGGGAGACTCCGGGCTGCATGACCCAGACCGCGTTGCGGGAATTGTCGATATAGGTGGTCACCTGGCGCGTGGTTCCGACGAAGATCCCGGCCATGATCAGCACCAGCAGCACCCCAAGGGTCACCCCGAACACTGCGGAGGCCAGGCGGGTCTTCTCGGCCAGCAGGTTCTTGACCGCGATCACCGCGGGACGCCGGCCATACCCGCGGCGCGCCGCAGCCTGTCGACCGCCTCGGTTGTCACCGACACCACCCGGTCGATATCGGCCGCCGACACCGCGGGCCCGAGGGAGAACCGCACCGAGGACCGGGCGGCCGACTCGGTGAGTCCCTGCGCGGTGAGCACATGCGACACCGTGTCGCTCTGGGCGTGGCAGGCGGACCCGGTGGAGACGTAGATGTTGTGCAGATCGAGGGTGTCGGCCAGGGTATCGGCCCGAATCCCTTCGAACCGCAGACTGACGGTCTCTTCCACCACCGGCGCGCTGACGTTCTCATATACGCCCCCTGCGGCGCCGAGCCCGTCGATCAGCCTCTCGCGAAGGGCGCGCATATCCTGCCGATAGGTCGCCGATAGCCGGGCGGCGCAGAGGTCCATCGCGGCCGCCATTCCCATTGCGCCGGCGAGGTTTTCGGTGCCCGCCCGCCGGCCGTGCTCCTGAGCGCCGCCGCGGATCAGCGGGGCGAGTCGGTGGCCGTGCCGAACGGCGAGGGCCCCCATCCCCCGCGGACCGCCGAACTTATGCGCCGATATCGAAACCAGTGTCGCACCGAGGCCGGCGAGGTCGAGTTTTCCCGCAGTGTGCACGGCGTCGGTGTGCAGGGCCACCCCGGCGCGGCGGGTCAGCGCGGCGATGTCGGTAACCGGCTGAATGGCTCCGGTCTCATTGTTGGCGTGCATCACCGAGACCAGGACGGTGTCCGGGCGCAGGGCAGCGGCGATCGCGGCGGAATCGACGTGACCGCTCGGGTCCGGGTCGATGAAACTGACCTCGACGCCGAGATCCTTGAGGGCGCGGGCATTTTCCAGAACCGCGGAGTGCTCGATCGTGGTGGTGACCAGGTGGCCGGCAAAACCCCGCGCGGCGAAGGTTCCCCATAGCGCCGTCGTGTCGGCTTCGCTGCCCCCGGAGGTGAGGATCACCTCTTCGGCGGTGACGCCGAGGAATCGTGCGATGCGGGCGCGGGCGCGGGCCAGGGCTTCGGCGGCCTGCCGTCCCGCCTCGTGATCGCTGGAGGGATTGCCGGTCAGCTGCTGGCCGGCCTGCATGGCCGCAGCCGCGGCCGGGTGTAACGGGGCGGTGGCGGCATAATCCAGATACACCCCGGGGGTCGCGTCCAGATACACGCCGGGGGTGCCGGGGCTAGCCACCACAGACCGTCCCCGCATCGTCGCTGATGCCGCTGCGGTAGTTCGATATCAGACGATGCGCCACATCGGAGCCCAGTACGGCGACGTGTTGCTGATCGGGTGCCAGCCCACCGGACCAGTCGGCGACCCGCGCCTGGTCGACGCGGGTGATATCGGGCACCGGCATGCCGGTGAGTCGTTCGGTCAGGATGGAGGCGACGGCCAGCGAGGCCGAGCATCCGAAAGCCTCGAAGGCGATTTCACCGACGACGTCGTTGCGGATCCGGGCCGTCAACAAAATCTGATCACCGCATACCGCGTTGCCGACGAACGCGGCCACATCGGCATTTTCCACCCGGCCACAATTGCGAGGGTTGGTGAAGTGATCGATCACCGCCGCGCTGAACCGAGGCATCTCACACCCCGCCGGCGGCGTCGACGAGTTCGCACTCCTCGACGATCTCGCTGGAGTCCAGATACTTCTCGATACTGACGGCGCAACATCCGAGTTCGGCGCCGTGGCGGCGGCGCCGGAAGCGCACCGTCTGACCGGTCCGACCGCACGGGCAGTCGGTCTCGTCGACCTCGCCCACGTCATCGGAGAGTAGGAAGCCCGGATAGGCGGTGTTGACGGCGTCCAGGATGGCGATCCCGCCGGTTCTGCCGTGCTCGAGTTCGATTGCGGGGTCGTCGATATCGCGGATCGACACATGACACCACGGCGGAACGTGCTTGCGATGGTGCTCGCATTCGATGGCGAGCATATTGGACTCGATCATCCCGTACATATCCCGGATGCGGGCGCTCTCGACACCGAGATATCGCTGAGCCTTGTCATTGAAGTCCTCGCGGCCGATCGACCGTCCGGTGTACTGCTTCCAGCCGCCGAGCATGATGACCATCGATTCGGGGTCCAACTCCAGCGGAATTCCCTCCAACTCCAGGTACCGCATGAACCGGGCGACGATGAACGGCGGGCCGATGATGTGCCGCGTCATCCGGCCCTGCCAGCGATTCAGCTGGGCGAGCGCCTCTGCGGGATCGAAGTTGAAGTCGCGCACCAGAAAGCGGTGATCGTCGAGCATCCCGGTCAGCAGGTTGAACACCTTGACCATGCCCATCTCGGGAATCTCGGCGGTCGACGGGCAGAGAAAAAGCCCGGCCCCCTTGGCGATACCGAAGAAGTCGCGGTAGGCGCCGAAGATACCGAGCGAGGCCCGCGTCACTGTCAGCGCGTCGCGGCGGGCTACCGAGGGCACGCCGCTGGTGCCGGTCGAACGGATCTCCAACTCGATATCGGCGAGACCGGCCGTCAGCAGCACGTGCGCGTTGGCCTGTTTGAACATCCCCACCGGTAGCAGCGGAATTCGGTGCAGATCCGAATACCCCCCGATATCAGCGGGAGTCACCCCGACGGCGTCGCACTGGGCGCGATAGAATTTGTTCTCCGCGAAATGCGTCGCGAACACGTCGCGAACCGCATCGGCGAGCGAACGTTGCCACTCCTCGCGGGGCATCCGCACCGCCTGATCGGGCATCCCCAACATCGCCGCCAGTTCCACGTCCAGACCTCCTCGATAGTTCTCTGCGACAGTTCTCTGGGACCGTTCTGCGGGCCGGTTCTCTGAGACCGCCCGCATCACCGCCCGGGCTAGGGCGCGGCGGCCGCAGCCATCCCGTGCATGCCGCCGCCCATGCCACCCATGCCACCCATTCCGCCCATACCGCCGCCGCAACCGGGCGCACCGGAGGACCCCATATCGCTGGCGAGCATCCCGCCCATACCGCCGGTGCCGCCGCAACCGCCGC
>CAZGPT010000067.1:0-16558 GCA_964527015.1 uncultured Mycobacterium sp. | reverse complement strand
TGCGGGCGTTCGCCGCCATCGGGACCACCGAGGTGCACCTCATACCCACCAGCTCGGATCTCGACCAACTGCGTCGAGTTGCCGAGGTCGTCAAGGACTTCTGAGGAGACAGCCCATATGAGCTACGGCGACTACCAGATCGAGATCTACTTTCAGGGGCTCGGCGGGGTGCTGCCGTCGCTACCGATGGCCTTCGCCGAGTTGGAATCTCGCGCCCGGCAAGCGATGTCACCCTCACTCTGGTCCTATGTCGCCGGGGGTGCCGGTGACGAACTGACCCAGGACGTGAATGCCACCGCTTTCGCCGGCTGGGGTTTGATCCCGCGGATGCTGGTCGGTGCGGCCGAGCGAGATCTGTCCGTCGAACTCTGGGGACGGCGTTGGCCTGCACCGGTTTTCATGGCGCCCGTCGGAGTGGTCGGACTGTGCACCCCGGATCGACACGGTGACCTCGCCGCGGCGCAGGCGGCCGCACAAACCGGGGTGCCCATGTGCGTCTCGACCCTGACGATGGACCCCCTGGAAGATATCGCCGCTGAATTCGGTTCCACACCAGGATTTTTCCAGCTGTATACCCCTACCGACCGTGAGCTCGCGGAGAGTCTGGTCCGGCGCGCTGAGTCGGCCGGCTACGCCGGGATCGTGGTGACCCTGGACACCTGGATTCCCGGTTGGCGGCCGCGTGACCTCTCAACGGCCAACTTTCCCCAACTGCGCGGGCTGTGCCTGGCCAACTACATCAGCGACCCGGTGTTCCGGGCGAAGGTCGACGGCGATCTCGCCGACCCGCGTAGCGCCGTTCCGCATTGGGTCAGCGTTTTCGGAAACCCGTTGACATGGGACGATCTGCCGTGGCTTCGGTCCCTGACAGACCTGCCGTTGATCCTCAAGGGCATCTGCCATCCGGACGACGCGCGGCGTGCCATCGATGCCGGAGTCGACGGTATCTACTGCTCGAATCACGGAGGCCGCCAGGCAAACGGGGGTCTGTCCGCCATCGAGTGCCTGCCCGAAGTTGTCGCCGCCGCGGGAGAGGTTCCGGTGCTGTTCGATTCCGGCGTCCGGTCCGGGGCCGATGTGATCAAGGCGCTTGCCCTCGGTGCCGCCGCCGTTGGTGTCGGCCGGCCGTACGTTTACGGGGCGGCGCTGGGCGGAGCCGACGGCATCGTCCACGTGCTGCGTGCGATCCTGGCCGAGGCCGACCTGATCATGGCCGTCGACGGCTATCCCGCGCTGAAGGACCTGACCCGGGAGGCGCTGCGCCGTATCGGCTGAACACGGGCCGCCAGATCGCCGCCTGGCATGTTGCTGTCGGGCATGTCGATGTCGGGTCTGTGTGCGACGCTGATGCGATGCCGAACCCATCAACCAAGGTTTCCCGGCTGCGCGAGAAACAGAGCACATCCCGCGAGGGACTCGACACCGTTTTGGACAGCACGCCGCTGGCAACTGTGGCGTTTGTTCGCGATGGCCACCCGGTGGCTCTGCCGATCGGGTTCGCCCGGGTCGAGGATGACGTGATCATCCACGGTTCGACCGGATCTCCCTGGCTGCGCGATCTCGCACTCGGCGCGCCCACTGCGGTCTGCGTCACCACCCTGGACGGCGTCGTGGTGGCGCGGAGCGGGTTCGAGTCGTCGTTTCATTACTGCAGCGCTGTGCTGTTCGGCAGTTTCCAGACCGTCGGCGAGGACGAGAAGGTCCGCTACCTGCACGCGCTGACCGAGGCCTTCATTCCAGGTCGGGTGAGCGAACTGCGGGACAGCACGGCCAGGGAACTGGCCGCCACACTGGTGCTGCGCCTCGAGATCGGGCCGGACAACTGGTCGCTGAAAGTCGGCGACGGCTGGCCGGAGGATCCCGAGGAGGACGTCGCCGCCGGTGGCTGGGCAGGGGTGGTGCCGATCCTGACCAGTTACGGCAGCCCGCTGCGGGCGCCGGACTGCGATGAGAGCGTTCCGGTCCCGGCGTCGGTTCGGACGATGTCCGGGCGGGCGGTCGGCAGCCACGAATAATGAGCGGATAGTTCACGGGAGTAACGGGCGGATAGTTCACGGGAGACTTCAGTGCCCCCGGCGAGGATTCGAACCTGTGGCCGGGGTGGAAGCCCTCCACGTTCCGGGTGGTTTGACATGCTTGTTCCATGACCGCGGAGGACCGGGACGTGCGCGGCGACGGCTCGGGCGGGGCGAAGAGGCGGAATCCTTGGATTCCCGCTTCGGTCGCCATCGCGGTGCTGATCGCGGCTGCCGTGCTGGTGCTGGTTTTTGGTCGGGAAGAGACACAGCAACCACCAGCGGCCGGCGCCGCGCCTGCAAGCGAGCCAACCTCAGCACGGGGGGTGACAACGACACCGCCACCACGCATCAATGTTGTCGAGCTCTCCGCTGACCCTGAAGAGTGGGTAGGCGTGGAGGGCCCATCGGGCGATCCGGGCTGTTGGGTCAGGGCCGCTTCGGTCAGTTGCGGCACGCGGACAGGGAAGTTCGACTTCCCAACCCCGCTGCCGGACGAGAACCTATGGGGAGGACACCCGACCAACATCGTCACGCTCGGCGCAGACGGCGATTGGGCTTGGACTCTTGGAAATATGAGCCTCGTCGGCGACAAGGTCGTCACTCTGGTCGACGGGATCACCTATCGCGCACATGGATGGACCATCGAACCCACACGCGGGGGCCTAACGTTCAGCAACGACAGGACCGCACACGGAATGTTTGTCAGTGTCGACCGCGTGGACCCGTTTTAGATCAACTGAGCGGACCGATCCGGCTTCGGCAGCGTTGGGAGGTGAGTCTCACGAGCGTGTTACAACTCATCGAAGACTCCCCGACGGACGTCGGCGGACCGCCTCGGGCGTCTGCTGCCTGTACGCCGAGATGAGTGCATGATCTTGGTACCCAAATGGGATTGCCCGATGATCGCGCGGATTGTGAAAAATGGTCGCAAAGCCAGTGCCCCCGGCAGGAATCGAACCTGCGGCCTTCTGCTCCGGAGGCAGACGCTCTATCCCCTGAGCTACGGGGGCGCATACGCTGCGCCGTCGGGCGCTCACAGCGTAACGCATAGGATAGTGCCCCGTGACCCCCGCCGATCTCGCCGACCTGGTGCGCACCATCGCCGCCGAGGTCTTGACCGTGCACGGGTTCGATCCGGCCGTTCTCCCGGCGGAGGTGGTCGTCGAGCGACCACGCAATCCCGACCACGGCGACTACGCAACCAACCTCGCGCTCCAGGTCGCCAAGAAAATCGGCGCCAATCCCCGCGAACTGGCGGGCTGGCTGGCCGGCGCGCTCGCCGACGCCGCCGGTATCGCCTCGGCGGATATGGCCGGGCCCGGTTTCGTCAACCTGCGCCTGGAGACCTCCGCGCAGGGCGCCATCGTCGCCGCCGTGCTGGCAGCCGGGGAACGCTACGGCCGCTCCGACTTGCTCGCAGGGTGTGCCATCAACCTTGAGTTCGTCTCGGCTAACCCGACCGGCCCGATCCATATCGGTGGGACCCGCTGGGCCGCCGTCGGCGACGCGCTGGGCCGGCTGCTGAGCACTCAGGGTGCGCGGGTCATCCGCGAGTACTACTTCAACGACCACGGCGCCCAGATCGACCGGTTCGTCGACTCGCTGATCGCCGCGGCCAAAGGTGAACCCGCGCCCGAGGGCGGCTATGCCGGTGCCTACATCGGCGACATCGCCGAGCAGGTGCTCGGCGCAGCCCCGCACGCGCTCGGACTGCCCGACGCCGAACAGCGCGAGACGTTTCGGTCGATCGGCGTGAGCCTGATGTTCGACCACATCAAGGCATCCCTGCACGAGTTCGGCACCGACTTCGACGTGTACACCCACGAAGATTCGATGCATACGGGCGGTCGGGTCGACCAGGCCATCGCGCGACTGCGGGACAACGGCGCAATCTACGAGAAGGACGGCGCGACCTGGCTGCGGACCACCGAGTTCGGCGATGACAAGGACCGCGTCGTCATCAAGAGTGACGGCCGGCCCGCTTATATCGCCGGGGACCTGGCCTACTACCTGGACAAGCGTCAGCGCGGGTTCGACCTGTGCATCTACATGCTCGGGGCCGACCACCACGGGTACATCGCCAGGCTCAAGGCCGCCGCCGCCGCACTCGGCGACGACCCGGCCACCGTCGAAGTGCTGATCGGCCAGTTGGTCAACCTGGTCCGGGACGGGCAGCCGGTGCGGATGAGTAAGCGGGCCGGCACCGTGATCACCCTCGACGATCTCGTCGAGGCCGTCGGGGTGGACGCCGCCCGGTACGCGCTGACCCGATCGTCGGTGGACACGCCCATCGATATCGACCTGGCACTGTGGTCCTCGGCGTCGGCGGAGAACCCGGTCTACTACGTGCAGTACGCGTACGCGCGGCTCTCGGCACTGGCGCGCAACGCGGCCGACCTCGAACTGCAACCCGACACTGCACACCTCGGCCTGCTCACACACGACAAGGAGGGCGCCCTGATCCGCAGCATCGGAGAGTTCCCTCGGGTGCTCCAGACAGCAGCGAATCTTCGTGAGCCGCATCGTGTTTGCCGCTATCTCGAGGATCTCGCCGGCGACTACCACCGGTTCTACGATGCCTGCCGGGTGCTGCCACAGGGCGATGAGGAGGCGGGCGATCTGCACCGGTCGCGGCTGGCGCTGTGTGATGCCACCCGCCAGGTCATCGGCAACGGTCTCGACATTCTCGGCGTCACCGCACCGGAGCGGATGTGAACGTCCATCCGGCCGGCCCCCGGCACGCCGAGGAAATCCAGCACGGAACGGCGCCGCAGCGGCCGCAGAGCGCCGCCGATCTGATGGCGCTGGCGCCGAATGTCTGGCCGCGCAACACCGTTCGTAGTGCGGACGGCTTGGTTCGGATAGCCGGCGTTCCGGTGACCGAACTGGCCGCGCAGTACGGGACACCGCTGTTCGTCATCGATGAGCAGGACTTCCGCGGCCGCTGTCGCGAGATGGCCGCCGCGTTCCGCGGTGGCACCAACGTGCACTATGCCGCGAAGGCGTTCCTCTGCGGCGAGATTGCCCGCTGGATAGCCGAGGAGGGGCTTTCCCTGGACGTCGCCAGCGGGGGCGAACTGGCCGTCGCACTGAACGCCGGCTTCCCGTCCGCGCGGATCGCACTGCACGGCAACAACAAATCCGTTACCGAGCTGACCGAGGCGGTCAAGGCCGGTGTCGGCTACGTGGTGCTGGACTCGATGACCGAGATCGGCCGGCTGGACGCCGTCGCCGCCCGACTCGGCGTCGTGCAGGATGTGATGGTCCGCATCACGGTCGGCGTTGAAGCCCATACCCACGAGTACATAGCCACCGCACACGAGGACCAGAAGTTCGGGCTGTCCCTGGCCGCCGGCGACGCGATGACCGCGGTGCGCGAGATCCTGGCCGCCGGGAATCTGCGGCTGGTCGGTTTGCACAGCCATATCGGCTCACAGATCTTCGACGTCGGTGGGTTCGAATTGGCGGCTCGGCGGGTCATCGGACTGTTGCGCGACATCGTCTCCGAGTTCGGTGCGGCTCGGACCGCCCAGATCGACACCGTGAACCTTGGCGGTGGGCTGGGTATCTGCTATCTGCCCGAGGATGATCCGCCGCCGGTGGCCGACCTGGCGGCCAAGTTGACTGCGATCGTGGCCGCGGAATCGGCCGCTGTCGGGCTGCCGGCACCCAGACTGGTGGTCGAACCCGGCCGAGCGATCGCAGGACCGGGGACGGTCACCCTGTACCAGGTGGGCACCATCAAAGACGTGGCGATCAGCCACGGTGCGCAGCGCCGCTACATCAGCGTCGACGGCGGGATGAGCGATAACATTCGGACGTCGCTCTACGGGGCCGACTACGACGTGCGTCTGGTGTCCCGGGAGAGCGCTGCGGCTCCGACGCTGTCCAGGGTGGTCGGCAAGCATTGTGAGAGCGGCGATATCGTGATTCGTGATGCCTGGCTGCCCGACGACACCGCGGCGGGGGATCTGCTCGGGGTGGCTGCCACGGGCGCGTACTGCTATTCGATGTCCAGCAGGTACAACCTGATCGGCCGCCCGGCTGTGGTGGCCGTGCGTGACGGTTCAACGCGACCGGTGCTGCGCCGCGAGACCATCGAGGATCTGCTCAGTCTGGAGGTGCGATGACGGTGAATACGGCGAGTAGCGAAGGCGGAGCGAAAATGGGCACACCAGAGAAGCCGATCGGGGTCGCGGTGCTGGGCCTGGGCAATGTCGGTCGTGAGGTGGTCCGGATCATCGGCGAAAGTGCCACCGACCTGGCCGCCCGCATTGGCGCGCCCCTGGAACTGCGTGGGGTGGCGGTCCGGCAGGTGACGGCAGGGCGCGGTGTGCCGGTCGAGCTGCTGACCGACAACGTCGAGGATCTGGTCTGCCGCGAGGATGTCGACATCGTCGTGGAACTCATGGGCCCGGTCGAGCCCTCGCGGAAAGCCATTCTCACCGCGCTCGAGCACGGTAAATCGGTGGTGACCGCCAACAAAGCGCTACTGGCCCAGTCCACCGGCGAGTTGGCCCAGGCCGCTGAACGCGCCCATGCGGATCTCTACTTCGAGGCCGCTGTGGCCGGCGCCATTCCGGTGATCCGCCCGCTGACCCAATCGCTGGCTGGTGACAGCGTTCTCAGTGTCGCGGGGATTGTCAACGGCACCACGAACTACATCCTGTCCGAGATGGATTCCACCGGAGCCGATTACGCCACCGCTCTGGCGGACGCCGCTGCACTGGGCTACGCCGAGGCCGACCCCACCGCCGATGTGGAGGGCTATGACGCGGCCGCGAAGGCCGCGATTCTGGCCTCCATCGCGTTCCACACCAGGGTCACCGCCGACGATGTCTACCGGGAAGGCATCACCAAGGTCAGCCCAGCCGACTTCGCCGCCGCCCGGGCGCTGGGCTGCACCATAAAACTGCTCGCCATCTGCGAGCGCATCACCCCGCCGTCCGGGCAGGAATCGACCCAGCAACGGGTTTCGGCACGTGTCTATCCGGCGCTGGTGCCATTGGAGCACCCGTTGGCGACCGTCAACGGCGCCTTCAATGCCGTTGTGGTGGAGGCCGAGGCCGCCGGGCGGCTGATGTTCTACGGGCGTGGCGCGGGCGGTGACCCGACCGCCTCGGCGGTGATGGGCGATCTGGTGATGGCGGCGCGCAACCGGGTCCAGGGTGGTCGCGGGCCGCGGGAGTCCAAGTACGCGCAATTACCGATCGCACCCATGGGGATGATTCCCACTCGCTACTACGTCAGCATGAAGGTCAAGGATCTGCCCGGCGTATTGGCCGCGGTTGCAACCGAATTCGGTAAGCGTGAGGTCAGCATCGCCGAAGTGCGCCAGGAAGGTGTCCTCGACGAGGAAACGGGCCGGTTGGCTGGTGCCCGGATTGTCGTCGTCACCCATCGTGCCACCGATGCGGCGCTTTCCGAGACGGTGGCGGCGTTGGCCGGGCTCGACGTGGTCGATGAGGTAACCAGCGTTCTCCGGATGGAGGGAACCAGCGAATGAGTATTACCAAACCGGCCGTGCACACCCCGTGGCCGGGACTGATCGAGGCGTATCGCGACCGGTTGCCGGCGGCGGCCGACTGGACGCCGGTGACACTGTTGGAGGGCGGAACACCACTGGTGCCGGCGGTTCGGCTGTCCGAGCGCACGGATTGCACGGTGTACCTCAAGGTCGAGGGTCACAACCCGACCGGATCGTTCAAGGATCGCGGGATGACCATGGCGGTCACCGAGGCGGTGGCCCGCGGACAGCAGGCGGTGCTGTGTGCGTCCACCGGCAACACCTCGGCGTCGGCCGCGGCCTACGCCGCCCGGGCTGGCATCACGTGTGCGGTGCTGATCCCGCAGGGCAAGATCGCCATGGGCAAGCTTGCTCAGGCAGTCATGCACGGCGCCAAGATCATTCAGGTCAACGGTAATTTCGACGACTGTCTGGAATTGGCCCGTAAGCTCACCGCCGACTACCCGACCATCTCACTGGTCAATAGTGTCAACCCGGTTCGGATCGAAGGCCAGAAAACCGCGGCCTTCGAGATCGTCGATGCGCTCGGCACCGCCCCCGACGTGCACGCGCTACCGGTGGGCAACGCCGGCAACATCACCGCCTATTGGCGGGGCTACACCGAGTATCACCGCGACGGTATGACGGACAAACTGCCGCGGATGCTGGGCACCCAGGCTGCCGGTGCGGCCCCGCTGGTTCTGGGCCACCCGGTTAGCAGCCCGGAGACCCTCGCCACCGCGATCCGGATCGGTTCGCCGGCGTCGTGGGACGGTGCGGTCGGGGCCAAAGAGCAGTCGGGGGGCAGATTCCTGGCGGCAACCGACGAGGAATTACTCGCCGCGTATCACCTCGTCGCGCGCGGCGAGGGTGTCTTCGTCGAACCTGCCTCGGCCGCCAGCGTCGCGGGACTGCTCAAGGCCGTCGAGGACGGCTGGGTCACACCGGGTTCGACGGTGGTGTGTACGGTCACCGGGCACGGCCTGAAAGACCCCGACACCGCGCTGCGGGATATGCCCGACGTCACGCCACTGCCGGTCGATCCGTCTGCCGTGGTGGCTGCGCTGGGTCTTGACTGAGGGAGTTACCGGTGACCTTGACCCTGCCCGAGGGGCTGATTGCGAGTGTCTCGGTCGCCGCATCCAGTGCCAATCTCGGGCCTGGGTTCGACACCATGGGGCTGGCCCTGGGGCGCTACGACGAGATCGTCGTCGAGACGGCTGCAGAAGGTCTGGAGATCGAGGTCTCGGGCCAGGGTGCGGGGGAGGTTTCGGTTGGCGACGATCATCTCGTGGTTCGGGCCGTCCGTCGTGGGCTGGCAGCGCTCGGAGCTGATGTGGATGGACTTATTATCCACTGCCGCAACACAATTCCGCACTCGCGCGGTCTTGGTTCGTCGGCGTCGGCCGTCGTCGGCGGCCTTGCTGTCGCGAACGGTCTGGTGGCGGAAACCGGCCTGGAACCGTTACGCGTATCGCAGTTGATCCAGCTCGCATCGGAGTTCGAAGGCCATCCGGACAACGCCTCGGCCTCGGTGCTGGGCGGTGCGGTGGTTTCCTGGGTCGCGGCACCGGCAGGCGCCGACGACACGCAACCGCGCTACTCGGCCGCGCCGTTGCGGTTGCACCGAGACATCCGGCTATTCTCGGCCATCCCGGACCTGCGCTCCTCCACGGCCGAAACCCGGGCGGTGCTGCCGGCGCGGGTCGCCCATCGGGACGCCCGGTTCAACATCAGTCGGGCGGCGTTGCTGGTGCTGGCGCTGACCGAGCGTCCGGATCTGCTGATGGCGGCCACCGAGGATGTGTTGCACCAACCGCAGCGCGCCACGTCGATGCCGGCTTCGGCCGAGTTCCTGCAGTTCCTGCGCCGCAGCGGGGTGGCTGCGGTGCTCTCCGGCGCGGGACCATCGGTACTGGCACTGACCAACGGCACCGATCTGACGGCGGAGGCCGTCGAGTTCGGGAGAGCTCGCGGCTTTGCCGTCGCCGAGACGACCGTCGGTGAACCGGTGCGCTGGAGTTCCGGTGTCGCGGCCGCCGCGTCGCGGCCACGCGGGTGAGGCCCGTTCTTGCATGAGAACGCCGAGCCGACTATCGTCGGGGGCGTCCAGCTTCTGCAGCATATGCATTACGCCGATCACTAGGACGATCACCTAATTTGTGAATCCATCCAGCGGGCCGACTGGTTTGCCTCCCGGCTACCTCTCCTGGCGCCCGCTGACACCGACGACGGTGGTCTTGCGCGTTCAGTCACTCGGTTGAGCGCAGGAAACCCCCACGAGTTCACGCCGCGGGGGAAGAAAGGAAATCCGTGACCGAAACGGACCTCATCACGGCACAGGGGCGGACCCAGGAAGCCGCTTCGTCGGCGGCCGCAAACCCCGAGAGCCCCGCCGAACCTGCCGCTAAGGCCGGTGGTTCGCTGGCAACCATGGTGCTGCCGGAACTTCGCGCCCTCGCCGGTCAAGTCGGCGTCAAAGGCACCTCCGGTATGCGTAAGAACGATCTGATCGAGGCGATCAGGGCAGTCCAGAGCGGCCCCCGTGATGCCGAAGTCCGCAACAGCGGTAAAGACGGCAACGTCACCAAAGACACCAAAGACACCAAAGGCGCTGAAGGCGCCAGAGGTGGCAACAAGGAAACCCCCGCGCCAGCCGCGGCGGCTCAGGCCGGCGGCACCGAGTCGTCCGGGCAGGCGGCCGGCGAACGCCGGGGCGAGCGCCCGGCCCGAGACCGCGGCCAGCGTTCCGCCCGGGATGGTGCCGATGGCGGCAACAACAACAACGGTGCGAACAAATCCCAGGCCCGGGACTCCGGCGATCAGGGCGGTGGCGATTCCGGTGGGCAGCAGAACCGGGACGACGACGGCGAGAACCGCGGCGGCCGGCGCGGTCGGCGGTTCCGGGATCGCCGTCGCCGCGGCGAACGCACCCAGGGTGACGGCGGCGAGGCCGAGCTGCGCGAAGACGATGTCGTTCAGCCGGTCGCGGGCATCCTCGATGTGCTCGACAACTACGCCTTCGTCCGGACCTCCGGCTATCTCGCCGGCCCGAACGACGTCTACGTGTCGATGAACATGGTCCGCAAGAACGGGCTGCGCCGCGGCGACGCCGTCACCGGAGCCGTCCGGGTGCCCAGGGATGGGGAGGGCGGCGGTGGGAACCAGCGGCAGAAGTTCAACCCGCTGGTTCGCCTGGACAGTGTCAACGGCGGCCCGGTCGAGGCGGCCCGAAACCGTCCGGAGTTCAGCAAGCTGACCCCGCTCTACCCCAATCAGCGGCTGCGGCTGGAAACCTCCGCGGAACGGCTCACCACCCGCGTCATCGACCTGATCATGCCGATCGGCAAGGGGCAGCGAGCGTTGATCGTCTCGCCTCCCAAGGCCGGCAAGACAACGATCATGCAGGACATCGCCAACGCGATCACTCGCAACAACCCGGAATGCCATCTGATGGTTGTGCTGGTAGACGAGCGTCCCGAAGAAGTCACCGATATGCAGCGTTCGGTCAAGGGCGAGGTCATCGCCTCGACCTTCGACCGGCCTCCGTCAGACCACACCCAGGCCGCCGAACTCGCCATTGAGCGAGCCAAGCGACTGGTTGAGCAGGGTAAAGACGTGGTGGTGCTGCTCGACTCGATCACCCGACTGGGCCGTGCGTACAACAACGCCTCGCCGGCCTCGGGCCGCATCCTGTCCGGTGGTGTGGACTCCACCGCGCTGTACCCGCCCAAGCGGTTCCTCGGTGCGGCGCGCAATATCGAAGACGGTGGTTCGCTGACCATCATCGCCACCGCCATGGTCGAAACCGGCTCCACCGGCGACACGGTGATCTTCGAGGAGTTCAAGGGCACCGGCAACGCCGAACTCAAGCTCGATCGCAAGATCGCCGAGCGCCGGGTGTTCCCGGCCGTCGACGTCAACCCGTCCGGCACCCGCAAGGACGAGTTGCTGCTCTCGCCCGACGAGTTCTCGGTTGTGCACAAGCTGCGCCGGGTGCTCAGTGGCCTGGACAGTCACCAGGCAATCGACCTTCTGATGAGTCAGTTGCGCAAGACCAAGACCAACTACGAATTTCTGGTACAGGTGTCCAAGACGACGCCGGGCACGATGGATTCCGACTAGTCGGGCGGATCGGCGCCCAGACGATGGACACCGACGGGATCTGGCGCTGCGTCGACGAACAACGGGCCGGCCTCGCCGATCTGCTCGACGGCCTGAATGCCGAACAGTGGATGGCGCCGTCGCTCTGTGATGGTTGGCGGGTTCGTGACGTGGCCGCCCATCTCACCCACTCCGGCATGCCGCCGGTGCGGATGATTGTCGAGGCGGTGAGGTCGGGCCTCCGGTTCGACTCGATGATCCGCCGGCTGGGACGACAAGACCCCCGCTCGCAAGCCGAGATTGTTGCCGCGCTGCGGGCCGTGGTGGGTTCCCGGGTCAAAGTGCCCGGAACCAGTGCGCAGCAGGTGCTGATCGAGCTGCTGGTGCACGGCCAGGACATTGCTGTGCCGCTGGGAATCGACCTTCCCATGCCGGTCGATGCCGCGGTGGAAGCGGCACAACGACTGTCCACCATGAAGTTTCCGATCAACGCCCGTCGGCGGCTGCACGGCATCCGGCTGGTGGCGACCGACGCTGATTTCGCGGCCGGTGCGGGCCGCGAGGTCTCCGCTCCGATCCGCGACATCGTCATGGTGCTGTCCGGGCGCGCCGAGGCTTAGCGACACGCTGTGGCCGACACCGTCCAGCAGCTACTGCGGGAACGTCGCGGCGATGGCGGCGCGGCCATAAAGTACCGCGACCGGGTGTGGACCTGGGCCGAACATCTCGACGAGGCAGCGCAACAGGCCGCGGCCCTGATCAGGCTGGCCGACCCGACCCGGCCCCTGCACGTCGGGACGCTACTGGGCAACACCCCGGCCACGCTGAACGCGATGGCCGCGGCCGGGCTGGGCGGATACGTGCTGTGCGGGGTCAACACCACCCGGCGCGGGGACGGGCTGGCGCGCGACATCGCCCTGGCCGACTGCCAGCTCCTGCTCACCGACTCCCTTCACCGGCCTCTTCTCGACGGTCTGACGCTGGCGGGGGTGCGGGTGCTCGACGTCGACTCGGCCGAATGGGCGAGCTTGCGGGCCGGTGCCGGCGCCCTGGTCCCGCACCGGGAAGCCGGTCCGAACGACACCTTCATGCTGATCTTCACCTCCGGCACCAGCGGTGAGCCGAAAGCGGTGCCGGTGGCCCACATGATGGTGCCGTTCGCCGGAGTCGCCCTGGTGGAGAGGTTTTCCATCACCGCCGCCGACGTCTGCTACCTGTCGATGCCGCTTTTCCACTCGAACGCCCTGATGGCCGGCTGGTCGGTGGCGCTGACCGCCGCGGCGGCGATGGTGCCGGCCACCTTCTCGGCCTCCGGTCTGCTGGATGACCTGCGCCGCTACGGCGTTACCTATCTGAACTACGTCGGCAAACCGCTGGCCTATGTGCTGGCCACGCCCGAGCAGTCCGACGACCATGACAATCCGCTGCGGATCGCGTTCGGCAATGAGGCGGCCGAGCGCGATATCGCTGAATTCGGTCGCCGGTTCGGATGTGCGGTGTGGGACGGATTCGGCTCCACCGAGGGGGCGGTGATCATCACCCGGGAGGACGGTTGCCCGTCCGGTTCGGTGGGCCGGGGTTTCCCGGGCGTGGCGATCTACGACTCGGAGACGATGCAGGAGTGCGCGCCGGCGCGTTTCGATCATGCCGGCGCACTGACCAACGCCCATGAATCGGTGGGCGAGATCGTCAACACCGCCGGGGCGGGGCTGTTCGGCGGGTACTACAACGATCCGGAGGCCACCAGTGACCGGTTGCGCCACGGCATGTACTGGTCCGGCGACCTCGCCTACCGCGATCGCGACGGATGGATTTACCTCGCCGGACGCACCGGCGACTGGCTGCGGGTCGACGGGGAGAATCTGACCTGCGCCCCGATCGAACGGATTCTGCATCGGCTCGCCCCGGTGAACCGGGTTGCGGTGTACCCCGTTGCCGACGAGCGGGTCGGTGACGCGGTGATGGCCGCGCTGGTCCTCAACGACGGAGCGTCCCTGACCCCGGAGGAGTTCGGGGAGTTCCTCGATGCCCAGCCTGACCTCACACCGAAGGCCTGGCCCCGCCACGTCTGGATCGCCGACGACCTGCCCGCCACGGCGACGAACAAGATCCTCAAGCGCCGGCTCAGTGCCCAGGGGCTGGATGTTCCCGCCGGCCAGGTGTGGATCCGCCAGCCCAGAGGACGGGACTATCGTCGCCTCTGAACCGGCTCGTTTGGGCTGGTGGCAGCCGAACTGGCATACTGATTCAGACCCCCTCCGGTACCGGTTCACGCCATCAGAACGGGCGACCCGGCGACCACCAACAGCAGAGGAAACCATGAAGAGCGGCATTCACCCCGCCTACGTCGAGACCACCGTGGTCTGCGGCTGCGGCAATAACTTCACCACCCGCAGCACCAAGGAGAGCGGCCACATCGTGGTCGAGGTCTGCTCGCAGTGCCACCCGTTCTACACCGGCAAGCAGAAGATCCTCGACAGCGGCGGTCGGGTCGCACGATTCGAGAAGCGCTACGGCAAGCGTGCGGCGAAGACAGCCGACGCCGGATCGGAATCGCCCGACAGCTAGGTTCATCGCCGACGCCCGCCGCTCGCCCTGTGCGAGTGGACGGGCGTCGGTTCTATCACGGCACCGACGGTTTTCGACGGCGCGAGAGGACAGACGGGGACCGACGAGGACGGACGAGGACTGAGGATGACCCGAAGCGCCCCCGCTGTCGCGATCGAAGCCGTGTTGACCGAGCACGCCGACCTCGAACGCCAGTTGTCGGATCCGGAACTGCACAGCGACCCCGGTAACGCCAGACGGGTCGGCAAGCGGTTCGCCCAACTGGCGCCTGTCGTCGCCACCTTCCGCAAGCTCGACACCGCTCGCGGTGACCTCGAGGCCGCCCGCGAGCTGGCCGCCGACGATCCGTCCTTCGCCGCGGAGGTCGTCGAGCTGCAAGCCAGCGTCGCCGATCTCGATGATCAGCTCACCGACATGCTGGCACCACGCGATCCGCACGACGCCGACGACATCGTGCTCGAGGTGAAGTCCGGCGAGGGCGGGGAGGAGTCGGCGTTGTTCGCCGCCGACCTGGCCCGGATGTACATCCGCTACGCGGAGCGGCGCGGCTGGACGGTGACCGTCCTGGACGAGACCTTCTCGGATTTGGGCGGCTACAAGGAAGCCACCGTCGCCATCGCCGCCAGAGGCGATGCGGCCGACGGGGTGTGGGCCCGGCTGAAATGGGAGGGCGGCGTGCACCGGGTGCAACGGGTGCCGGTCACCGAGTCGCAGGGACGGGTGCACACCTCCGCGGCCGGGGTGCTGGTCTACCCGGAGCCCGATGAGGTCGAGGAGGTCCAGATCGATGAGTCTGATCTGCGCATCGACGTCTACCGCTCCTCGGGCAAGGGAGGTCAAGGGGTCAACACCACCGATTCCGCGGTTCGTATCACCCACCTGCCGACCGGCATCGTGGTGACGTGTCAGAACGAGCGCTCCCAGTTGCAGAACAAGGCCCGCGCCATGCAGGTGCTGGCCGCCCGCCTACAGGCGGTCGCGGAGGAACAGGCGCAGGCGGACGCCTCGGCGGACCGGGCCAGTCAGATCCGCACCGTCGACCGCTCCGAGCGGATCCGGACCTACAACTTCCCGGAGAACCGGATCGCCGACCACCGGATCAACTTCAAGGCGCACAATCTCGACCAGGTGCTCGACGGCGATCTCGACCCGCTCCTCGATGCGCTGGCGGCCAACGACAAACAATCCCGGCTGCAGGGGACATGACCGCGGCGAGTGCCGGTGGGGGACCGGCTACAGCCTGCCTGCGCCAGGCGATCCTCACCGCCGCCGTGACCCTGGCCGAGGCCGGCGTCGACTCGGCGCGCCACGACGCCGAGATGCTGGCGGCGCACGTGGCCGGCATCGAGCGGGGCCGGCTGGCCCTGCTGGAATCACCCGACGCCGAGTTCTACGACCTGTTCGATGCTGCCGTCGCCGCCCGGGCCCAGCGCATCCCGCTGCAGCACATCACCGGTACCGCGGCCTTCGGGCCGGTGCGGTTGGAGGTGGGCCCGGGAGTGTTCATTCCGCGGCCGGAGACCGAGGCGCTTCTGGAGTGGGCTCTTGCACAGCCGCTTCCGGTCGATCCGGTGATCGTCGACTTGTGCACCGGGTCGGGGGCGCTGGCGATCGCCCTGGCCGCCGGCCGCCCCGACGCCCGGGTGATCGCCGTCGACGACGACGCCGCGGCTCTGTCCTATGCCGAACGCAACGCATCCTCGACGGGGGTGCGCCTGGTGAACGGCGACGTGACCGATCCTGATCTGCTGCCGGACCTCGTCAACGCTGTTGATCTACTGGTGGCCAACCCGCCGTATATCCCCGTCGGCGTCCCCGTCGGTGGGGAACTGGGCGGGGAACTCGACCCGGAGGTCGCCCGCCATGATCCGGAGCACGCTCTGTTCGGCGGTGCCGACGGGATGGCTGTGATCACACCGATCATTCGTCGGGCCGCTGACTGGCTGCGTCCCTGTGGTCTGCTGGCGATCGAACACGACGAGACCACCTCGGAGTCCACCATCGACCGGATCAGGGCAGTCGGCACTTTCGCGAATATCGCGGCACATCGGGACCTCACCGGTCGGCCTCGTTTCGTGACAGCCCGACGGACCGGCGCGGCAACCGGCGACCGGTAATAGAGGGGTAGTAAACGTGACACAGCTGTTCGACTGCCGTGAACCGGACCGTCGTTCCGATGCCATCACCGCGGCGGCGGCAGCGGTCAAAAGCGGCCGGCTGGTCGTCATGCCCACCGACACCGTGTACGGGATCGGTGCTGACGCCTTCGACAGCCAAGCCGTCGCCGGACTGCTGGCCGCCAAGGGCCGCGGCCGGGACATGCCGGTCGGGGTGCTGGTCGGCTCCTGGGACACCATTGAGG
>CAZGPT010000066.1:3726-16669 GCA_964527015.1 uncultured Mycobacterium sp. | reverse complement strand
GACCGCTGGTTCCTGGACCGCACCTGCACCCACATTCTGGCCTGGGAGGGCGACGGCGACAACGAGGCCACCTGGTTCTGGTTCGAGGGCAACTTCGGTGCCTACGAGGAGAACAAAATCGAGCGGCTCGGTGCCGATGCGGCGCGTCCGCACAGAGTGACCCACCGCCGGCTCACACGCGACTAGTGTCTCGGCTGTGACGGCTGTCCGCAAAACGTCTGCTCTCGAACGCGCCTACTCAGCAACCTACCGCGGTGCTCATAGTGGTGCAGGTTTCGACGTCTCCGAGACCCCGGAAACTGCTGCGATGGTGCCGCCTGAGCTGATCGGTTCACAGGAACGGCTCGCACACCGCCGCAGGGTCGGCGAAACACTGGTCGCGGTCATTCCCGCCGACGATCCCGGTGGGTTCGGCCCCGCGCTGCAGATCGTCACCGACGAGGCCACCACGTTGATGGACTCGGTGACGGTCCTGCTGCACCGCCTCGGCGTCGCCTACACCGCCGTGATGCACCCGTCGGTGTCGGTCCGTCGCGATGCCGAGGGCACCCTGAGCGAGGTCACCCCGGCCGGCGACGCAGATTGGCCCGATGCGATCGGGGAGTCCTGGATCCATATTCAACTGGCTGCGATAGTCGACGCGCGGGCGCTGTCCGAAGCCGTAAGGCTGCTGCCGCTGGTGATCGCGGACGCCCGCCAGGTGGCCCGGGACGCCGCCGCGCTGACCGCCGAACTGCAGCGGCTGGCTCACGAGATCGCTGCCGATGACGGCACCAGGTTTCCCTGGCCCGACCGTTTGGACGTGTCCTATCTGCTGCGCTGGCTCGGCGATGGCAACTTCGTGCTACTCGGTGCCCAGCGCTGCACCGTCTCGGACGGTCATGCGGACGTCGATGATTCGAGCCGGCTCGGCGTGGCCCGGTTGCGCACCCAGGTGCTGCCCGAACTCAGCCACCCCGGCGAACCGGTCGCGCTGGCGCTGGCCACCATGCCGAGCTTTCTGCGCTATGGAACCTTCCCGTACATCATCGTGGTCCGCGAGGAACCCGATATCGAACACCGTTTCATCGGCCTGTTCACCATCGCGGCGATGAACGCCAACGTCCTGGACATCCCGCTGATCTCACGACGGGTCCAGGACGCGCTGGCGCTTTCGGAGGAGGACCCAGGCCACCCCGGGCAGCTACTGCTCGACATCATCCAGACCATTCCACGTTCGGAGCTGTTCACGCTGAGTGCCGAGCAGTTGCTGGACACCGCCGCCGCGGTGATCGACCTCGGTTCGCGGCGCCGGGCTCTGCTCTTCCTGCGTACCGACCGGCTCGAACACTTCGTGTCCTGCCTGGTCTATTTGCCGCGGGACCGCTACACCACCGCCGTGCGGCTGGCAATGCAGGACATCCTCACCCGCGAGTTCGGCGGCGTGAGCATAGATTATGCCGCCAGGGTCAGCGAGTCCCCCTGGGCTATCGTGCATTTCACCGTGCGCCTGCCCGACGACCCGGGCAACGCGCCGATCGACACCGCTGAGGCAAATCGGGTCCGCATCCAGGACCTGCTGACCAGGGCGACCCGGACGTGGGCCGACCGGCTGCTGGGGGCGGTCCAAACCGGGGCCATCGGGAAGATGGTCGCCGAACACTACGCCGAGGCGCTGCCGGAGGAATTCAAGCAGGCGGTCACCCCGGACGAGGCGATCACCGATATCGGCATTATCGAGACGTTGCAACCGGACTCGGTCGCGCTGCAACTCGAACCCGGCGAAAACGACGGCAAGGTGTACCTGACCTGGTATCTCGGCGGGGTGTCAGCGTCGTTGAGCCAGCTGCTGCCGATGCTGCAATCCATGGGAGTCGAGGTCCTTGAGGAGCGTCCGTTCAGCGTGGCCCGTCCGGACGGGCTGGAAGTGCGGATCTATCAGTTCCTGATCCGCCCGAATGCTTCGGTCCCGAAGTCGGCGATGACGGGGGACTGGGACGCCACGGCGCAGCGATTCACCGACGCGGTCACCGCCATCTGGCAGGGACGTGTCGAAGTCGATCAGTTCAACGAACTCGTCCTGCGCGCCGGCCTCACCTGGCAGCAGATCATGGTGCTGCGCGCTTATGCGAAGTATCTGCGCCAGGCCGGTTTTCCCTACAGTCAGTCGCATATCGAGGCGGTGCTGTGCGAGAACACCTCCACCGCGCGGTCGTTGGTCGCCCTGTTCGAGGCGATGTTCGACCCGGACTCCGCCGCGAACGGACGTGACGCGAAGGCCGCGGCCCGCGCCGTCACCGCCGATATCGATGCACTCGCCAGCCTGGACACCGACCGGGTGTTAAGGGCTTTCGCCTCGATGATCGAGGCAACCCTGCGCACCAACTTCTACGTCACCGACCCGCAGTCCGCGCGGGCCCGGAACGCGCTGTCCATCAAGATCAATCCGGAATTGATCGATGAACTCCCGCTTCCCAGGCCGCGTTTCGAGATCTTCGTCTATTCGCCGCGGGTCGAGGGAGTTCATCTGCGGTTCGGCCACGTAGCCCGGGGTGGGTTGCGCTGGTCGGACCGTCGTGAAGACTTTCGCACCGAGATCCTCGGCCTGGTCAAGGCCCAGGCCGTGAAGAACGCCGTGATCGTCCCGGTAGGCGCCAAGGGTGGGTTCGTCCTCAAGAATCCGCCCGTGCCCACCGGTGACAACGCCGTCGATCGGGAGGCACTGCGCGAGGAGGGGGTGGCCTGCTACCGACTGTTCATCGCGGGGCTGCTCGATATCACCGACAACGTTGAACGGTCCGGCGCACCTGGAAATGCGCAGGCGGTCGATGGCCGCGTTATCACCCCTCCCGGTGTGATCCGCCGGGACGGCGACGACGCGTACCTGGTGGTCGCCGCCGACAAGGGCACCGCGACCTTCTCCGACATCGCCAACGATGTCGCCCGTTCCTATGGATTCTGGCTCGGCGATGCCTTCGCCTCCGGTGGGTCGGTCGGGTACGACCACAAGGCGATGGGCATCACCGCCAAAGGGGCTTGGGAATCGGTCAAGCGGCACTTCCGGGAGATGGGTGTGGATACCCAGTCGGAGGAATTCACTGTGGCCGGCGTCGGTGACATGAGCGGTGACGTGTTCGGCAACGGAATGCTGCTCTCGCCGCACATCCGGCTCGTGGCGGCCTTCGACCACCGGCACATCTTCATCGACCCCGACCCGGACGCCGCCCGGACATTCGCGGAACGTCGCCGGTTGTTCGACCTGCCGAGGTCCAGTTGGGAGGACTACTCCGCCGAACTGATCAGTGCCGGTGGCGGCGTGTTCAGCCGACAGCAGAAGTCGATCTCGGTCAGCGAGCAGATGCGCCGCGCGCTCGCGATCGATGACGGGGTCACCGAGATGACCCCGCCGGCCCTCATCCGGGCGATCCTGCGGGCGCCGGTGGACCTCCTGTTCAACGGGGGTATCGGCACCTATGTGAAGGCGGAGTCGGAGTCCGACGCCGCTGTCGGCGACCGGGCCAATGACGCCGTGCGGGTCAACGCGAATCAGTTGCGGGCCAGGGTGATCGGCGAGGGCGGAAATCTGGGCGTGACATCGCTGGGTCGGGTGGAGTTCGACTTGTGCGGCGGTCGGATCAACACCGATGCGCTGGACAACTCGGCCGGCGTCGACTGCTCCGATCACGAGGTCAACATCAAGATTCTGATCGACTCGCTGGTGGGTGCCGGCCGGATCGACCCGTCAGAGCGCCCCGAGTTGCTGTCTGCGATGACCGACGAGGTGTCCCGGCTGGTACTCACCGATAACAGCGATCAAAACGACCTGATGGGCACCAGCCGGGCGAACGCACCCGGAGTGCTGAATGTTCATGCCCGGCAGATTCGTGAACTCGAGGACAGCCGTGGCCTGAACCGGGCGCTGGAGGCGCTGCCCTCCGACAAGGAGATCCAGCGCCGCGCGGAGATCGGTATCGGGCTGACGTCACCGGAGTTGGCCACCCTGATGGCACACGTCAAGCTGGCCCTCAAAGAGCAGATGCTGGCCAGCGACCTGCCCGACCAGGAGATCTTCGCCTCACGCCTGCCGAGCTACTTCCCGGCCCAACTGCGGGACGGCTTCGCCGGGGATATCGGCAGGCATCAACTGCGCCGCGAGATCATCACGACGATGTTGGTGAACAACGTTGTCGACACCGGTGGGATCACGTTCGCCTACCGGGTTACCGAGGACGCCGGAGTCGGCTACGTCGACGCGGTCCGCGCTTACGCCGCGACCGACGCGATTTTCGGTATCGAGCAGACCTGGCGGCGTATCCAGGCGGTGGGTCTCGAGCGCGGCGTTGCCGTGGCCGTTACAGACCGGATGACCCTCGACCTGCGTCGCCGGCTGGACCGGGCCGCTCGGTGGATGCTGAATTACCGGCCGCAGCCGTTGGCGGTCGGTGCGGAGATCAACCGGTTCGCGGCTAAGGTCGCCGAGCTGACACCCGGGATGCCGGGGTGGCTGCGCGGTGACGACCAGCTCATCGTCACCGCAGAGGCCCGGGAATTCGCCGTCCACGGTGTGCCGGAGGATCTGGCCTACGAGGTGGCTTCGGGTCTGTACCAGTACAGCCTGCTCGATGTCATCGATATCGCCGATATCGTCGATCGGGAACCCGCTGAGGTCGCTGACACCTACTTCGCGTTGATGAACTACCTCGGCACCGATGGGTTGCTGACCGCGGTGTCGGGTCTGCCGCGTGATGACCGCTGGCATTCGCTGGCCCGACTGGCCGTCCGCGACGATATCTACGGTTCGCTTCGCGCCCTGTGTTTCGACGTTCTGGCGGTGGGTGAGCCGGGGGAGACCGGTGAGCAGAAGATTGCCGAATGGGAGCAGGTGAATGTCTCCCGCGTGCGCCGGGCCCGCCGGACCCTGACCGAGATCCGCGACCACGACAGTTCGGATCTGGCCACCCTGTCGGTGGCTGCGCGCCAGATCCGCAGCATGACCAGAACCAGCGGTGTCGGGACCAGTGGCTGACGCCGGGCCGGGCTTCGTCACCGGCGTACGGGTGCGCTGGTCCGATATCGACATGTACCAGCATGTCAACCACGCCACGATGGTGACCATCCTTGAGGAGGCCCGGGTCGACTTCCTACAAGAACCGTTCGCCGGGGACATTGCGACCATCGGGTTGCTGATCCACGAGGTGCGGGTGCTCTACAAAGGTCAACTGCGCCTGGTTGATTCACCCCTGCAGGTGACGATGTGGACCAAGCGGCTGCGGGCGGTCGACTTCACGCTCGGCTACGAGGTGCGTTCGGTTCAGGACTCCCCGGATTCCAGGCCGGCGGTGATCGCCGAAACTCAACTCGCCGCGGTGCACATCGAAGAGCAACGGCTGGTGCGTCTGTCGCCCGCTCATCGGGATTATCTGCAGCGTTGGCTCCGATGACCTCCGGTGGACAGCAGCGGGGCGACTCCGACAGGTATGGCATTCACATCCCCGAGGATGCCCAGCGCACGGACCTCATCGTCTTCGTCGAGCGGGTGTTGCGCCTCGACGAGGCAGCGGTCATCCGCCTACGGATCCGCGCCGACGGATTGATCGGAGCCTGGGCGGCAACGGGTTTCGACGTGCTCGTCGGCAGGGTGGTGTCGGGCGACCTGGTGACGCCGGATCTCACCTGCGGTGCTGACGAATTGCGTCGCGGCCTGGCGGCGGCCGGCGTAACGGGTCACGTCGACCCGGGCTATCCGATGGAGTCCGCTTGGCGCTGGACCTTGCCGCCGGAGATCGGCTTCGTCCACGTCGACGATGTGCCCGCCGCGGTCTTAGCGGACCTCGCGCGGCAGGGCACCGAATTGGCCCGTGACAATGCAGGGCCGCTTGGGCCGCCACCATCGTTACTGGATCAGGAAGTGTTGCAGGTTAATTCAGCCAATGATGCGGTGGCAGTGCCGATGCGGTGTGCCCTGGTCCTGGCCGCTATGGGTTTTGCTCCCGACGCGCCGGGTGAAGTGGTCAGGGTGCGGATGTTGCCGGGCTGGCTGCGGATCGACGCCCGGTTCGGATCGGTGTTCCGCCGGCGAGGCGACCCGCCGCTGTTGATGGGCTGATCTCGAGGCGCTGAAATCCGAAATCCTCCTCGCGAGGGTTCCCCGGATGCCACCCTGTCTTTATGGTCGATCGAGACAAGCCCTGGTTCAAGCTGTACGACGACGGTGTTCCGTACTCCTGTATCTACCCGCCGCTGTCCATCAAACAGATGTTCAACAGTTGTGCGGAGAAGAACCCCGAACGGGATTACCTGATCGTCGGCGACGTTCGGCTGCCGTATGGGCTGTTCAACATGATGGCCCGCAAGTTGGCCAATGCGCTGGCCGCACTGGGGGTGACGAAGGGCGACCGGGTGGCGCTGATGGCCCCCAATGTTCCGCAGTACGTCATCGCCTTCGAGGCCTGCGCCAAGCTCGGTGCCATCGTCGTACAGGTCAACCCGCTGGCCGCTTTGCCCGAGGTACACCACTACGTCAAGGACAGCGGTGCGCGAACGGTCATCGTGATGGCGGCCTTCGCCAACGTCCCGATCGAGGTCCTCAGGGCCGCCGACACCCCGCTGAAGCAGGTGATCGCCTTCCAGGTCCCCTCGGGCGAGGTGGAGGTGGAGTCCGTCCCCGGTGTGCTCGACTTCAACGAGGTGGTCGGCGCGGGCGAGGACTCCGAGCCCGCCGTGGACGTCCGCCCGGAGGACACCCTGATGCTGCAGTACACCGGCGGCACCACCGGCTTGTCCAAGGGGTGTGTGCTGACCAACGAGAACCTGGTGTCGATCGCCTACCAGGAGAGCTATTGGATGTCGCCGATCCTGGGCAAGGAGGAGCATCTGCGATGCCTGGCGGCGATTCCGATGTACCACATTTACGGGTTCAACATGAACGTCAATGTCAACCATGTGTTCGGCGGGACGATAATCCTGGTGCCCCAACCCAGCAACGACAACATTCTCGCCGCGATCAATCAGCACGAGCCTAATCTTTTCCCCGCGGTGCCGACCATGATCATCGGACTCAACCACCATCCCGACATCAAGTCCTCCAAGATCGGTGCGGTCAAGGGCGTCGTCTCAGGATCCGCACCCCTGCCGGTGGAGGCGATGCGCACTTTCGAGCAGCTGTCCGGGGCGGTGATCACCGAGGGATATGGGATGTCGGAGACCTCCAACATCGTGACGGCCAACCCGCTGCACACCGTCCGCAAGCCCGGCGGGGTAGGACTTCCGTTCCCCGATAACGACATCCGCATCGTCGACCTGGAGACCGGAACCAAGGAGATGCCGATCGGCGAACGCGGTGAGCTTCTCTGCAAGGGCCCGAGCGTGATGAAGGAATACTGGAATAATCCCGCCGAGACCGCGAAGACCCTGCGGGATGGCTGGTTGTCCACCGGGGACATCGCGTACCTCGACGCCGACGGCCACATCTTCATCGTCGACCGTAAGAAGGACATGATTCTGTCCAGCGGTTTCAACGTCTATCCGCGGGAGGTCGACGAACTGATGTACACCCACCCGAAGGTCCTGCAGGCGTGCTCGTTCGGCATCCCGGACGAGAAACGCGGCGAAAGCCTGAAGCTGACGATCGTGCTGAAGCCGGGCGAGGAATTGTCCGTGGAGGAGGTGCGCGCCTTCTGCAAAGCGAATCTCTCCGGCTACAAGGTGCCCACCGCCATCGCCTTCCTGGATGACCTGCCCGTCACCTCGGTCGGCAAGCCCGACCGTAAAAAGCTGCGTCAGATGCAAATGGACGGCACACTGGGGTAGCGGGCTAAAACGGCGAGTTCACCATCGCGTCGGCGGCCATCTCCAGATAGTCCAGCAGCTCCCGGCGGTGCGGATCGTCAAGCGTTGCGGTGCTGATCGAGGCGACGGCGGTGTGCATACAGCGCAACCAGGCGTCGCGCTCGATGGGGCCGATCCGGAACGGGGCGTGGCGCATCCGCAGCCGCGGGTGGCCGCGCTGCTCGGAGTAGGTTCGCGGGCCACCCCAGTACTGCTCGAGGAACATCCGCAGCCGATCCTCGGCGGCGTCGAAGTCGTCTTCGGGGTACAGCGGGCGGAGCACCTCGTCCTCGCGGACCAGTTCGTAGAACCGCGAGACGATGGTGCCGAATGTGTTGGCGCCGCCCACGGCGTCATAGAAGGTCGTCGGAGTCGGCTGTTCGGGATCGGCCACGTCTCCATTGAACACGAGGTGAATACGCGTGCGGTCACCGCGGATCCGTGGTGCACTGTCTTGCGGAGGGCGTATGGCGCAGCGCAAACGGAAACCTGTCGGTGTGGTGGGGTACCGGCCTGGGCTGCACAGTGTCGATACGCCAGCGGACGGTTCGGTGTGGGGTCGCCGTCGGGTGCTCCTGCTGAACGCGACCTATGAGCCGCTCACCGCGCTGCCCGTCCGCAGGGCGGTGGTGATGCTGATGTGCGGTAAGGCCGATGTGGTCCACGACGATCCCTCCGGCCCGGTCATCCATTCGGCCACCCGGGTGATGGTGGTGCCCTCGGTGATCCGGTTGCGCACCTACGTTCGGGTTCCGTATCGGGCGCGCGTCCCGATGACGAGGACCGCCCTGATGCAGCGCGACCGCTTCCGGTGCGCGTACTGCGGGGCCAAAGCCGACACGGTCGACCATGTGGTGCCGCGCAGCCGCGGCGGTGATCACTCCTGGGAGAATTGCGTCGCGGCCTGCTCGGCCTGCAACCACCGGAAGGCGGACAAGTTGCTGGCCGAATTGGGGTGGACACTGCGACTGGTGCCGACTCCGCCTAGGGGACAGCACTGGCGGTTGCTGTCGACGGTCAAGGAACTCGACCCGTCCTGGGTTCGCTACCTAGGCGAGGGTGCCGCCTGAGACTGCGTTACGGTTTGTCCCGTGCCAACTGCCCTGACACACGGACTGCCGGTTCTGATTGCGGTCGTCCTCGTCGCACTGATCTACCGTCATATGGGTCGCCCGAGGCCCCTCTACCGGTTACCCCAGCCATGGACGCACGGCCCAGTGCTGTGGGCCGCCACCGATGAGCTGATTCCGGACGGCCAACCCGGTCACCGCAGCCCCGCCGACCGGAACGTCACAGTCGGAGGTGGAGCCAGTGGCCATTGGTGACAGCTTTGGTGACAGCTTTGGTGACAGCGTCATGACGCGGGAGGCCGGTACTCTCCCCGTCGGCTGGTCGGTCAGTTCCAGCGGACGGTTATCGGTCGCCAGCGAGCCCGGCAACCTGCCGTCGCAGTATCCGTTTTCCACGATGGACCTGGTCGCGCTCGATAACGCGCTGAGTTCAGCCAGCTTTCAGTCCAAGGCTCGGTTCGCGGTGTACGTCGGCGACCTGGGCGTCGACCCCACGGCCCGGGCCCAGGAGATCCTCGGCGACGTGCCGACCCCGGACAACGCGGTACTGCTGGCCGTTTCGCCCGATGAGCGCGCCATCGAGGTGGTGTACGGAACGGAACTTTGCGGACGTGGGGCCGAGTCGGCGGCGCCATTGGGGGTTTCGGCGGCAGCATCATCGTTCCGGCAGGGAGAACTGATCGACGGCCTGGTCAGCGCCATCCGGGTGATGTCGGCCGGTATCGCGCGCCCATAGCGCCGGCCAACCAGGATCAGCGGGCGTCGAACGATCGCGCCCGCAGGGCGCGCTCGACGCCGGCGCGGCCCTCGAGCACCAGTCGGCGCAACGGCGGCGGCACGTGCAGCCCACCCAAGAACCAGTCGGCCGCCGCCAGTCCCTCCGCGCGGACGTCCCAGGACGGATACAGGCCGACGACCACTGTCTGGGCCACCTCGCTGGAGCGGCGCTCCCACACCTGCGGAATGGCTTCGAAGTAGCGCTCGGCGAACGGTGCCAGCAACTCGCCCTGACCGGGCCGGACGAAGCCGGCGATGATCGCCCGGGCGGTGATGTTGGGCAGGGTGTCGTCTTCGATCACCTCGCGCCAGGCCCGCTGCTTGACGTCGAACTGGGGTCGGGCAGTCGCCGCGGTCGCCGCGTGCCGCTTCCCGGCCGCGGTGGGATCGCGCTCCAGTTCGGCGTCGATGAACGGAGTCTGCGGGCCGTCCGCATCGATGCGGCCGCCGGAGGCCAGCGCGGTCACCAGCCGCCACCGAAGATCGGTGTCGACCTGCAGCCTGGGCAGCCCGCATTCGGCCGGATCGCGGTCGAGCAGGTCGGCGAGCACCACCAGATGCGCAGTCGACAGCTTCGAAGTGCACAGCGCGTTGACATACGCGAGTTGGTGATCCGAACCGGCCTCGGCATCGCGGGCCAGTTCCAGCAGCCGATCGGCGAACATCGGCCAGCCCCGGCCGTCTGCCCAACCGGGCTCGGCATAGGCGTTCAACGCGGTCTGAGCCTGCAACAGCAGGCGCTGGGCGACACCGACCTCGGTTTCGCCGTGCACCCCACGCATCACCAGGGCGACGAATTCGCGGGCCTTCAGTTCGGCATCGCGGGTCATCTCCCAGGCCGCCGACCACACCAGCGTCCGAGGTAGCGGTTCGGCGATATCGGCTATCCGGGCGGTGGCGACTTCCAGGGACTCCGGGTCCAGGCGCATCGAGCAGTAAGTCAGGTCGTCATCGTTGACCAGGACCAGCTTTCCGCGCCCGACTCCCAGCAACCCGGGGACTTCGGTGGTCTCCCCGGCCACGTCGACCTCCTCGCGATGGATCCGGACCAGCTTCCCCGCCGGGGTGTCGTCATAGACCCCGATCGCCAGCCGGTGCACCCGGGTCTCCCCGGCGCCCGGGCTGGCCCCGCTCTGGCGGATGGCGAATCGGGTGAACCGGTCCTCGCCGTCGACGTCGAAGTCGGCGCGCAGGGAATTGAGCCCGGTGGTCTTCAACCATTGCCGACCCCAGTCGGACAGGTCGCGTCCGGAAGAGCGCTCGAGTGCGCCGAGCAGGTCATCGAAAGTGGCGTTGCCGAACGCGTGCGCGGTGAAGTAGTCGCGCAGTCCGGCCAGGAAGTGCTCCAAGCCGACGTAGGCCACCAGTTGCTTGAGCACACTGGCGCCCTTGGCGTAGGTGATGCCGTCGAAGTTCACCTCGACGGCATGCAGATCGGGAATATCCGCGGCCACCGGGTGGGTGGACGGCAGCTGGTCCTGCCGGTAGGCCCAGGACTTCTCGACATTGGCGAAGGTCGTCCACGCCTCGCTGTACTCGGTGGCGTCGGCCTGACAGAGCACAGAGGCGAAGGTGGCGAACGACTCGTTGAGCCATAGGTCGTCCCACCACCGCATGGTCACCAGGTCGCCGAACCACATGTGCGCCATCTCGTGCAGCACCGTTTCGGCACGCCGCTCGTAGGAGGCTCGGGTGACCTTGCTGCGGAAGACGTAGTCCTCCAGGAACGTCACCGCTCCGGCGTTCTCCATGGCGCCGGCGTTGAACTCCGGGACGAACAGCTGGTCGTATTTGCCGAAGGCGTAGGGCACGCCGAAGTTGGCGTGGTAGAACTCGAAACCCTGTTTGGTCTCGGTGAACAGCCGTTCGGCATCCATGAACGGCGCCAGCGACGCGCGGCAGAACAACCCGAGCGGTATCTCGCCGTACTCATCGGAGTACAGCTCATTCCACCGCGCGTAAGGTCCGGCGATCAGGGCGACCAGGTAGGTGCTCATCGGTGGGGTCGTCGCGAAGGTGTGGGTGCTGGTTTCCCCGTGTTCCTGCACGTCGGTCGTCGCGCCGTTGGAGATCACCGCCCAGTGCGCCGGCGCGGTCACCCTCACGTCGAAGCTCGCCTTGAGATCGGGTTGGTCGAAGCAGGCGAACATCCGCTTGGCGTCGGCGGTCTCGAACTGGGAATAGAGATACACGTGCCCGTCGACCGGGTCGACGAAGCGGTGCAGCCCCTCACCGGTATTGGAGTAGCGGCAGTCGGCATCGACTACCAGCACATTGCGCTCGGCGAGGCCGTTCAGCGCGATCCCGCGAGACTCGTCGTAGCCCGAGACGTCGATGTCGTGGCCGTTGAGAACGGCGCCGTGCACGCGGTCGGCGGCCAGGTCGATATAGCTGTCGGCCCCGGGCAGGGCCTCGAACTCAATCTTGGTGCGGGAGCGGAAGTCGGTGTCGCCGGCCGTCAGGTCGAGTTCGATCCGGTAGCGCTCAACTGTGACCAGTGCCGCGCGTTCGATGGCCTCATTGCGGGTCAGATTCGGTAACACGGGACCAACCTATCCTGGGGGCATGGCCAACTCACGCTTGAAGTCCCCTGCCGAGTCCCCCGGAGAGTCCCCTGCGGTGTCCTCCTCGAAGTCCCGCGCCGATTTCTGGTTCGACCCGTTATGCCCCTGGGCCTGGATCACCTCGCGCTGGATCCTCGAGGTGGAGAAGGTCCGCGATATCGATGTGCGCTTTCACGTGATGAGTCTCGCGGTGCTCAACGAGGAAAACACGGACCTGCCCGAGAATTACCAGGAGCTGATGAAGGCCGCCTGGGGTCCGGTGCGGGTGGCCATCGCCGCCGAACAGGACCATGGGCCGCAGGTACTGGGCCCGCTCTACGCCGCGATGGGAAACCGAATCCACAACCGGGGCAACAAGAACCTCGAGCAGGTCATCGCCGAGTCGCTGGCCGAGGCGGGTCTGCCGGCCGGGTTGGCCGCCGCCGCCGGCGAGGGCTCCCGCGACGCTGCACTGCGAACCAGCCACCACGCGGGCATGGACCCGGTCGGCGATCAGGTCGGCACCCCGACGATCCATATCGACGGGGTGGCATTCTTCGGCCCGGTGCTGTCCCGGATCCCCCGCGGCGAACAGGCCGGCGAACTGTGGGATGCCGCCGTGGCGCTGGCGGCCTACCCGCACTTCTTCGAACTCAAGCGAACCCGCAACGAGCCGCCTGTCTACGACTGAGGGGGTCGATTCCCCAGTCGCTGCGCTCCTGCCCGCCGGGGTCGATTCCCCAGTCG
>CAZGPT010000066.1:0-3626 GCA_964527015.1 uncultured Mycobacterium sp. | reverse complement strand
CTGCGCTCCTGCCCGCCGGGGTCGATTCCCCAGTCGCTGCGCTCCTGCCCGCCGGGGTCGATTCCCCAGTCGCTGCGCTCCTGCCCGCCGGTAGGGTGACGCGCATGCGTGTCTACCTAGGCTCCGACCATGCCGGCTACGAACTCAAACAGGCGATCATCGCCCACCTGAGGACCCGCGGTCACGAGCCGATCGACTGCGGCGCCTTCGCGTACGACGCCGAGGACGACTACCCGGCGTTCTGCATCGCTGCAGCGCTGCGCACCGTGGCCGATCCAGGCAGCCTGGGCATCGTGCTGGGTGGCTCGGGCAACGGTGAGCAGATCGCTGCCAACAAGGTGCCCGGGGCCCGGTGTGCACTCGCCTGGAGCACCGAGACCGCCGCGCTGGCCCGCGAGCACAACAACGCCCAGCTGATCGGCATCGGTGGGCGGATGCACACCGAGGCCGAGGCGCTGGCCATCGTCGATGCGTTCGTGGGCACCGGGTGGTCGAAAGCCGCCCGCCACCAAAGACGTATCGACATCCTGGACGAGTACGAGTGCACCCGCGTGGCCCCTCCGGTGCCCGGCGCGGACTGACGGTCGTGCCGGAGGGCCACAGCCTGCACCGGCTGGCGCGGCGACATCAGCGGCGCTTCGCCGGCACCCAGGTGCGGGTGTCGAGTCCGCAGGGCCGGTTCTCCGATGCGGCCATGATCGACGGACGGGTGTTCCGCTGCGCCTCGGCATGGGGTAAGCATCTGTTCCACATCTATGCGGCCCATGACGGGGATGTCGAACGTATCGTCCACGTGCACCTCGGGTTGTACGGCTCTTTCACCGAGAGGCCGGTGCCGATGCCGGAACCGCGCGGTCAGGTGCGGATGCGCATCGTCGGAACCGAATGGGGCACCGACCTGCGCGGGCCCACTGCATGCGAGGTGATCGACGAGGCCCAGATGTCGGCGATCCTGGCCCGGCTCGGTCCGGATCCGCTGCGCAGGGACGTCGATCCAGAACCGGCCTGGACGCGGATCTCGAAGTCCCGCAGGGCGATCGGGGCGCTGCTGATGGACCAGTCGGTGCTGGCCGGCGTTGGCAACGTTTACCGCAGCGAACTGCTCTTCCGGCACGGTATCGATCCGTACCGCCCGGGTCGTGACATCGACAGGGCGGAGTTCTCGGCGGCGTGGGACGACCTCGTCGAACTGATGAAGGTCGGGGTCCGACGCGGCCGGATCATCGTGGTGCGCCCCGAACACGATCGGGGGGCGCCGCCCTACGGGCCGAGGCGGCCCCGCACCTACGTCTACCGGCGTGTGGGTGAACCGTGCCGACTGTGCGGCACCACGATCCGCAGCGCAGAGATGGAAGGCCGGAACCTGTTCTGGTGTCCCACCTGCCAGGGCTGAGTTCTCAGAACCCGCCGAAGTCGCCGAAGTCGCCGCCGCCGTCCCAGCCGCCGTCCCAGCCGCCGTCACCACCCGGGTCCAGACCCTGTTCGTAACCGGCGTCGTATCCGCTGCCGAAGCCCTGATCGAAACCCGATCCGTAGCCGTTCTCGAATCCGGAGGCGCCGTAACCCACGCCGCTCATTCCGGAGAACATCGCATCGAAGAGCAAGACCGATCCCAGGCCCCAGGCCCCGGCGACCAATGCGGGTTTCCACCACGGTTCGGAGTACCAGCCGGCCGGCACCGGCCGACCTGCCACCCGGCCGCCGGGGTAGTAGTTAGGGGTGCGCTGGGAAGGTCCGGGGGAGGCCTCGATCTCCCGGCCGTCGAACTGGACCCGACGATCCTCGGTGACCACCCCGGCCGACTGTTGGCCGGCGATGGTTTCCAACTCCGGACCCGGGTCCATGCCCATGGCGGTGCGCGCGGCTCGTACGTAATACAGCCCTTCCAGTGCACTCTCCTTGGCCAGCGTCGCCTGCTTCACGGTGGTCGCCTGGTCGATCTGGGACCCCGCCGCGGTGAAACGTTCCGACGCGTCGGCCAGCGCCTGCTTGGAGGCCTGGTCGGTGCCGTTCAGATTCAGAACCTGGCCGCCGAGGCGTTCGATCACCCGCCGCGCGTCGGCCATGGCGTCGGCCAGGCCCGCCGCCGCGCGTGTGCCCGAGGTGCGCGAAGAACTCCACATCGCCAACGCGACCGTCGCGACCACGATCAGGATCAGCAGCACCAGAACACCGTTCATGGCGACCACACTACCGACGCAGTGGGCCGCCGGCAGTGCGCCCAGACTGCGGCTACAGCACGCCCAGAATGCGGTAGACCTCATTGCTGAGCGCGGTGCTTCGTGGGTCGGCGTTGCACTTGGTGGCATCGAAACGGTTCATCACATAGGCGTAGCCGATTCGGTGCTCGAGGTCGACGAATCCGTAGGAACCGCCGGAGCCGCCGTGACCGAAACTGGCGCGGTTCGGTCCGGCCACCCCGCGCTGGTTCAGCATGTAACCCAGCCCCCAGCCGTGATCGGCGACCCTGGGCCCCAGCACCACGTCCGGGTCGAAACCGCCCTGTGCGGCTCGCACCGATTCCAGCTGATCGCCGGAGAGGATCTTCCCCTGCGCTAGCCCGTTGTAGAAGGTCGCGAGTCCGAGTGCCGAGACGTGACCGTTGGTGCCGGGGAACTCCGCGGAACGCCACGCCGGCAGCGCATTGGAGCCGAGTTCGTCGTCGGGGATGAAGCCCATCGCGATCGACAGCCCGGCCATCGGGTGCTCGCCGAGCGACTCCGGATGGCCCGGCGCGCCGCCGTCGGCCAGTACATCGCGGATGTGCGGCTTGTTGAGCATGTCCGCGCAGCGCCTGTGCTCGGCGGGTGGCATTCCGATGTGCACGTCGATGCCCATCGGCTCGGCGATCTCAGTCCGCAGGTAATGGCCCAGGGTGCGGTCGGTGACCCGGCGGACCACCTCCCCGAGAATGAAACCGAAGCTGACCATGTGATAGCCCTGTGCCGTGCCGGGTGTCCACCACGGCTCGGCAGCGGCCAGTCGTTCGCAGACCCGGTCCCAGTCGGCGACCTCGGTCCAGTGCATCGGAGTGCGGGGGCCGATCACCCCGGAACGGTGCCCCAGCACGTCGGCGATGGTGATGTCCTGCTTGCCGGCCTGGCCGAACTCGGGCCAATACCGGGCCACCGGCGCGTAGAGGTCTAGCTCGGCGCGGTCGGCCAGCAGATGCACGCACGTGCTGGTCAGTGCTTTGGTTCCGGAGAAGACGCTGGCCAGCGTGTTCTCTTTCCAGCGCCGCCGTCGGCGGGCGTCGGCCCCGTAGTTCGCGTAGCCACCCCACAGGTTCACCACGAGATCGCCGTCGACCCAGACCGCCACGGCGGCACCGATGTCGCCGTTGTCGGTGAAATTTCGCTCGAACGCCGTTCCGACCGACTCGAAGCCGGCCGCGCAACGGCCGCCGATCGGGGTGTGGACACCGGGTTCAGTTCGACTCCGGGTAGCTCGGCTAGGTGTCATCCTGGGCGCCTCCTCACCGAGAAAAACAGGTCCGGACGGGCGCTGGACCGAACCCGAATCTACGGACGCGACGGTACCGAAAGAAGACGAGCAGTCAATTGCGGCTGAATAGCTATCGCGTCGTTACCAGGGACAACTGCTACAGACCGGCTGAAGTCCGGCTG
>CAZGPT010000065.1:0-16926 GCA_964527015.1 uncultured Mycobacterium sp. | reverse complement strand
GCTCCAGGGCGACGAGTTCGTTGAAGAGCGCATCGAATTCCGCGTCGGAGACGATTGGTGCGTCTTTAACGTAGTAACGGAACTGGTGCCCACGCACCTCATCAGCCAGTTCCTGCCAGCGCCGGCGCACCTCCGGATCGACCGGATCGCTGTCCGGGATGTCGGCAGCCACGTGCTTAGGCTAACCGGCGGTCCTACTTACGCCCGGGCAGCCGCATGACAGCCTGGACCATCGGCAGCAGAGACTTCTGCCATAGCGCCGACGACATGCCGAACGGCGGATCGAGGTTGAGCACCCGGGCGGTCGCGATGGTCTGCACCTCGGTGTATTTCAGCAAGCCCTCCGCGCCGTGCCGTCGGCCCACCCCGGACAAACCCATCCCGCCCATCGGCGCGCTCAAGCTGCCCCAGGCGAACGCGTACCCCTCATTGACGTTGACCGTCCCGGAGCGCAGCCGCGCGGCGATCTTCTCGCCCTCGGCGGTCGATGCCGCCCACACGCTGGCGTTGAGCCCGTACTCGGTGTCGTTAGCCCGGGTGATCGCCTCCTCGACATCGGCCACCGGGTAAATCGAGACCAGCGGCCCGAACGTCTCTACGGCGGCGCACTCCATATCGTCGGTGACGCCGGTCAACACCGTGGGCTCATAGAACAGCGGCCCGATATCCGGACGAGCTCGGCCGCCGGCGATCACCCTGGCGCCCTTGGCTTTCGCGTCGTCGACGTGATCCGACACGGTCTTGAGTTGCCCCTCGGAGATCAGGCTGCCCATATCGGACGAGAACTCGTAGCCGGTTCCCAGCGTCATGGCGCGAACCTCGTCGCCGAACTTCCGGGTGAACTCCTCGGCGATGGACTGCTCGACGTAGATCCGTTCGATGGAGATGCACAGCTGGCCCGCGTTGGAGAAACACGCCCGGGTGGCGGCCTTGGCCACCTTGTCCAGGTCGGCCCCGCGAGTCACGATCATGGCGTTCTTGCCGCCGAGTTCGGCGGAGAACCCGATCAGCCGGCGCCCGCATTGTTCGGCGAGCAGTCGACCGGTGGCGGTGGACCCGGTGAACATCAGGTAGTCGCAGTTGTCCAGGATGGCGGTACCGACCACCGAGCCCGGACCGGGCACGATCGCGTACAGGTCCCGTGGCACCCCGGCCTGGTAGAGCAGTTCGGCACAGGCCAGCGCGCAGTAGGGCGTCTGGCTGTCGGGTTTGACCACCACCGCATTGCCGGCGATCAGGGCCGGCACCGAGTCCGAGGCGGTTAGCGTCATCGGGTAGTTCCACGGCGAGATCACCCCGACGACCCCCTTGGGCTGGTAGCCGACGGTGGTCTTGCCGATCCCCGGCAGCAATGCCTGCACCTGGTGCGGTTTGAGCAGATCGGCCGAGACGCGGGCGTAGTAATTCGCGTTGGCCATCAGGTCGATCAGTTCCTCCTGCGCCGCCCACCGGGCCTTACCCGCCTCGGCCTGCAGCAGGTCCATCAGGAAATCGCTGTTCTTGATCACCAGGTCCCGGTAGCGCTCCACGATCCTGATCCGGTCGGACACCGGCCGCTTCACCCATTCGGCTTGGGCGGCCCGGGCTTTGACGACGGCGGCCTCCACATCGGCTGCGGTCCCGACCGGGATCGTCGCCAGCGGTTCTCCGGTGAAGATCTCCTCCACCGTCCGGGTGGGTCGCGCGGCGAAATCCTGGATCGCGGCGAGGGGCAGTAGGCGGCCGAAGACATCAGCTGAGGGTGCGGGCATAGCACCAGGATAAGGCAGCAGGGGGACGGTGATCGGGCCGGTCAGACCGCCGCAGGGTCCTCGGCGATCGCCTCGGCCGTGCGCTGAGCCAAACTCGTCGCGGTGCGCGCCCAGGCCTCGGTGGCGCCGGCCAGCCCGCAGGCCGGGCTGATACCGATCCGCTGCCCCAGCACGTGACGCGGGAAACCGAGCCGGTCGGTGAGCGCCGCGGCCGTGCGGGCGAGAGCCTCGAATGACGGCTGGTGCTCGGAGCCGGAGACTCCCACAGCGGCGGGAATCAGGCCCAGCACCACGGTACGGCCCGCGTCGACGAACTCGGCCAGCCCGTCCAGATCATCGACGTCCAGTGCGCCAAGGTCCACCGACACCGCCCCGATACGGCTGCGCCGCAACGCATCCCACGGTAAAACCTCGGCACAGCTGTGCAGCGCCACCTCGCCGCCGACGCGGGCGACGCACTCATCGAGCAGACCGACCACCGCGGCCTCGTCGACCGGGTGCACCGGGGTCAGTGCGGTCACCCCGGCCAGTCGGCCGGCCAGGGCAGCAGCCAGCAGCGGTTCGTCGAACTGCACGACCACCGGTGCCGAAAGCCGCCGCGCAACCTCGTCCCGGTGGACCGCGACCCCCTCTGCCAGCGAAGCCGCAAGATCCCGCAATGCGCCCGGGTCGGTGATCGCCCGGTGGCCGTTGCCGAGTTCCAGTTGCGCGGCCAGGGTGATCGGGCCGGGGGCCTGCACCTTGACCGTGCGGCCGGACTGAGCGCCGCCGGCTTTCTCCCAGGCTTCCTCCAGGGCGTCGACATCCTCTCCGAGGAGACTCGCCGCCCGCCGCGTCACCGAACCGGGCCGGGTGACAATCCGGTATCCGCGCGGGACGGTGTCGATGGAGATATCGACCAGCAGCGCCCCGGCCCGGCCGATCAGGTCCGCCCCCACACCGCGGGCGGGCAACTCCGGCAGGTAGGGCAGCCGGGGCAGTTCGCCGACGACGACCTCGGCGGCGCGCCTTGGCGATGTGCCGGGCCAGGAGCCCACGCCGGTGGCTGCGGCGAAACTGTTCACCGACCAAACCTACGCGTCAGTCGCGCGCCCGTTTCGGCGCCGTGGTCGTTCGAATGCTCACCGCTGTCGATCCGAGCCGTGATCTCGCCGGGGTGCGTCCCGGTGAAACCGTCGCCGGAGGTGCCGATGCCGCGGTGTCCCGGCGTCTGCTCGTCGGATCGGATGCGAGGGCGCGCACAGCCGTCTTCTCCGCTTTCGGCAGCACCACCCGCGCCGCGGCGGGCGTCGGTTGGGCGTCGAAGCCGGCGTCGGCCTGTGCCTGGGTTGACGGGCGGTCGTAGGCCGATTCGATCTGAGCGCGCAGCGGGGCGTCCAGGGATTCGGCCACCGCACCCAAGCCGACCCACCGAAGTGGGTCCAGCAGCGGCAGCCGGTCGTTGCGCACCATTGTGTAGTTGATACCTGTGCGGTTGCTACCTGTGTCGTTACCGTCCGCGCCCTGCCACATCACCAGATTGCCGTCGGCCTCCTCGGCCGCGAGATCCATGGTGTCGTACACGACAGGATGGACGAGGAACATCCCGGCTATCGCGTTCGCGATGGCCACGACGTCGAACCGGGCCGGCCAGTCGGCCCAACCGTCGTACTGGCTCCACACCTCGGTCACCGCAAAGCCGGTGCCGGTGGGTACCTTGGGCGCCCAGGGAACCCCGTAGGTGTTCTCCGGGTCCCCGACGAACAGAAACGACGTGGTTTCCCGGTCCACGGAGGTGGTCGATGCATAGTTGCGTAACCAGAATCCCCCGACCTGCGCGCCCTGCGAGAAGCCGAACACCAGCTTCTCGCCCGGATCGGCCAGCAGAACGTCGTTGAGCGTGGCCGCGCCGGTCGAAATCGGCCCGTTCTCGCCGAAGACGCCGTCGACGTGTGAGAGGTCCAACGACGCCGGCGTCGGCACCTTCGCGCAGTCGTAGACCTCGCAGACCGCGCCATCGAACAGGTTGGGGGTGGAGTCGACGAGGTTGAGGTTGAGCGGCTCGAGGGTGTACCCGGTCGCAGCCGCGGCAACGTGGTCCATGGCTCCACCACCGACGACGAGGCCGCCGGCCAGCGCTACCGCCGGAATCCCTTTACGGATCCTTGTCATGGCCTCATCAGCGCACCGACCCCGGGCTTGGAGCGATCGTCGCACTGCCGATGACCTCGTCACCATCCGGATCGGGGCGGTAGAGAACCATCGTCTGACCGGGTGCCACCCCCCGCAGCGGCGTCCGCAACGCGGCGCACACCTTCCCGTCGGCGAAGTCGACCACGGCCGCGGCCACGCCGCCGTGGGCGCGCACCTGGACCTCGCATTCAGCGGGCCCGGTCAGGGGCTCGCCCGCGGTGAACACCGGACGGCTCCCGGTCAGCGACCACACGTCAAGGTCGTCGGCGCCGCCGACCCGAACCGTCCCGGACTCGGCGTCGATCCCGGTGACATAGCGCGGCCGGCCGTCCGGCCCGGGCCCGGCGATGCCCAGACCCTTTCGCTGGCCGATGGTGAAACCGTGCACTCCGTCGTGGCTGGCAAGCACGGCCCCGTCGGCATCGACGACGGCCCCTGGCCGCACCCCGATGCGCGCACCCAGGAAAGCCCGGGTGTCACCGGACGGGATGAAACAGATGTCGTGACTGTCCGGCTTGTCGGCCACCGCCAGACCGCGACGGGCAGCCTCCTCGCGAATCTCCGCCTTGGGGCTGTCACCGATCGGGAATGCCGCGTGCCCAAGCTGCTCTGCGGTCAGCACCCCGAGAACGTAGGACTGGTCCTTGTCCAGGTCGACCGCACGGCGCAGCCGGCCCTGGGACAGCCGGGCGTAATGCCCGGTGGCCACCGCGTCGAAGCCCAGCGCCAGCGCCCGGTCGTACAGCGCGGAGAACTTGATCCGCTCGTTGCAGCGCACACACGGGTTGGGGGTCTCTCCGCGAGAATAGGAGGATACGAAGTCATCGATCACCTCCGCGTCGAAGCGATCGGCGAAATCCCAGACGTAGAACGGTATTCCGAGTATATCGGCAACCCGGCGGGCATCCCCGGCATCCTCCCGCGAGCAGCATCCACGCGATCCGGTCCGCAGCGCACCCGGCGACCTGGACAACGCCAGATGGACGCCCACCACATCGTCGCCGGCGTCGGCCATCCGTGCTGCGGCCACCGAGGAGTCGACCCCGCCACTCATCGCCACCAGGACTCTCATCGCGACCCCGCCGGAGCACTGGCCAGCGCCGCCTTCCGGGCCCGCTCCACCGCAGCCGGCAGCACCCGCAGGGCGGCATCGACATCATCATCGGTACTGGTGTGGCCCAGCGAAAGTCGCAACGACCCCCGCGCGGCTTCGGCGTCGACACCCATCGCCAGCAGCACGTGGGACGCCTGGGCAACACCGGCCGTGCAGGCCGAACCGGTGGAGCATTCGACACCACCGGCATCGAGCAGCATCAGCAGGGAGTCCCCCTCACAGCCCCGGAAAGTGAAGTGGGCGTTTCCGGGCAGCCGAGCCGGACCGGTCGCGCCGTTGAGGTGGGCATCGTCGATCGAACCCAGCACGCCCTCGATGAGGCGGTCCCGCAGATTCCGCAGCCGCGCCGCGGTCACCTCCCGGGAGCCGACGGCGATATCGGCGGCGGTCGCCATGGCGACCGCCCCGGCGACGTCCAGCGTGCCGGAGCGGACGTCGCGTTCCTGGCCGCCGCCGTGCAGCAGCGGCTCACAGGCGATGTCGCGGCGCAGCAGCAGCGCACCGACCCCGGTAGGCCCGCCGAACTTGTGCGCGGTGAGACTCATCGCCGCCAGCCCGGAGCCGGCGAAATCGACCGGAACCTGGCCGACGGCCTGTACCGCATCGCTGTGCATCGGGACCCCGAATTCGGCTGCCACGGAGGCCAATTCCACGATCGGCATGATGGTGCCGACCTCGTTGTTGGCCCACATCACCGAGATCAGCGCGACATCGTCGTGCTGACTGAGCACCTCGCGCAGCGCTGCCGGTGTCACCGATCCGTCCGGCTCGGATGGCAGGAAGGTCACCTCGGCGCCCTCGTGGGCGGCCAGCCAGTCGACCGCGTCGAGCACCGCATGGTGTTCGACGGCGGTGGTGATGATGCGACGGCGGGTGGGATCGGCGTCGCGCCGCGCCCAGTAAATGCCTTTGACGGCGAGATTGTCGCTGTCGGTGCCGCCGGCGGTCACGATCACCTCCGAGGGACGCGCGCCCAGCAGGGCGGCGAGGCGCTCCCTGGCCTCCTCGAGCCGACGGCGGGCGCCCCGGCCGGCGGTGTGCAGGGAGGAGGCGTTGCCGACGCTGGCCAGCGCACCGGTCATCTCCTCGATGGCTTCGGGGTGCATCGGGGTGGTGGCGGCGTGGTCGAGGTAGACCGACCGGAACTGGCTCATGACCCGATCAGAATACCGGCCACGACGGTTGACCGTCCCGGTCGAACAGGGCTGCGGGCCGCGACCGGCACCCGGGCCGATCGTGTCTGCTCGGGCTTCACTACATGGTCACGTTGACGCCAGTCGAACCCGCCGTGGGAAAATGTCCCCCGTGTGCTTCTCGATGACGGCCGATGTAGTGGTGGGTACCGCCCTGGTGCCGGTCGCCGTGCTCTCCCTGCGGGAGGTCAGGCATCGGCGGGAGGTGTTGTTCGCGCTGCTGCCGACGGTGTTCGCCCTGCATCAATTCTTCGAGGTGGCGGTGTGGGCGGGCCTGGACGGGGACGTATCTGCCGGGGTCGCCAATATGGGGATGCGGGCATACATGTTCATCGCCTGGCCGCTGCTACCCACCTATATGCCGCTGGCGATCATGCTGCTCGAGCCCCCCGGGCGCGCGCGCCGGCGCGGTTTACCTTTCCTCGCCATCGGCCTCATTGTGTCCGCGTACCTCGGCTATGTGGTTCTGGCTAATCCGGTGGAGGTGATCCGCCATCCCTACGGTCTCGAGTACCTGACCGTCGTTCAGCACCCGATCGTCTGGGCGGTGCTGTACATCGTCGCGGTGATCGGTCCGCCGCTGATGTCCGGCTACCGTTCTATCGTCGCGTTCGGCGCGCTGAACCTGGTGGGTCTGGTGGTGGTCGCGATTTTCTACTCCCAGGCGTTCGCCTCGCTGTGGTGCATCTTCGCCGCGATGGCGTCGATACTCGTCCTCGTGCACATGATCCGGCGGCGACGCACCCCCGACGCCGAACGTCTGCCCGACAGGCCTGTGCGCATCCCCGCCTGAACGCTGGTCTGAACCGTTGGTCTGCCCCCGTGCACACCAACGCCCGGCCGGGTTGTCCCGGCCGGGCGCTGGCAGATACTTCCGCGTCTTCCGGTGCCTAACCCTTCCGGGTTTTGACCGCCTCAGTCAGCTGAGGCGTGACGTTGAACAGATCGCCCACCACGCCGTAGTCGGAGATCTCGAAGATCGGCGCCTCTTCGTCCTTGTTGATCGCGACGATGGTCTTCGACGTCTGCATACCGGCCCGGTGCTGGATGGCCCCGGAGATGCCCAGGGCGATGTACAGCTGCGGTGAGACCGTCTTGCCGGTCTGGCCGACCTGGAACTGGCCCGGGTAGTAGCCGGAGTCCACCGCCGCGCGCGACGCGCCCACCGCGCCGCCCATCGAGTCGGCGAGCTCCTCGACCACGGTGAACTTCTCCGCACTACCCACACCGCGGCCACCGGCGACCACGATGCTGGCCTCGGCGAGTTCGGGTCGGTCACCGGCGACGGCAGGCTGCCGGGAGGTGATACGAGCGGCACCCGCAGCCGGTTCCGGCACCTCGATGGTGATCTGCTCGCCCGCCGCCGGGCTGGGCTGTGCTTCGATGGCGCCGGGGCGCACGGTGATCACCGGCACCTCGGCGTTGACCTTGGCCTCGACGGTGAACGCGCCACCGAAAATCGAGTGGGTGGCGGTGCCACCGGCCTGGATATCGACGACGTCTGAGAGCACACCGGAACCGATCCGGGCGGCCAGCCGACCGGCGATCTCCTTGCCCTCGGCGGTGGCCGGCAGCAGGACTGCCGCCGGCGCGGCAGTCTCCACCAGGTTCCCGAGCACATCGACGAAGGGCGTGATCAGGTAGTTCGCGGCATCGTCGGCTTCGGCGACGTAAATCTTCGCGGCTCCGGCAGCCTTGAGGTCCTCGACGAGCGGAGCGGCAGTGCCGGGTCCGCCGACGACGACGGCAGACGGCTCGCCCAGAACACGGGCGGCGGTGAGCAGTTCGGTGGTGACCTTCTTCACCGCACCGTCGGCGTGCTCGACGAGCACGAGTACTTCAGCCATGGCAGTTCTCTTTCTCGGAGGAGGGGTTCTTAGATGAGTTTCTGGGCGACCAGGTACTCAGCGATCTTGGAGCCGCCCTCGCCCTCGTCGGCAACCTTCTCGCCGGCCGTCTTCGGCGGCTTCGGGGTCGAGGACATGACGCTGGAGCCGGCGTTGGCCAGACCGACCTCGTCGGCCTCGACGCCGATGTCGGCGAGGGTCAACGTCGTGACTTCCTTCTTCTTCGCGGCCATGATGCCCTTGAAGGACGGGAAGCGCGGCTCGTTGATCTTCTCGTTGACGCTCACCACCGCGGGCAATGAGGCCTCGATGGTGAATACGCCCTCGTCGGTCTCACGTTCGCCGGTGATCGCGGCGCCATCGATGACGATCTTGCGCATGTGGGTCAGCTGCGGAAGCCCGAGGTACTCGGCAATGATGGCCGGCACCGCTCCGCCGGTGCCGTCGGTGGCCTCGTTACCGGCGATCACCAGATCGGTGCCCTCGATGGCACCCAGAGCCCGGGCCAGCGCCCAGCCGGTTTGCACCATGTCGGAGCCGTGCAGACGCTCGTCGAGGAGGTGGACACCCTTGTCGGCGCCCATTGACAGCGCCTTGCGAATGGCCTCGGTGGCGCGCTGGGGTCCGGCGGTGAGCACGGTGACCGTGCTTTCCCCGCCCTCCTTCTCCTTGATCAGCAGGGCTTCCTCAACGGCGCGCTCGTTGATCTCGTCGAGAACGGCGTCGGCGGCATCCCGGTCGAGAGTCCAGTCGCCGTCGGAGAGCTTGCGCTCCGACCAGGTGTCCGGAACTTGTTTGATCAGAACCACGATGTTCGTCATGGCTTATCTACATCCTCCTGGCAGGCGTCGTGCGGCCGGTTCGGTGCGCACGTTGTGGGGTGACATCCGCTGACCAGACCATATTACTAGCCAGTAACTTATGGCAGGTCGCTCCCTAACGATAGCGTGCCCGCGGCGCCCTTCCCGCAGGCCCATCGGACCGGACAGGTGCGGACGGGTTCGCGATCGGCGGGCGGCACGCTAGCCTGCCTTGCGATGAGCGCGCACCAGACCGACGCGGCCGACGGCGGCCTTCCCCTGACCGGCGAACGGACTGTGCCGGGTCTGGCGGTGGAGAATTACTGGTTTCGCCGCCACGAGGTCGTCTACCGCTGGTGTGCTGACAAATGCGCAGGTCAGGAAGTACTTGAAGCCGGGTGCGGCGAAGGTTATGGGGCGGATCTGATCGCCGCGACGGCCCGCCGGGTGGTGGCCGTCGACTACGACGCCGCCACCATCGCCCACGTGGGCACCCGCTACCCCCGGGTGCAGGTTCTCGCCGCCAATCTGGCCGCGGTGCCCATGCCGGACGCATCGGTCGATGTGGTGGTGAACTTCCAGGTCATCGAGCATCTGTGGGATCAACCACAATTCATTACCGAATGCTTACGGCTGCTGCGGCCGGGGGGTTCGCTGCTCATGTCAACCCCTAACCGCATCACCTTCACCCCCGGCAGCGACACCCCGGTCAACCCGTTCCACACCCGGGAACTCAACGCCGCCGAGTTGCGGGAACTCCTCGAAGCAGGCGGATTTCGGGTGGACGCGCTGTACGGGGTGTACCACGGGCCGCGACTCGCCGAGATGGACGCCCGCAACGGCGGGTCGATCATCGACGCCCAGATCGCCCGGGCGGTGGCCGATGACCCGTGGCCCGAGGGCCTGCTGGCCGATGTCGCCGCGGTGCGGTGCGAGGACTTCGAGATCATCGAGGACGTCCCCGGTGACGCCCGGCGGGATATCGACACGAGCCTGGACCTGCTGGCCCTCGCGAGGCGCCCGTGAGCCATTCAGCATCCTCACCGGTTCCGGGTCAGTTCAGCCTGGTCCTGCACACGCATCTGCCGTGGCTGGCCCACCACGGCCGTTGGCCGGTGGGAGAGGAATGGCTCTACCAGTCGTGGGCGGCCTCCTACCTCCCTCTGATGCGAGTGCTGCGGACATTGGCCGCCGAGGGCCGCCGGAGTCAGATCACCCTGGGCATGACCCCGGTGGTGACCGCGCAACTCGATGATCCGTACTGCCTGGACGGTATGCAGCGCTGGCTGGCCAACTGGCAGCTGCGGGCCTTGGAAGCAGCCAATGTCCACACCGCCACCGGGGCCGCGGCGGATACCGCGTCCACACCGGAGGCGTTGCGGCGCTTGGGTGTTCGGGAACATGAGGAGGCTGGCCACGCGATCGAGGATTTCTCGGTGCGGTGGCGGCACGGTGCCAGCCCGCTGCTGCGGGAACTCATCGACGCAGGTACCGTCGAACTCCTCGGCGGCCCGCTGGCCCACCCCTTCCAGCCGCTGCTGCACCCGCGGCTACGCGATTTCGCGCTGCGCGAGGGGCTCGCGGATGCCGGGCAGCGGTTCGGCCACACCCCGGCGGGCATCTGGGCGCCGGAGTGCGCCTATGCCCCCGGGATGGAGCGAGACTACGCCGCGGCCGGGGTGGGCCATTTCATGGTCGACGGCCCCTCGCTGCACGGCGATACCGGACTGGGCCGGCCGGTCGGTCAGACCGACGTGGTGGCATTCGGCAGGGATCTGCAGGTCAGCTACCGGGTTTGGTCACCGCGGTCCGGTTACCCCGGCCACGCCGCCTACCGCGACTTTCACACCTACGACCACCTGACTGGCCTCAAGCCGGCCCGGGTCACCGGCCGCAATGTCGACTCCCAGGCCAAAGCCCCCTATGACCCGCAGCGCGCCGAACACGCCGTCGATGCCCATGTCGCGGACTTCGTCGATGTGGTGCGCCGACGGCTGATCAGCGAGTCAGAGCGGATCGGACGTCCCGCCCACGTGCTGGCCGCCTTCGACACCGAACTGTTCGGGCATTGGTGGTACGAGGGCCCGCTCTGGCTGGAACGGCTGTTGCGTGCTCTGCCCGCGGCCGGCATTCGGGTCGGCACGCTGCGCGATGCCCTCAACGACGGGTTCGTCGGCGCTCCGGTCGATCTTCCGCCCAGCTCGTGGGGCTCGGGCAAGGACTGGCAGGTCTGGGCCGGCGAGCAGGTGGCCGATCTGGTGACACTCAACACCGAGGTGGTCGAAACCGCGCTGGCCTGCGTCGACAAGGCGCTGGCCCATAGTGGCGCCGCGCCGAGCCGTGATCCGGTGGCCGATCAGATCCTGCGCGAGACCCTACTCACCGTCTCCAGCGACTGGCCGTTCATGGTCAGCAAGGACTCCGCCGCCGACTACGCCCGCTATCGGGCCCACTTACACGCGCACGCCACCCGCGAGATCGCCGATGCCCTGGCAGCGGGCCGCCGTGAGGTGGCGGCGCGGCTGGCCGAGGGCTGGAACCGCGCCGACGGGCTGTTCGGGGCGCTGGACGCCAGACGACTGCCGGCATGAGCGTGCGCCCCGCCCGCCCCGGTCACCCGGCCGGCCCCGGCCCGGGCCGTTCGGCCGGCGAGCGTGCGTGTCGGTACACCGACACGCCGCCCAGCCACGCAGTGTGCGCACCATCGGCGAGATGAGCGGCCGATGAGAATCCTGATGGTGTCGTGGGAGTACCCACCGGTGATCGTCGGTGGCCTCGGCCGGCACGTCTACCAACTGGCCACCGCACTGGCCGCCGACGGTCACGACGTGGTGGTGCTGGCCCGCCGGGAAGCGGGCACCGATCCGGCAGGCCACCCCACCACCGATGAGCTCCGCGAGGGGGTTCGGGTAATCGCGGCGGCGCATGATCCGCACGAGTTCGACTTCGGCCGGGACATGATGGCCTGGACGCTGGCCATGGGCCACGCCATGATGCGGGCCGGGCTCGGCCTGCGCGGCGCCTGGGTGCCCGATGTGGTTCACGCTCACGATTGGCTGGTTGCCCATCCGGCTATCGCACTCGCCGAGTTCTTCGACATTCCAATGGTTTCCACCATTCACGCGACAGAGGCAGGCCGGCACAGCGGCTGGGTGTCGGGGCCCATCAGCCGACAGGTGCATTCCCTGGAGTCCTGGCTGGCGCGGGAATCCGACGCACTGATCGCCTGTTCGGCGGCCATGTCCGCCGAGGTCTCGGATCTGTTCGGCCCCGGGCTGGCCCCGATCTCGGTCATTCCCAACGGTATCGACTCGAGCCGGTGGCCGTTCGCCCGCCGCCGTCGGCATGACGGCGCCGCCGAACTGCTCTTCTTCGGCCGACTGGAGTACGAGAAGGGTGTGCACGAGGCGATCGCCGCGCTGCCGCGGATCCGGCGGGCCCACCCCGGCGCAACCCTGACCATCGCCGGCGACGGCACCCAGCAGGACCGGCTTGTCGAAGTCGCACGAAAACACAAGGTGCTCAGAGCCGTTCATTTCCTGGGCCGGGTCGGGCACGACGAGCTGCTGGAGCTCCTCCACCGCACCGACGTGGCGGTCCTGCCCAGCCACTACGAACCGTTCGGCATCGTCGCCCTAGAGGCGGCTGCCGCCGGGGCACCGCTGGTGACCTCCAACGTCGGCGGCCTCGGCGAAGCGGTGATCGACGGTGAGACCGGCTTGTCGGTCCCGCCCCGCGACGTCGCCGCACTTGCCGCTGCCGTCGGCGCGGTGCTGACCGACCCGACTGCGGCTCAGCGCCGCGCCATTGCCGCCCGGGAGCGGCTGACCTCGGATTTCGACTGGTCCACCGTGGCGGAGGAGACCGCAGAGGTCTATCGCGTCACGAAACGCCGCCGACGGGAGCCGTTGGCCCGCAGGCCCATCGTCGAGCACGCCCTGCCGAACCGCTGAAGCGCCCGGGCCGGGAAGGCGGCTAGCGCGCTGCCTTCTTGCGTTCGATATCGGCCAGCGCGGCGGCCAGTTCGGCCCGCTGCGCGGCGGAGGTTTCCCACGCCGATTTTCGGTTCTTGACCACCTTCGCCGGGGACCCGACGGCGATCGAGAAGTCCGGGATATCCCCCTTGACCACCGCATGCGCGCCGAGGACACACCCACGGCCGATCGTGGTGCCCCGCAGAATCGTCACTTTGGTGGCGATCCAGGTGTCCGGGCCGATTCTTACCGGCGTCTTCACGATGCCCTGGTCCTTGATCGGCAGCTCGATATCGTCCATCTTGTGGTCGAAGTCGCAGATGTAGCACCAGTCGGCCATCAGTGTGGAATCGCCGAATTCGATATCGAGATAGCAGTTGATGACATTGTCGCGGCCGAAGACCACCTTGTCGCCGAATCGCAGCGAACCCTCATGCGCGCGGATGGTGTTCTTGTCGCCGATATGCACCCACCGGCCGATCTCCAGCTGGGCCAGTTCCGGGGTGGCGTGGATCTCCACGTTCTTGCCGAGAAAGACCATTCCACGGGTGATGATGTGCGGATTGGCCAGTTTGAACTTCAATAATCGCCAGTAGCGCACGAGGTACCAGGGCGTGTACGCGCGGTTGGCGATGACCCACCTCAGCGATGCCCTGGTGAGAAACCGCGCCTGACGGGGGTCGCGGAGCCGGGAACCGCGCCAGCGCCTGGTGACCGGCGAACCCCACATGCTCGTCATGCCCGATGAGCCTACCCAAGGTGCCGGGACGGCCGGGTTAGTCTCGGCCGGTACGGTCTCAAGCGGCGATGACGGGCCGATGACGGAAGGACACCGGTGCTGCGACGACTGCTCGCATTGTCCTCAGCGGTGCTGCTGACTGGCATCATCGCAGGTTGCGGTGACACCGATTCCTGGGTGGAATCCACCGCCGCGCCGGGCTGGAGCGCGCAATACGCCAACGCCGAGAACGCCAGCTACACCACAACCGAGGGCGCTGCGGCGCTGACGCCCGGGTGGAGCCGCTCAGTCAAGGGCGAACTGGGAGCGGCGGCCGCTCTCGGCGCGGATGGTGAACTCGCGCTCAACGGGCAGACCACCAACGGTTGTTCGCTGATGGTGTGGGAGAACGACAACAACGGCCGCCAACGCTGGTGCACCCGGATGGTGCTCGGTGGCGGTTTCGCCGGCCCACTGTTCGACGGCTTCAACAATCTGTATGTGGGCCAGCCGGGCCTGATGCTCTCTTATCCGCCCACCCAATGGGTGCGCTGGCGCACCAATGTGATCGGCATGCCCACCACCCCCCGGTTCGTCCGCAGCGGGCAGTTGCTGGTGGTGACCCACCTCGGTCAGGTTCTGGTGTTCGACTCACATCGCGGCGTGGTGTCGGGCACACCGCTGGACCTGGTGGACGGTATCGATCCGACCGACGCCACCCGCGGCCTCGCCGACTGCCGGCAGTCGCTGCCCGACTGTCCGGTGGCATCGGCGCCGGCATTTTCAGCCACCAGCGGGCTGGCCGTGATCGGGGTGTGGCAGCCGGGCGAGAGGACGTCGGTACTCACCGCGCTGCGCTACCAGCCCGGTCAGACGCCGCTGCTGAGCCTGGAGTGGACCTCCGGGGCGGTCGAGGCCGGCGTGCTGGGCAGCCCGGTGCTCTCCCCCGACGGCAGGACCGTCTACGTCACCGGCCGTGACCGCCGGCTGTGGGCGCTCGATACCGCCGACGGAGAGCCGAGGTGGTCTGTCGCGCTGGGATTCCAACCGCAGACCCCGCCCACGGTCGGCCCTGGCGCATCGCTCATCGCGGGCGGCGGTCCCGACACCCGGCTGGTGGGGATCAAGGATCTCGGAGACCGCGCCGAGGTGACCTGGCGGCGCGATGACATCACTCCCCTGTCCACCTCCAGCCAGGCCGGCGACCGGGTCGCCTACACGGTGGTCGCAGCGGCACCGGGGCAGCTGTCACTACTGGTATTCGATCCCGCCGACGGCGGCCGAACGCTCAACAGTTATCCGCTTGAACAAGCCGGTGGCTATCCGGTCGGAGTTTCGGTGGGGCACGACCGGCGGGTGGTGGTGGCCACCAGCGCCGGGCAGGTCTACAGCTTCGATCCGGCCTGAGAACGTCGATCCAGCCCGCGCGTTTGACCGTTCCGGCCGTTCACAGCTGCAGCGGCGGGATCTGGTCGCGCGGTACCACCGCGGAGGTGACCCCGGCGTAGGAAGGCAGCAGTTCGGCTTGGCCGAAGAAGAAAATCACCGAATCGTCGGTGACCGCGAAGTTCTGGTACCGAGTGGGATCGCGTCCGTCCGCGGGAGAAATGCTCCCCAGCATGCCGGTTTCGAATTCCAGTTGGCGCTGCACGATCGGGAAAATAGCGTCCAGCGGCTTGGTTTCCGGGGCGAAGAGCGAATCGAAGGTGACGGGCTGGTTCCGGTCCACGTCGTAGTTGAAGGATTTGAACCACGTCGTCGGATGCGCGCTGCCCACATTCTGGAACAGGGTCAGCACGACGCTGCGGGTCTGCGCTGACTGGTAGGACTCGGCTGTGACGTTCATCTCGTACGGCAGGTTTCGGGGGTCCGGGGTCCCGGCGACGTTGATGAAGCCTTCGCGGGTCTGCAGTAGGTAGTCGGCCAGAGCCTGCTCATCCGGATAGCCGAGTGGAAACGTCACGTCCATGGTGTAGGCCGGTTGCGCGGCCCGGACCCGGCAGATATCGCCGGCCTCAACGGCACCGCCGAGTGCGGAGCAGGCAGCAGGGGCTGCCACGGCGGGGGCCGCGGTCATAACCGCGCCGCTGACCAGCAGTGGGGCCAAGCTCAGTGCCAGGCTCGAGAAGCGCATATCCGGATCCTACCGGGACGGCCGGCACACGAAAGCCACCGCGCGTGCCGCCGCCCCGGATCCGCGTCGCATGATCACCAGCGTCACCGACTCGCTCCCCGACGGCCGCAGTCGCCGGCGCAACGTATCGGGGTCCACGCCCACGCCCCGCACCAAAATCTCCAGGGAACCGCAGTCCCGCGCCGAAAGCGCCTGCCGCAGAACCTTTTCCCGCAGCGGAAGCTGATCGAGAATCTCGAACCCACGCACACCCATGGGCAACACATCCCCGCTGAGGTATGCGATATCGGGGTCGAGTTGCCACAGCCCGTGCCGGCTGGCGTACTGGCGCACCAATCCAGCACGGACGACAGCACCGTCCGGATCGATGATCCACCGACCCGGCGCCCTGGTGACGCAGTCATCCGGATCGGCATCGGTCAGCTGCTCGTCTCCCCGCCGCGACCCGCCGAGCACCGTCGCCCGTCGCCGTACGCCCGGCTGAGCCAGCTCGGCCGACCACAGACATGCTTCGCGCACCGAACCACCGGTCGAGGTCACCTCGATCTCACCGTCGAAGCCCAGCCGGCGCACCGCGTCGAAGTCGATACCGGGCGCACACTTGACGACCGTGGCGCGGTCCCGGTAGGCATCGGCCAACCGGTCCAGCGGCGGGGTGTAGGCGCGAGGGTCGAAGCGACGCCGGCCACCGCTTCGCCGGGCAGGGTCGAGCAGCACGACGACGTCCGCGGCGCGGGTGATCGGGGCGAGCGCGTCAGCGCGGCACAGCGGTACCCGTGGGCCGAGGTTGTGCCGCGCCATAGCCAGCCGGACCGGGTCGATATCGCTGCCGATCACATAGTCCGCCTGGTCGCGCAGCGCCGCCAGCTCGGTGCCGATCGAACAGGTCGCATCGTGCACCATCAGCCCCGCGAGCCGGCGGGCGCGGTGCGCGGTGACCGCAGTGGTGGTCGCCTGCTGAAGGGCGTCGTCGGTGAAGAGCCAGTCCGACGCCACGTCACCGAGTTTGGCGACCGCACGGCGGCGCAGCAGGGTGGTCTCGATCAGCGCACCGGCATGATCGCCGAAGCGGTCCCGGACCGCCGCCACATCCGACAGCAGGGTGGGGTCGCCGAGGTTCAGCCGGGCCACCTCTGCCAGCGCGGCGACGCCTGCCGGACCGGCCAGATAGGCGATATCGGCGTGGGTGAACGTCAGGAGGGTTTGACCCCGGTGACCATGAC
>CAZGPT010000064.1:0-17007 GCA_964527015.1 uncultured Mycobacterium sp. | reverse complement strand
CGCGCATGGCGTCGGGCATCCGGGTGTCGCCCATGGCGCAGTACACCGCGCATTCGGGCTCGGTCGCCAGCACCGACTCGAGGTCGTCGGTTGCGGTGATACCCGTGGTGATGTCCAGTCCCGCCAATGTGCCGGCGTCCTTACCGACCTTGTCCGGTGCGGACACGACCAGGCCGGTGAGCGCGAAAGCGGGGTTCTCGATCAACTCTCCGAGTGCAAGCCGGCCGACGTTCCCGGTTGCGATGTGCGCGACACGAATTGCCATGGCCCCAGTATGGGCAGCCGGACCAAAAACTGGAACAGGTTCCAGTAGCCTGACCGCCCATGGGACGCGTAGACGACAAAGTGGCGTTGATCACCGGTGGTGCCGGCGCCCGGGGAATGGGTGCCGCCGGCGCCCGCATGCTGGTTGCCGAGGGTGCCAAGGTGGTGATCGGCGACATCCTCGACGACCAAGGTGCCGCGCTGGCTGAAGAACTGGGCGACTCCGCCCGGTATGTGCACCTCGACGTGACCAGCGCCGAGGACTGGGCGGCCGCAGTGCAGGTTGCGGGCCAGGCGTTCGGCAAGCTCAACGTGCTGGTGAACAATGCCGGTGTGGTCCAGGTGGCACCACTGAAAACGGCGGATATCTCACGATGGCAGAAAGTGCTCGATGTCAACCTCACCGGCGCGATGCGGGGCATCCAGGCGGTCATCGATCCGATGGTCGCGGCCGGCGGCGGCTCGATCATCAACGTCTCGTCCATCGAGGGGATGCGTGGCGCGACCTGGGCGCACAGCTATGTCGCCTCGAAGTGGGGACTGCGCGGGCTGACCAAGTCCGCGGCACTGGAACTGGCGCCTGAGAAGATCCGGGTGAACTCGATCCATCCGGGATTCATCCGTACGGCGATGACCAAACACCTGCCCGACGACATCGTGACGGCCCCGATGGGACGGGCCGGCACACCCGAGGAAGTCGCCACCTTCATGGTCTTCCTGGCCAGTGACGAGTCATCATTTTCGACGGGGTCGGAGTACGTGGTGGACGGCGGTCTGATCACCGACGTCCCGCACCGCGCCATGTGATCGGCCGCCCTGGTCGTGATCCGTCGGCCTAGTCGGCGTTCAGCGTCGGCGACCGCGGAGTGCCACCGCGCTGAACGCGGCCCCGAGTGCCGCGCGCCCCATTGCCGGCAGATGCCCCAGCGCGTCCGCGGGTCCGCGCTGGCCGGGTGTGGTGACGACCAGCACGGGCCAGCCCTCATGCGCCGCCAGACTTTTCAGACCGGGCCGGGGATTGACCGGACGGGGGTGCCCGACCAACTTCATCAGCGCCGCGTCCTCGTCACCGTCGGCGTAGAAATAACTCCGCCGTAGCTCAACACCGCGCTCGGAGCAGAATTTTTCCACCGCAGCGGCTTTTTGCCGACCCCAGACGATCGGGCGGGAGATCTCGCCGGTCAGCAATCCGTCGGAGTCCAACTCGAAGGTGTTGCAGACGACATCGGCGATGTCCAGAGCGCGGGCCACCGGTTCGGCGTGGATGGTCAGCGCCGACGAACTCATCACCAAGGTGTGACCGCGGTCCCGATGGGCCTCGACGATCTGGCGCATCAGCGGATAGACCTTGTGGGCCACCTGTTCGGCGAACACCCGTTCGCCTACCTCATCGAGTTCGTCCAGCGACTCACCGCGCAAGTAGTTGGCGGCGCGCACCAGCAGTCGTTCGAACTGCATTCGGCCGAGCTTGTAGCGCAGCGAGGCCTCGACGACGCCGAGCACTTCTCCGATGCGGGCCTGGCCGCGGCGGAGGCGGTCACTGGCATGGGCCGCCGCGGTGAAGCCGGCGACGAGGGTGCCGTCGAGGTCGAAGAAGGCACCCACCGTCGGACCTGCCGGGCTGCTGGCGATCTGGGTCAGCGGGTCGGGCGCGGGGATCATATCGATGGGCGCCGGGCCGCCGGGTTGGTCAACTCGGCCTCAAGGGCCTCCTCATACGCGCCTTCATCGTGGCCGAGGGCGATGGTGGCAGCGGCCATCGCCGCCAGCGCGATACCGAGCACGACGGCGGTCGGCAGGTTCGCGGTCAGGTGCTCACCGAAGATGACCTGACCGAGCAGGACGGCGACGATCGGTTCGAGGACCAGCATGGCGGGAACCGAGGCCCGCAGCGACCCGGCATGAAATGCCGACTGCTGCAACAGGGTGGCTACCACCCCGACCAGTGCCAGGACATAGCCGACCGGGGATGTGAGCAGGTTGACCGCATCACCCTCGGTCACGGTGTTAATGACGATCTTGGTCAGCACCGCCACCACGCCGAACAGCACGCCGACCAGGGCGCCCAGCAACAGGGCCCGCCGCCAGGCCGCCAGCCGGAGAGCTAGCGGAACGGTGCCCGCGGCGATACCGAGGGCGACGAGCGCAACCACCATTGCCGACCTCTCGGCCCCGAGGTAATCGCCGGGGCCGGTGCGGGCCAGGCCGACGAACACCGCGAGGGCGAGGGTGAGAACCGAGGCCCAGGCCCACTCGGCTCGGCTGACCCGGCGCCCGGCCAGCCGTGCGCTCAGCGGCAGGGCGAACAGCAGTGCGGACACCAGGATTGGGGCGACGAGCAGCAGGGAGCCGAAGGCCAGCGCTATCGCCTGGAACACGTATCCCGTCAGGGCGGCGCCCGTGCCGGCCCACCACAGCGGACGCCGCAGCAGCGTGGCCACCATCACCGTGCTGACTCCCTGGTCCGCCGGCACATCCAAGGTAGCCCGCTGACGGACCACGATTCCAATCGCCAGGAACACGGCGCTGGCCAGGGCCGCGGCCACCGCAAGGGCGTGATCCAGCAAGTCGGTGTCCCTTCCGCGCTTCAGCGGCTCGCTATCCGGACCGGCGGGTCGGATGCCGTCATTACCGAATGTAGGGCACACCGGCGCCGGAGTGGGCACCCCTGCCGTCTGGCATCGGCGCCGCTGCCTCTGGCTTTGGCGCCGTCCGGCGTTACGCTTGGGTGATGACCAATCAGGATCGTGCCGTCACGCGACGTGCCATCGCCGATGCCCTATTGACCGCGCTGGAACGGCGCCATGATGTCCTCGACGCCATTGTCGAATCCGATGACCGCGAATCCGCGGTGAGCGCCGTCACCGAACTACTTGGGAAATCTCGGGTCGGTGCCGAGGCCGTGATGGGGATGTCCTTCGATCAGCTCACCAAGGAGTCCCGCCGGCGGATCGCCGCGGAGCTCGATGACCTGAACAGTCAGCTGAGTTTCACCGTGTCCGAGCGGCCTGCCAGCGCGGACGACAGCCTGCGGCTGCGTGCCTTCGCCGACGAGTCCGATCTCGATATCTTCGCCGCCCGCACCGAGGAAGTGGGGGCGGCCGGCGACGGGTCGGGCTCGCCGGCCGGCAGCCTGGAGGACGAAATCCGTTCCGCGCGTAACCGCCTCAAGGCCGAGGAGGCGGCTTGGTTCGTCGCCCTCGACGGTGACGACAAGGTCGGAATGGTCTTCGGTGAGCTGACCGGCGGCGAGGTCAACGTCCGGATCTGGATCCATCCGGAACACCGTAAGAAGGGCTACGGCACCGCGGCACTGCGCAGGTGCCGGTCAGAGTTGGCCGCCAGCTTCCCGGCCGTACCGCTGGTTGTGCGCGCGCCGGGTGCCGGTTTCTGAGGGCGCCGCGGCGGTACCGGCGGCCTTCCGGTACCCCTGGGTTCGGGCGGGCAGCTCACGGTGGAGGATTCGGGACCGGCTGCTCCGGCTGACCGGGGTGGATCTGTTTCCCGCCGACGATATCGCCACGGCCTTCAAGGTGGGCCTCACCGCGGGCGATCCGGTGGCGGAACGGTTCGTCGCCGAGACTTACCACGGCGAGATCGGCCCGGCCCGGGCGCGGGAGCTGGTGGAGCGGGCGCTGCGGTTGGGCATCGACAAGGTGCCCGAGGCGCCGCCGTCGATGCGAGCGCTCTTCGCTGATTTCGAGACCGATCCAGACTGGGCAGACCGTGCTCTGATCGCGGAGGGCGCGGCGGTCTGGCGACGGTGGGCGTACGCGCTCGGGGCGGTCGGGAATGCCGGAACGATGGACACCTACACCGAGAGCTGGCTGGCGCTTCCGCTGTCGTTGTCCGGTGGCTATGCCGGGGAGCGTGCACTACATCGCTATATGGAGACCTCACGCTGGTGGATCGAGGTCGCCCGGCCCGGAGCGGTGATGCGACCCGGTTCGCTGGCCAGAGCCATTTCCCTGCACGTCCGGATCATGCATGTCAGTGTCCGCGCCCGAGTCAGGGAGCATCCGGAATGGGATGCCGAACGCTGGGGTCTGCCGATCAGCCAGTCCGCAATGCTGCTGACCCTGCTGGGCGGCAGTGTGGCCCCGGCTCTGGGCCTGACCGGACTGGGATTTCTCACCTCGCCGCGGGAAGCGCGCGCGGTGCTGCACTTCAACCGGTACTGCGGGCATCTGGTCGGCGTGCGCTGCGACGGCTATTTCCCGCAGACGGTGATGGACGCCTGGCGGATTCTGTTCATGGCTGACTCCGCCCGAAGTTACGACTCGGCCCAGATCGGCGCCGAACTCGTCGAGTCCTTCGTACCCGCATTCGCTCCCAAACCCTCTCAGCGCGGGCTCGACCGGTTCAGAGCCGGCTATCACTACCGGCTTCAGGCGGGATACGCCGGATTGTTCATGCTGCCGTGGAACCGGCGTCGCTACGATCTGCCGTCGCCCGCACTCGGGATAGCCGTGCTGATAGCCCGAGCACCGCTGGTCGCCGCCATCGAGTTGACGCGCCGGGTTGTGCCCGGGGTAGACCAACGCTGGCAGCGGTTCGGACTGGCCGGTTGGCAACGCTGGTACCGATGGCAGTCCGGCGGCCGGACGGCGAGGTTCGAGGCGGCGTCACCGCTGCGGCGTTAGTTGTATCGCACGTCTGGTGGGGCCGTCTGCGTAGGCTGCACAGCGATGGGTACGCGCGCAGGAGTGGTCATAACCGGCACCGAGGTACTGACCGGCCGGGTGGCCGACCGCAACGGGCCATGGGTAGCCGACCGACTGCTGGAACTCGGCGTCGATCTGGCTCATATCACCATCTGTGGGGACCGTCCGGCGGATATCGAGGCGCAGTTGCGGTTCCTGCGCTCGGAGGGGATGGATCTCATTGTGACGACCGGCGGACTGGGGCCGACCGCCGATGACATGACCGTCGCCACCGTGGCCCGGTTCTGCGACCGCGAGCTCGTGCTCGACGAGGCGATGGAGGCGCGCATCGCCGGGATCGTGGCGAAGTGGACGGCGCGGTTCCCGGATGTCGACGCCGCTGCGGTCCAGGCGGCGAACCGCAAGCAGGCCACGGTCCCCGACGGTGCAACGATCCTCGACCCGGTCGGCACCGCACCCGGGGTGGTCGTCGCCGGTACCCCGACGGTGGTGGTACTGCCGGGTCCGCCCCGGGAATTGCAGGCCATGTGGCCTGCGGCGATGGCGACCGAGGCTGTGGCGCAGGCGATCACCGGGCGAACGGTATACCGCCGGGACACCGTGCTGATGTTCGGCGTCGCCGAGTCCGGGCTGGCCGCCACCCTGCGGGAAGCCGGTCAGCGACTCCACGGCGTCGAGGGGCTGGAGATCACCACCTGTTTGCGGCGTGGCGAGTTGGAGATGGTGACCCGATACGAGCCCGGCAGCGAGGGGGCCTACCGAGCCTTGCTGGATCTGGTCCGGGAACGCCACGAGGCGGCGATCTTCTCGGTGGACGGCTCATCGGTCGACGACCAGGTGGCGCGGCTGTTGGCGGGGCGGCGGATCGCTACCGCCGAGTCCTGCACGGCCGGCATGCTCGCGGCCCGGCTGACCGACCCTCCCGGCTCGTCGGCTTATGTCACCGGCGGGGTGGTGGCATACGCCAATGCGGCCAAGTCCGGACTGCTTGGCGTGGACCCGGCGCTGATCGCCGAGCACGGTGCGGTTTCGGCCGAGGTCGCCGAGGCGATGGCGGCCGGCGCGCTGAGCCGATTCGGCGCCGATACCGCCGTGGCGATCACCGGTGTGGCGGGTCCGGGCGGGGGTACGGCGGAGAAGCCGGTCGGCACGGTGTGGTTCTGCGTGCGGCTCACCGGCGGACCGACCATCACCCGCTGTGTCCAGGTGCCGGGGGAGCGTTCCGATGTTCGGGACCGCTCCACGACGGTGGCGATGCACCTGCTGCGGCGGGCGCTCGCCGGAGCTTCGAGCGAATCAAACGGATCAAGTTGATGCGTACCCAGGGGAGGTCCGCGGATACACTCGCAGCCGGGAAAGTCGGACCTACCAAGGAGCAACCTCAGTGAAAACCGGAATCCTTCTCACGGCCGTCGGCGCGGCGGCCATCTTCGGTGCCCCGATGGCCGCTGCCGAGGATGCGGACATCACCGTCACCCAGATCGGCGGGCAAGCCGAATTGGTCGACGGAGCAGTGGTGCAGGCCTGGACCGTCCTGGAACTCCAGCCGAGTCTGGACCTCATCCCCTACCAGGTCCAGGGAACGCTGTGGGAGGCCGTAGTCACCGACGAAGCCATCCAGGGTTCGGTGACGCCGATCGTGTCCGACTTCAATGCCCGTGCCGCCGGCGGCGAGAACTACAGGGCGCTGTTCCAGGTCCCGACCGCGCTGGGCGTCAGCCCGGCGACGTTGGCCCAGGGACAGGAGGTCAGCGGGAAGATCTATTTCGACGTCACGGGCCCCGACCCGAGCAGTGTGGTCTACAACTCGCTGGGCCAGGATGTCATCACGTGGCAGCAACCGGCGGCGGGGACGACCATCGAGGAGATGGAAGTGATCGTGGACGGAAACCAGACCACGATCATCGACGAGGAAGTGATCGTCGACGGCGACGAGGCGGCACTGGAGGAGACTGAGATCGTCATCGAAGGCGACCAGGTGGCCGCCGAGGAGAGTGAGCTCGAGGTCGTCGGAGACTGATCCGGCCGAGGCCTGAGGGCTGCCCAACCCCGTTGGGGGACGGCCTACCCGGCCCGCGTCTTGACTACCCGAGGGGGTTGGGCACACCGCGGACGACGATTTCCGCTACCTCATCCGCCGGCCCGGTGAACCGAAACCGCGTAGTCACCGCCGTCGAACGGTCGACGGTCCCACGTTGCCCAGCGATGCTTCGGAACCAGGCCGGCTTCCGCCGCGAGTTCGTCGTAGCGGTCCAGAGAAAGCTGATCGGGTCGCAGGCTGAAGCCGGCGACGAGCGCGGCGCCCGGTTTCAGCCGGGCGACCAGGTTGGCCAGCACCCGGCCCTCGGTACCGGGATCGGTGAAAATCATCACGTTGCCGGCCAGTAACACCAGGTCGACGGCCGCCGGAACCCGGTCATCGATCCCGTCCGGATCGGCCAGATCCGCGGTGACCCAACTCAGATCGGGCGCTTTAGCCCGGGCCGTTTCAAGCATCCGGTCATCGGCGTCGACCCCGGCGACTGTGAACCCGCGATGGGCCAGTTCGATCGCCACCCGGCCGGTTCCGCAGCCGGCGTCGAGCACCGAGGTGCCTCCCGAGTCGGCCAGCAACGCCTCGACCAGGTCGGCCTCGCCGTGAATGTTCTGCCCGGCCTCGGCCAGTGACCGCCAGCGTGCGTCGTAGTCGTTGCCACGAGGTGCGTCGGTTCGCTGCCAGCGACTGCTCACGGCGTCATCCTGGCACGTCAGGCGGCAACGACGATGGTCAGTTGGTTACCGTCGCGCTCCACGTGCATTCCGGCTCGGCGGGCGACGGCGGCGACTCCGGCGGCGTCATCTGGCTCGGACTTCCCGCTCGCCAGCACCCGGGCCAGCCGGCCCTTATGTGCCTTGTTGAAGTGGGTGACCACCGTCCGCCGTCCGTCCGGATGCTCGGCGAGGACGTCCACTCGCACCGCGGTGTCCAGCTGCCCGAGACCCACATAGGCTCCGGAACGCAGGTCCACAACCAGCTCGCGGCCGGCGAGGTCGGTGAGCAACGGTTTCAGGACGGCGCGCCACCGAGTGGCCAGACCCGGCCAGCCGGGGAGTCGGGACGTCGCTGAGAGCCGGTAAGCCGGGATTCGGTCCTCAGCGCGCAGCAGGCCGAACAGGGCGGAACCGATTGTCAGCCGGGCCCGGGCCCGGCTGGCCGCGGCGCCCCGCAACGACTCGATGTCCAGCGCGTCGTACAACACCCCGGTGTAGCGCCGGATGGCCGGCAGCGTGGCCGCGGTGAACAGCGTGGCGTTTCGTTCGATTTCCGCATCCTGCTTGGCTGACAGGCCCAGCGCCCGCCGGGAGGCGGGTGGATCGGCAGCCAGTGCGACCAGGTCGGCCATCAACTCCATCCGCAGCGGCACCAGTTCCGGCCAGCTGAGTGCCGCCGGGTCGAGTGGGGGGCCGTCACCGCCCGCTCGTTTTGTTTCCGACGGCGGCAAAAGCACGATCACGTTGCAGACGCTAGCCCGGCACCGGGTGCGGTGCGACCCCGGGTGATCAGTAAGGCGGGAGCTGACCGTTACCGGACTGACCGGCCAGTCCGTTGAGAATGTCCAGGCTGTGTCGCATTTTCAGCTGTGAAAGCCACGGCGGATTCTGGTCGGGCGGTGGAGCGTCGGTCAGCGTCCACCCCTGACATCCGCTGGTCTTGAAGGCAACGTCGGTCGGGTCGATCTGTACTGTCTGCGGCTGTTTTGTCAGCGCATTTTCGACAGTGGTGTCCTCCGCGCCGACACGTCGCCAGTAGCAGGTCTCACCGGCAAGCGGGCCGGGGGAGCTGTAGATGCCAGGAAGAATCTCGGTGCCGACGGCGAACGTGCCGTCGCGATCGATGGGCGCCGGACCGGCGCTGGTTACCGCCTCATGGGTGGTGTCCGGTTCCGGGGTCGGAGCGGAGTCGGGATCGGCCGCCGCCGGGATCGGCGTGGTCAGAGCGGCGAGAGCAACGGTAGCGGTTACCACCCGACCCATTGCACGCACACTGCGAGCGTACGCCGGGATGACCGGGCGGGCCTCAGGCGGATTTACGCAGCAGCGGCAGCAGCATTCGACGGCGTTTGAGGACTGCATCGTCGAACTGGTGTTCAGCTTCGGCGACTGAGCCGATGACCGGCAGCTCCGCGGCGCCGCCTCGGCCACGTAGCCGCGCGGCCACGACCTCGCCGGGGATAACCGCCCAATCCACGCCGGCAGCGGCACACCGCGTATCGATGGCATCGAAGAGTCCGGTGGCTGTTGAGGTGAACGCTGTCACGGCGCTGAGGTCGAGCACGAAAGGAGTCTCAGCCAGGATGAACCGGCTCACGTAGTCCTTGACATGGGCGAGATTGCGGCCGTCGATCCGGCCGCTGACGGCGACCACAATCGAGCCGTGGCGATGTCGGGCCCGGACGTGCGCCCCCTGGAAGTCCGCTGCTGGGTTGCCGTACTTGGAAGTGAAGCTCGTCATGATGTCCGCCCTCATGTCGATAGCTGGTGACCGCCCACCGACGGCCTCATCAAAAACGTTATAAGCCTTCTCTAAGGTTGCTGGGAGCAGTGTCTAAAACTCTGGTGAGAAAGGTATTTCGCCCATCGCACCAGGTGTCGTGGGCGGTGACGGTCACGGTTCGGTGGTCCGGTGTCGTATGGCCCGGGAGAAGTCGGCCCCGGACCGTACGGTGACCCCGTGCAGGCTCACACCGATCCGGCGGCGACGGCGTTGCAGTGGTTCGCCCTTTGGTGCCTGGCGGCTGTGCTGCTGGGCTACCTCGGTTCGGTCAGCGGGCTGTCCTGGATGCTCGGCGCGTTGATCGGGCCGGTGGCGGTGGTAGCGGGCTGGCGGTGGTGGCTGGTCTGGCTCGATCAACGGCGCAGCGCCCGGCGCGACGCACTGTATCGCGCCACCGGTCAGGCGGCGGTAGACGCCATGACCGGCGTCGAGTTCGAACACTACGTCGCGGCGGTGCTGCGCGGGATCGGCTACACGGTCGAGATGACCAGCGCCAGCGGGGACTTCGGGGTCGACCTGATCGCTGTTCGCGATGGTGCTCGTACCGCTGTGCAATGCAAGCGGCAGGTTCGCACGGTCAACGGGTCGGCTATCCAGCAGGTAGTAGCCGGGGCCGCGGTGCACGACTGCACCGCGACCATGGTGGTGTCGAACCACCGCTACACCCGCGCGGCCGAACATCTGGCCGGGGTACACGGGTGCATTCTGATCGACCGCGTGCGGCTGGCCCGGATGGCCCGGGTTAGCAGCCGCCGGCCTGCCCCGGCGAACCCTCGCTGTTGAGCCGCGGCGGCGCCGGACTTACATGAACGGCCTTACGCATTTCTGACCGCTACCGGGCGCCCGTGGCGGACTTCGCCCGAACAGGCCTACTGTCTGCTGTCATGAAAAGAAGTGTGCTCAGATTCCTCACGGTGCTCACGGCAGTTGCTGCCGTGACCTTCGGCGTCGGGAAACCCGCAGTCGCCGCTGCCGATGATCTGAATTTCACCGGGACCACCCTCAGTGGGGCGCCGTTCAACGGATCCAGCCTGCAGGGCAAACCCGCGGTTCTTTGGTTCTGGACACCGTGGTGCCCGTTCTGCAACGCCGAAGCCCCGAGCGTCAGCGCGGTCGCGGCGGCCAATCCCGCGGTGACATTCGTCGGCGTGTCGACTCGCGCCGACGTGGCCGCGATGCAGGGATTCGTATCGAAGTACAACCTGAACTTCACCAATCTCAACGACGCTGACGGGTCGATTTGGGCTCAGTTCAAAGTGCCGTGGCAGCCCGCCTACGTTTTCCTCAGCCCGGACGGGTCCTCGACGTTCGTCAACAATCCGACCTCGGCGATGTCGCAGCAGGAGCTGACCGACCGGGTGCGCGCGCTGACGTCATAGCCCGCCCGTGAACACCGACCTGCTCGGGTTGGCTCTGGTTGCCGGCATGGTGGCTGCGTTCAACCCGTGCGGATTCGCGATGCTGCCGGCCTACCTGACCCTGGTGATCCAGCGGGAGGGCAGCCGGCCGCTCCATGCGGTGGGGCGTGCGCTGGCCGCGACCGCGGTGATGGCACTCGGTTTCCTCACGGTCTTCGGATTGTTCGGATTGCTGACCGTGTCGGTGGCCTCGACGGTGCAGCGCTACCTGCCCTACGTGACGCTGGCGGTCGGCGCATCTCTCGCGGTGCTCGGGCTCTGGTTGTTGTCCGGTCGGGAGATCGGCGGTTGGGCGCTCGGCAAGGGCGCCGGACGGGCACCAACGGCACAGGTGGGATCGATGTACGGATACGGCTTGGGGTACGCCGTCGCCTCGCTGTCCTGCACCATCGGTCCATTCCTCGCGGTGACCGGCAGTGCTCTGCGCAGTGGATCGGCACTCGACGGGGTGCTGGTCTACGTTGCCTACGCAGCCGGGATCGCCCTCGTGGTGGCCGTGCTCGCGGTCGCCGTGGCGCTGGCGAGTGGGGCGGTGATCGACAGAATGCGCAGTATTTTGCCCTATATCAACCGCATCAGCGGAGTGATTCTCTTGGTGGTGGGCCTTTATGTCGCCTATTACGGGTGGTTCGAGCTGCGACTGTTCAGTGGTGCTGGCAGCGCCGAGGATCCCGTTATCGCCGCCGCGGGACGGATTCAGCGGGTGCTGGCCGGCTGGGTGTATCAGGGCGGCGCGTGGCCCTGGCTGTTGGCGCTCGCGACGTTGGTCGCCGGTACGGTCGCGGCGTTGGCCTGGCAGCGGCGTCGACGGGCGTCCCGATAGCGCGATGCCGAAACGATTGGGTGCCGATACGATGATGCGATGTCGATACGAACCTGGTGTGCTGCCGCCGCGGCAAGTCTTACTCTGGCGGCCGTGCCGGTGGCCATTGTCACGATCTCGCCCAGCGGCGAAGCCAATGCCGATGTGTGCGCCAGCGCCGGACGCCGCGTGACGGTCAGCGGGTGCGCGAACCTGTCCGAGGTGATGGCGCCCTATGTGGTGCCCCCGGACGCGTACGCTCCGATCACTCCCGCGGGCGGCGCGTGTGTGGGCTGGAACGGTCGTTGGGTCAGCGCTGACGGCTGCACCTGAGACACCGACTGACCCGCGAAAGCGGCGTCCCGACGACGAAACCCCGCGAGCCGACGGCCCGCGGGGTTTCGTTTTACGGATCAATTACCTTTGCAGGTCGAACCTGTCGAGGTCCATCACCTTGGACCATGCCGCCACGAAGTCACGCACGAACTTCGCTTTGGCGTCATCCTGCGCGTACACCTCAGCGAGCGCCCGAAGCTGGGAGTTCGAACCGAAGAGGAGGTCGACTCGGGTTCCGGTCCAGCGGTTCTGCCCGGTGGAGCGGTCCTTGCCCACATAGGTGCCATCGTCGGCCGGCGACGGCGACCACTCCGTACCCATATCGAGCAGGTTGACGAAGAAATCGTTGGTGAGCGCACCGGGCTTGTCCGTCAACACACCGTGCTTGGAGTCCTTGTGGTTGGCGCCCAAGACCCGCAGACCGCCCACCAGAACCGTCATCTCCGGAGCCGACAGGGTCAGCAGGTTCGCCCGGTCGAGCAACTGGAACTCCGCCGGCATCGGGGCCGCCTTGCCGAGATAATTGCGGAATCCGTCGGCTGCCGGTTCCAGCTGGGCGAAGCTTTCCACGTCCGTCATTTCCTGGGTCGCGTCGCCGCGGCCCGGAGTGAACGGCACCGTGACGTCGATCCCAGCGTCCTTGGCGGCCTTCTCCACCGCTGCGGCGCCGCCCAACACGACCAGGTCCGCGAAGGACACCCCGGTGCGCGAGGTCTTCTGAATCTCCTCCAGCTTGCGCACCACCTGGGCCAGTTCGTCGGGCTCATTGGATTCCCAGCCGGCCTGCGGCTGCAGCCGGATGCGGCCGCCATTGGCGCCGCCCCGCTTGTCGCTGCCGCGGAATGACGCGGCAGCATTCCACGCCGTCGAGATCAGCTGCGGCACGGACAGGCCCGAGTCCAGGATCGCCTTCTTCAGCGTCGCCACGTCGGCATCGCTGAGTTTGCCCTGTCCGGACGGGACGATGTCTTGCCACAGCAGAGTCTGCTCGGGCACCAGCGGCCCCCGGTACCGGGTGACCGGGCCCATATCGCGGTGGATCAGCTTGAACCACGCCTTGGCGAACTCCTCGGCGAGTTCCTCGGGGTGGTCGAGCCAACGGCGGGTTATCTTCTCGTAGATCGGGTCGACCCGCATGGCCAGATCGGTGGTCAGCATCGACGGGTGGGTCTTGCCGGTGCCGAATGCCTCGGGCACCGAATTGGCCCAGCCGTCATGCTTGGGCTTCCACTGGTGGGCGCCGGCCGGGCTGGTCGTCAACTCCCACTCATTGCCGTACAGGATTTCCAGGTAGCTGTTGTCCCACCTGGTCGGGGTGTGGGTCCAGATGACTTCGAGACCGGAGGTCGCAGCGTCCTTGCCGACACCCGTTCCGTTGGCGTTCTTCCAGCCCAGACCCTGCTGCTGCATGGGTGCGGCCTCCGGCTCCCGGCCGACCAGCGCCGGGTCGCCCACGCCGTGAGTCTTGCCGAAAGTGTGCCCGCCGACGATCAGAGCGGCGGTCTCGACATCGTTCATCGCCATCCGGCCGAAGGTGTCGCGAATGTCGATCGCGGAGGCCAGCGGGTCGGGATTTCCGTCCGGGCCCTCCGGGTTGACGTAGATCAGACCCATCTGGACCGCGGCCAGCGGATTCTCCAGATCCCGCTTGCCGGTGTAGCGCTGGTTCCCGCCTAGCCAGGTGTGCTCCGGGCCCCAGTAGACCTCCTCGGGCTCCCACTCGTCTTCCCGGCCGAATGCGAAACCGAAAGTCTTGAAACCCATATCGTCCAGCGCCACGTTGCCGGCGAAGACCAGCAGGTCGGCCCAGGACAGCTGCTTGCCGTACTTCTGCTTCACCGGCCACAGCAGCCGACGGGCCTTGTCCAGGTTGGCGTTGTCCGGCCAGCTGTTGAGTGGGGCGAAGCGCTGCATGCCCGCACCCGCGCCGCCGCGGCCGTCCTGTACCCGGTAGGTGCCGGCGGCGTGCCAGGACATCCGGATGAAGAACGGGCCGTAATGGCCGAAGTCGGCCGGCCACCAGTCCTGCGACGTCCGCATCAGGTCAACGAGATCGGCCCGGACCGCATCGACATCGAGGCTGTTGACCTCTTCGGCGTAGTCGTAGTCGGCGCCCATCGGGTTGATGACATCCGGGTTGTGCTGCAGAATCCGCAGATTCGGCTGGTTGGGCCACCAGTCCCGGTTACCGCCACCTTCGACCGGCGGTTTCATCACGGGACACTGCGGGCTGTCCTGCCGCTCCTCGTGGAAACGCGACAAGAGGTTCTCGCGCAGTTGCGACTCGTTCATCGCGTAGATCTTGTTGATCTCTTGTTCGTTGGTGTTCGGCTCTTCAGCCACGAGCGTTCCTTCCGGGGTTGGATAACGGGCTGCGGTCACGGGTGTGATCGCGCAGGATGCGGGATGGAGCAGTCGGGGCAGCGGCCCCAGTAGATGACCTCAGCTTCGTCCACCAGGAAACCGTGGTCAGCGGCGGGGGCAAGGCACGGCGCAGCGCCCACGCTGCAGTCGATATCGGAAATCGCGCCGCAGGACCGGCAGACCATGTGATGGTGGTTGTCGCCGACCCGCGACTCGTACCGCGCGACTGAACCCGACGGCTGAATGCGCCGGACCAGACCGGCGGCGGTGAGCGCAGCCAGCACGTCATAAACGGCCTGCCTTGACACGTCCGGCAGGGCCACGCGCACAGCACCGAAGACGGTGTCGGTATCGGCGTGCGGATGGGCGTCGACCGCTTCCAGAACCGCGATGCGGGGGCGAGTCACCCGCAGATCGGCGTTTCGCAACTGCTCGGCGAAACCTGAGGTGGTGGTCACGCTTCGATCCTGTCGCGTTTTCTGGAATCGGTCAAATAATGACGGTCGGTATGGTTGTGCGCCGTGCCCCTCAATACGGTCGCGGTCGAAATGGTCCCGCCGAACACCGACCGCGGCCTGCCCGAGCAATTGGCGGAGGCGCGCAAGGTCGCGCGGATCTCCGCCGAGATCGGTATCGACGAGCAGATCGGTCATGTGATGATCCCCGGCATGATCGTCGAGGACGGCGATCGTCCCGTCGAGATGAAGCCCAAACTCGACGTCCTGGACTACTGGCGGTTGATCTCCCCGGAACTGCCCGGGGTCAAAGGTTTGTGCACCCAGGTCACCTCATTTTCCGACGAGGCTGTCTTGCGCGGCAGGCTGACGGATCTGGTGAATTCGGGAATGGAGGGTATCGCCTTCGTCGGGGTGCCCCGCACCATGAGCGATGGGGACGGCTCCGGGGTTGCCCCCACCGACGCGCTGGCCGCTTACCGCGATCTGGTGCCCAACCGCGGCGCGATCCTGATTCCCACACGCGTGGGTGAATCCGACCGGTTCGGCTACAAATGCCGGCAGGGTGCTACCTACGGGATGACGCAGTTGCTGTACTCCGACGCGATCGTTGGTTTCCTGACCGATTTCGCTCAGGCCAGCGACCAGCGACCCGAGATCATGCTGTCCTTTGGCTTCGTGCCGAAGGTGGAGGGCCGCGTGGGACTGATCGATTGGCTCATCCAGGATCCGGGTAACGCTGCCGTGGCGGGGGAGCAGGCGTTCGTCGCGAAGTTGGCCGCCGCCGATCCGCGGGTCAAGCGGCGGATGATCATCGACCTCTACCAGCGGGTCATCGACGGAGCCGCCGGTCTGGGGTTCCCGCTGAGCATTCATTTCGAGGCGGCCTACGGCTATTCGGCCCCGGCGCTCGAGACCTTCGCCGAGATGCTGGCCTACTGGTCACCCGGGTGAAGAATTGGATCGACTTCGATGCCGCGGCGGTCTTCGCGATACCGCTGACCGACACCGTCGGGGGGGCCGCCGTCTGCGAGGGCATGCTCATCGAAGGCCCGCAGGGCTGGGGCGAGTTCAGCCCGCCCGCGGGTTGCGACGACCGGATGGCGGCCCGCTGGCTGACCGCGGCCATCGAGGTGGGCACGGTCGGCTGGCCGGATCCGTGCCGGGGTCGCGTACCGGTGGCGGTGAGCGTTCCATCGGTCAACCCGGCCCGGGCCCGGCAACTGGTCACCGACGCCGGCTGTCGGACGGCCGCGGTCCGGGTTGCCGACCGGCCGGACTCGCTGGCCGACGATATCGCCCGGCTGGAAGCGGTGCGTGCGGCGCTGGGGCCGTCGGGCGCTATCCGCTGCGATGCGAACGGGAACTGGGATCTGGAGACCGCGGAGGCGGCGATTCCCGCTCTGGAACGCGCGGCGGGCGGGTTGGAGTTCGTCGAACAGCCCTGCGCCGGGCTTGATGAGGTCACTGCGCTGCGCCGCAGGGTCGACGTCCCGATCGCCGTGGACCAGTCTGTCCGCGACGCCCCCGATCCGCTGCGGCTGCCGCTGAGCGATGCCGCTGACATCGTGGTGCTGACCGTCGCCGCACTGGGCGGGGTGCGACGGGCGTGGCGGGTCGCCGAGGGCTGCGGCCTGCCCTGTGTGGTGGCCGACGAGATGCAGAGCAGCATTGGGATAGCGGGCGGTCTGGCCTTGGCCGGCGTGCTGGGCGAGACCGGCTTCGCCGCCACCCTCGGTGGGGCCCGCCTGCTGGCGGGCGACATGGTCAGCCCGGGCCGGTCCCTGGTTCCGGTGGACGGTCACCTGCCGGTGGCGCCGATGCCACCGGCGCCTGACCCGGCTCGCTTGCAGCGGTTCAGCGTCACCGACCCGGAGACAGTCGCCCACTGGCGCGGGCTGCTCGCGTCGGTGCAGCAATACCTGTAGCCCCGCGCGTCATCGCGTGTACGACGACGGTGTCCAGATCAGGACGGTGTCGTCATCGCCGAGGTGACTGTTGGACGGCCGAACGCGTCACGATCACCGTCTTTATCGGCACCCGGAGGGTCGAGGCGATGGAACCCGTCGGGCCACTGAGGCCGATATCGGGCTAGGCCGTTACTGCGACGGTCCCTCGTCGGGTCTGAGTAGTTCTTCGGGGTGGTGGTGGTGGTTGATGCGGTGTTGGC
>CAZGPT010000063.1:8385-17022 GCA_964527015.1 uncultured Mycobacterium sp. | reverse complement strand
CGCAACGTCTTCGAGCGAGTCGACACCCGAAAAACGTTCATTGAACTGAGCAACGGGGCTCATCTGCCATTGGAGCAACCGGCATTTCGGGAGCTGACGCAGCGGGTGGAGCGATTCCTCGACGATGTCGCTGCAGGAGCGTAGCCGCGCGCGCCGGATCGTAAATTGTGTCGGACCCCGTTGCGATGATGGGGTCATGTCATCGGCCGCATCGCCCGAAGTAGTGGAACTCCTTCCCGGCGAACGTCTTGAGCTGCTCTTCGCCGAGTTGGCGGAGCTGACCGGTCAGCGCAACGCGATCGATGGGCGCATCGTGGAGATCGTCGCCGAGGTGGATCGCGACGAGCTGTGGGGTAACACCGGGGCCCGTTCCGTCGCCGCTTTGGTGGCCTGGAAGACCGGCTGTTCAGCGCCGAATGCGACGTCGATCGCCACCGTGGCGCATCGACTGGCGGAGTTTCCCCACTGTGCGCAGGGTATGCGGGAGGGCCGGCTGTCGCTGGATCAGGTCGGCGTCATCGCGAAGAGTGCCGGCGAGGGGTCTGATGAGCACTATGCGGCGCTGGCCTCGGTCGCCACGGTCAGTCAACTTCGCACCGCGATCAAGCTCGAGCCACGCCCCGACCGCGACCGCCAGCCGGAACCTCAGCGCTCGATCACCAAACACAGTGATGAGGAGTTCAGCTATTGGCGGATCAAGCTTCCACATCTTGAGGCGGCGAAGTTCGACGCGGCTCTGGCCTCGCACCGGGATGCGCTGATCGCGCAGTGGAAGCATGATCACGGCGATCGCGACGACGCAGCCGACCACATGCCGCCGTTGCCCGACACCGTCGATGCGTTCCTGCGTCTGGTCGAGATGGGTTGGGACGCTGACGCGACTCGACGGCCACACGGGCATCACACCACCGTGGTGGTGCATGTCGATGTCGACAAGCGGGCCGCTTCCTACCATCTGGGGCCACTGCTCACCGATGCCGATCGTCAATACCTGACCTGCGATGCCACCTGCGAAGTGTGGTTTGAACGTGATGGCCAGGTGATCGGTGCGGGGCGCGCGACCCGGGTCATCAATCGCCGCCTTCGCCGCGCGCTGGAGCACCGCGACCATACGTGTGTGGTTCCCGGCTGTGGGGCCACCCGCGGTCTGCACGCCCACCACATCACCCACTGGGAAGACGGCGGCCCCACCGAACTGGCCAACCTGTGCTTGTTATGCCCGTATCACCATCGGCTTCATCACCGGGGCGGTATCACCGTGGCCGGGCGCGCCGACGACCTGCAGATCACCGACAGCGACGGCCGGGCGCTTACCGCGGCGGCCCTGGCCCATCCACCGACCACATCACCACCTGCGGTGGGGCCATGCCCCGGACCCACCGGCGAACGCGCCGACTGGTGGTGGTACGAACCGTTCCGGCCTCAACCACCGCCGACGAACAACTAGAACCGGCGGCCCTTCCGGACTCTCGCTACCCTCACTCGGCGGGTTCGAGCCAGACCGCGGAAGTGGGCGGTAGGACCAGTTGCGCAGAAGCCGGTCGGCCGTGCCAGGGCTCGTCGGTGGCGACCACCGCGCCCATGTTGCCGATGCCGGAGCCTTTGTACTCGCAGGCGTCGGAGTTGAGCACCTCACGCCAGTTGCCTGCCACTGGCAGACCCAACCGGTAGCGGCTGTGCTCGTTCCCGGCGAAGTTGAACACGCAGGCCAGCACCGACCCGTCGGCGCCGTAGCGCAGGAAGCTGAGCACATTGCTGGCCGAATCGTTGGCGTCGATCCAGGAGTACCCGGCCGGCCGGGAATCTTGGCTCCACAGCGCCGGGCGACTGCGGTAGATCGCATTCACGTCGGCCATGAAACGCTGGATACCGTCGGAGAAGCCGTTCTCGTCGAGTTGCCACCAGTCCAGCCCGCGTTCCTCGGACCACTCGGCGCGCTGACCGAAATCCTGGCCCATGAACAACAACTTTTTCCCCGGATGCGCCCACTGGTAGGCCAGCAGACTGCGCAGCCCGGCCGCCTTCACATGATCGTTGCCCGGCATCCGAGCCCACAGCGTGCCCTTTCCGTGCACCACCTCGTCATGACTGATCGGCAGCACATAGTTCTCGCTGTAGGCGTAGAGCATGGAGAAGGTCATCTCGTGATGGTGATAGCTGCGGTACACCGGGTCCCGGCTGATGTAGTCCAGGGTGTCGTGCATCCAGCCCATGTTCCACTTCATCGAGAACCCGAGGCCGCCGAGGTTGGTGGCGCGGGTGACTCCCGGCCAAGAGGTGGACTCCTCGGCGATGGTCACCACCCCGGGCGCGCTCTTGTGCACGGTGGCGTTCATCTCCTGCAGGAACTGCACAGCTTCCAGGTTCTCCCGGCCGCCGTGGACGTTGGGCGTCCAGTCGCCCTCCGGTCGTGAATAGTCCAGGTAGAGCATCGAGGCCACCGCATCGACCCGCAGGCCGTCGATGTGGAAATCCTGCAGCCAATACAGGGCATTGGCGACCAGGAAGTTACGGACTTCCGGGCGACCGAAGTCGAAAACGTAGGTTCCCCAGTCGAGTTGCTCGCCGCGGCGCGGGTCGGAGTGTTCGTAGAGCGCGGTGCCGTCGAAGCGGCCGAGCGCCCAACCGTCCTTGGGGAAATGCGCGGGAACCCAGTCGACGATGACGCCGATCCCGGCGCGGTGCAGCCGATCCACCAGGCGGCGGAAGTCGTCGGGAGTGCCGAACCTCGACGTCGGCGCATAGTAGGACGTCACCTGGTAGCCCCAGGAGCCGCCGAATGGGTGCTCGGCGACCGGCAGTAGCTCCACATGTGTGAAGCCCTGGGCAACAACGTAATCGGTGAGCTGCTCGGCCAGGTCGCGATAGCTCAGACCGGGCCGCCAGGATCCCAGATGCACTTCGTAGGTGCTCATGGGTTCGGTTATCGGGTTACCGGCCGCGCGGCGGGTCATCCAGTCATCGTCGTGCCACTGGTACTGCGAGACGAAAACCCTCGAGGCGGTGCTCGGTGGCACCTCGGTGGCGAACGCCATCGGGTCGGCGCGGTCGGTGACCAGGCCGTCCACGCCGTGCACCCGAAACTTGTACATACCGTCGGCCGCAAAGCCCGGCCAGAACAGCTCCCACACCCCTGATGAGCCGAGGGCCCGCATCGGCGCGTCGCGGCCCTCCCACCCGTTGAATTCGCCGATCAGGCTGACGCCCTTCGCGTTCGGTGCCCATACGGCGAAGGAGACGCCATTGACGTCGCCGTCGGGGGTGGTGAAGGAACGCGGGTGGGCGCCGAGGATCTCCCACAGTCGTTCGTGGCGCCCCTCGGCGAACAGGTGCAGATCGACGTCGCCGAGCGTGGGTAGAAATCGGTAACCGTCGGCCGTAGTACGGACCTGGGGTTGGCTTTTGGCGCCCGGGTAACTCGTCTGCAGCCGGTAGTCGGCCAGGTTGGTGAACGGCAGTGCGACCGCGAAGACACCGGAGCCGATATGGGTCATCGGATGGCGCCGATCGCCCACCAGGGCGGTGACGTCGAGCGCATGCGGGCGCAGTGCTCTGATCACCGTATGCCCGTCGTGCTCGTGCGCGCCGAGGATGCTGTGCGGGTCATGGTGCACACCGGCGACCAGTCGGTCCAGTTCAGCCGGATCGGGGGCCAGGTTGGGGCCGGCGGGGTTACGGGTCATCGGCTTCTCATCCCGGGTCTCATTCCCGTCGCAGCAAGGCGGTCCGCTGGTCTTCGGGGATGACCGGCATGTTCAGGATGTGTGCGACCGCCTTCGTCGGTTCGAGACGCACGTAATTGGCTTGCCCCCAATGGTATTCCTCCCCGGTGATCTCGTCGCGGACCCAGAAACGGTCATACGGGTGCATGCCCAGCGCCTCCATGTCCAGCCACACGGTGCCCTGTTCGGCCGCGAAGGGATTGAGCGTGACCACCGTAAGCACGGTATCTCCGGTCACCGGGTCGAATTTGCTGTAGGCGAGGATCGCATCGGTGTCGACGTGGTGAAAACGGATTGTTCTGAGCTGACACAGCGCTGGGTGAATTCGCCGGATCTCGTTGAGCCGGGCCAGGAACGGTTCCAGGGAGCGGTCCTCGGCCAGCGCACCGTCGAAGTCGCGGGGGCGCAGCTCGTACTTCTCCGAGTCCAGGTACTCCTCGCTGCCCGGGCGCACCGGGACGCTCTCGAAAAGTTCGTAACCGGAGTACACCCCCCAGGATGAGCCCATGGTCGCGGCCAGTGCCGCACGGATGGCGAACATCCCCGGTCCGCCGTGCTGGAGACTCTCGTGCAGGATGTCGGGGGTATTGACGAAGAGGTTGGGTCGGGCGCAGTCGGCGTGTTCGGCGATCTGGCGACCGAACTCCTCCAGCTCCCATTTGGCGGTCCGCCAGGTGAAGTACGAGTAGGACTGGGTGAAACCCAGTTTGGCCAGGCCGTACAGCCGCGCCGGCCGGGTGAACGCCTCGGACAGGAACAGCACATTCGGATCCGCGGACTTGACCTGGTTAATCAGCCAGATCCAGAAGTCCGGCGGCTTGGTGTGTGGGTTATCGACCCGAAAGATCGTGACGCCGTGGTTGATCCAGTGCCGGACCACCCGGAGCACCTCTTCGTACAGCCCGTGCGGGTCGTTGTCGAAGTTCAGCGGGTAGATGTCCTGATACTTCTTCGGCGGGTTCTCGGCGTAGGCGATGGTGCCGTCGGGCAGTTCGGTGAACCACTGCCGGTGGTCCCGGGCCCAGGGATGGTCGGGGGCGCACTGCAGAGCGAGATCCAGCGCCACTTCCATACCCTGGCCGCGTGCCGCGGTGACGAACGTGTCGAAGTCCTCGATGGTCCCCAGATCCGGATGCACGGCGTCATGCCCGCCCTCGCTGCTGCCGATCGCCCAGGGCGAACCGACGTCGTCCGGTTCGGCGGTGACGGCGTTGTTGCGGCCCTTGCGGTGCATCATTCCGATCGGGTGGATCGGCGGCAGGTAAACCACGTTGAATCCCATGCCGGCGATGCGCGGCAGCGCTGCAGTGGCGGTCGCGAAGGTGCCGTGCACCGGATTACCGTCCGCGTCGCGCCCCCCGGTGGAGCGCGGGAACATCTCGTACCAGGCGCTGCACCGGGCCAGTGGGCGGTCCACCCAGACGCCGTACTGCCGACCCCGGGTCACCAGTTCCCGCAGCGGGTAGCGGTCCAGGAGTTCGGTCACCTGATGTGACAACGCCGGGGCCGCGCGGGTCAGCGGATCACCGGGCCGGCACAGCGCCTCAGCGGCGTCGAGCAACGGGCCGCGGTCAGCGCGCGGAACCCCCGCGGCGGCACGCCGTAGCAGGGTCGCGCCCACCCGGAGGTCGTTGTCGAGGTCCTGCTCGCCCTGACCGGCGTCCAGTTTGACGGTGACGACATGTCGCCAGCCGGTGACCGGGTCGCCCCAGCCGTCGACCCGGAATGTCCACAGACCGACCCGGTCGGGGATGAACTGGCCGTGGAACATGTCCTCGGTGCGGCCCGGGGTCATCCGGTGCTGGGTTGGCCTGACCCTGGCGAACGTCGCGGCCCGCTGTCCGGGCTCGGTGGATCCGCGCCCCGCACCATGACCCACCTGAGGGTAGGCCGGCCCCGGGTAGCGCACCACCAGGGTGGCGGCCACCGCCTCGTGGCCCTCGCGCCAGACCGTCGCGCAGACCGGCACCAGTTCGCCGACAACCGCTTTGGCAGGATAAATGCCATCGGACACCACGGGTGCGATGTCGTCGATCACAATGCGACCCGACACCCGAGCACTCCCCTTTTGGCCGTCTGCTGGCACCGTCTGCTGCCAGTTCCCACCGTAGTGGCCGAACTCACCTCCCGCGGCCGAAGCACGCACGGCACGGCCGGCCGAACCTCAGTAAGGTCACTGGCTGTGAAGGCTCTCCGCAGGTTCACCGTTCGTGCCCATCTCCCGGATCGGGTCTCCGCGCTGGGTCAACTGTCGACCAATCTGCGGTGGTCATGGGACACCTCCACCCAGGAACTGTTCGCGAGCATCGACCCGCAGCTGTGGTCTCGGATCGGTCGCGATCCGGTGGCGCTGCTCGGCGAGGTGAGCCCGGCCCGGCTCGATGAACTCGCCGAGGATCAGGAGTTCACCACGCGGCTCGACCGGTGCAGCGCGGACCTGCAGTCGTATCTGACCAAACCGCTCTGGTTTCAGCAGTTGCGGTCCCGAGCCGACACCGTGCTGCCGAACGGTATCGGGTATTTCTCGATGGAGTTCGGGGTGGCCGAGGTGCTGCCGATCTACTCCGGCGGACTGGGCATCCTCGCCGGTGACCATCTCAAAGCGGCATCGGACCTCGGTTTGCCGCTGATCGGGGTGGGCCTGAACTACCGCTCCGGCTACTTCCGGCAGTCGCTGACCTCCGACGGCTGGCAGCACGAGCATTATCCGGCGCTGGACCCCCAGGGGCTTCCGCTCCGGTTGCTGACCCGCCCCGGCGGGGAGCCGGTACTGATCGAACTCGCGATGCCCGAGTCGCGAACGCTGCGGGCCCGGGTTTGGGTCGCACAGGTGGGGCGAATTCCGTTGCTGCTGCTGGACTCCGACATCCCGGAGAACGACCACGATATGCGCCACGTCACCGATCGGCTCTATGGCGGCGACCAGGAGCACCGAATCCGTCAGGAGTTGCTGGCCGGGGTCGGAGGGGTGCGGGCCATTCGCGCCTTCACGGTTCTGGAGGGGCATCCGGCCCCCGACGTGTTCCATATGAACGAGGGTCATGCCGGTTTCCTCGGACTCGAGCGCATCCGCGAGTTCATGGACACCGACGGGCTCGACTTCGACACCGCGCTGGCCGTCGTCCGGGCCAGCACGTTGTTCACCACCCACACCCCGGTGCCGGCCGGCATCGACAGGTTCCCGGTGGAGTTGGTGCAGCGGTATTTCGACGACCACGGCGATCACCACGACCACGGGCACAGCCACGGGCACGGCCACGGCCACGACCACCGGGGCGGCGCGCTGCTGCCCGGTGTTCCGGTGGAGCGGGTACTGGGATTCGGTGCCGAGACCGACACGACCAAGTTCAACATGGCGCATATGGGGCTTCGGCTCGGCCAGCGGTCCAACGGGGTGTCGCAGCTGCACGGGCAGGTCAGCCGCGCCATGTTCGAAGAGTTGTGGCCGGGTTTCGATTCGGTGGAGGTGCCCATCGGTTCGATCACCAACGGCGTCCACGGCCCGTCCTGGTTCGCTCCTGAGTGGGCCCAACTCGGTCGTGAACTCACCGGCTCGGAGGAGGCGTTGCGCGAGCCGTCGAAGTGGCAGGGCTTGAAGCGGGTCGATGCCGGCCACCTCTGGTGGATCCGTTGTCAGCTGCGGGAAAAGCTGGTGCAGGACGTACGTCGACGGCTGCGGGAGTCCTGGCTGGAACGCGGCGCGATCGAGGCTGAGCTGGGCTGGATCGCAGATGCTTTCGATCCGGGTGTGCTGACCGTCGGCTTCGCCCGCCGGGTGCCAACCTACAAGCGGCTGACGCTGATGTTGCGTGACCCGGAACGGCTGGAAGCCCTCCTGCTCGACGAAGACCGGCCAGTCCAGCTCATCGTGGCGGGCAAGTCACATCCCGCCGACGACGCCGGAAAGGGGTTGATCCAGCAGATCGTCCGGTTCGCCGACCGGCCCGAGGTCCGCCATCGCATCGCTTTCCTTCCCGACTACGACATCTCGATGGCGCGATTGCTGTACTGGGGCTGCGACGTCTGGCTGAACAACCCGCGGCGGCCGCTGGAGGCATGCGGAACCTCGGGGATGAAGAGCGCGCTCAACGGTGGGCTCAACCTCTCCGTCCGGGACGGCTGGTGGGATGAATGGTTTGACGGCGAGAACGGTTGGGAGATCCCGACCGCCGAGGTGACCAGCGAGGACCGCCGTGACGATCTGGAGGCCGGTGCCCTCTACGATCTGCTGCAGAACACGGTGGCCCCGCTGTTCTACGACCGGGATGACGCCGACGTACCCGGCCGCTGGGTGGAGATGGTCCGGCACACCGTGCGGACGCTGGGCCCTAAGGTGCTGGCCTCCCGGATGGTGCGGGACTACACCGAGAACTACTACGCTCCGGCCGCGGCGGCGCTGCGCCGGACCATCGAACCCGTCGACGGCCATGCCTACGGTCGGGCTCGCGAACTGGCGGCCTACCGGCACCGGGTCAGCTCGGCGTGGCCGCATGTGGCGATCACCGATGTCGACAGCACCGGCCTGACCGGCATCCCCGAGCTGGGCTCCGAGCTGACCTTGACCGCCAGCGTGGCCCTGGCCGGTCTGCACCCCGACGAGGTGTGCGTTCAAGCGGTGCTGGGTCGTGTGGAGCCCGGCGACACGTTGCTGAACCCCGACTACATCGACATGGTCCATACCGGCTCCGACGGCGGCGGTATCGAGATCTTCTCCACAACGGCGCTACTGCCGCAGGCCGGGTCGGTGGGCTACACGGTGCGGGTGCTGCCGCATCATCCGCTGCTGGTCGCCGACGCCGAGATGGGTCTGGTGAGAATTGCCGGCGACGGTGAGCAGGAGGAGTCGGCGAGCGGCACGCCCATCCCGGTGTAGTGTCCCGCCTGACCTGACCTGACCTGACCTGACCTGACCTGG
>CAZGPT010000063.1:0-8285 GCA_964527015.1 uncultured Mycobacterium sp. | reverse complement strand
CCTGACCTGACCTGGTGCGGGGCGCCGAAAGCGGTGTCGCCGCTCAGGGGAACCGTTTAAAACAGCCCTCGGCATCCCCGAGTATGCCGACCCGGAACGCATCGATGCGGGAGAATCCTGCGGGCACCGGTTCGCCGTTGACGTCGCCGGCGGCCAGCCCATTGGTCAGTAGTCCGGACACCGCCTCGTCGATGTCACCGGCGGTCAGCGCCACGGTGTTGCCGTCGGTGGTGGTGATGTTCGTGGACAGCTTGGTGGTCGCCACCCCGGTGAGGCAGGCGGTGCGCAGCCCGGCTTCGGCGTTGTCCAGCGCCATGCCGCCGCGCTCATGTTCCAGCGCCATCATGTACCGGGATACCAGCACCGAGTAGGCGGTGTTGTCACCCTGCAGGGGCGGGCCGTCGTAGCCCTCGGTAGGAGTTCCCATCGCCCGCAGCTCCGGCATGTCGACGCTGATGGTGTTATTCGCCGGGCAGTAGGACACCGGGGGGCTGGGCCGGGCATCCGGGCAGCTCGAGGCCGAGTCGGCGTCGAAGCTCACCGCCGGCGGATTCGTCGGGGTGAACAGGATGGTCATCGCATCGATGAGGGTGCGGACCGAGGATTCGGTGACCGGGAGCTCGCCGGACTGGTCGCTGGGCAGCTCAACCGGCAGTTCCCCGCGCCGCTGCTGGATCTCCCGGATGTTGATGGCAGCGCAGGCGGCGGCACCGTCGGTGAAACCGAACTGGAAGGCCGAGATCCGCTCGAACGCCGAGCCGTGCTCGTCGCTCATGCCGTAGTCGTCCTGGTCGAGCAACGGGTCGCGGAACGAGATCATCGCCGCCAGCAGGTTGTTCAGGCCGTCCCCGGTGCTCAGGGTGAAGCGGGGCGACTTGCCTTCGGCGACCCAGCGCAGATAGACCCCGGACAGGCAGTCGGCCTGCTGCTCGGCCACCAGGGTGGGCACGCCCCTCGGATTCAGCGGCACCAGGTCCTGGATGGCGTGCCCGTACTCGTGGGCCAGCACCATGGTGATCGCCATATCGCCGTAGGCCTCACGCAGGGACGGCATCAGTACGGCTCGGTCCCAGCCGATGGTGCCGTCCTGCTCGCAGTACCCGGCGTTGACGAGTCCTGCGGTGGTCTCGCCGCAGAACATGGCGCCGTAGCTGCGAGAGCGGCCATAGCCGTCATACCCGTTCGAGTCCCAGGACAGTAGTTCCTTGATCGGGGTGAACTCGCTGTCGAACGCGTCCGGGTAGGCGAACTTCCAGAATTCCTCAAGATCGCTGACCGACTGGACCGCAAGTTCGTCGATCTCGCCGCCGTCGGTGCCGACCACCTCGCGGGAGGCGGCCTTGGCGTCGGGGCGCAGTCCGGTCGGGCCGTCGACGGCCTCCAGTCCGCCGACTTTGAACGGATCGGCATATACCGACACCGCCGTCCCGGATATCGCCGGGCCGCATCCGGCCAGCACCGCGACGGCACCGCCGGCGGCGAGCAGCTGTGACAGGGACCGGAGCATTTCCCCACCATAGTTCGCCGGGCGTTCAGCCGGCGGCGGGCGGATTGAGCCGCCGCAGCGCCTGCTGGACCAGTCGGGCGTCGGTGGTCGGCCAGAACGGCGGCAGCGACGCCCGCAGGTATCCGCCGTAGCGGGCGGTCGCCATCCGGGAGTCCAGCACCGCTACCACGCCGCGGTCGTCGGTGCGGCGCAGCAGTCGGCCGGCCCCCTGGGCCAGCAGCAGCGCGGCGTGGCTGGCGGCCACCGCCATGAACCCGTTGCCACCCCGGGCTGCCACCGCGCGCTGCCGGGCCGTCAGCAGCGGATCGTCGGGTCGGGGAAACGGGATGCGGTCGATGATCACCAATGAGCATGACGGACCCGGAACGTCGACACCCTGCCAGAGCGACAACGTGCCGAACAGGGAGGTAGCGGGGTCGGCGGCGAACTGCTCCACCAGTGCGGCGGTGCCGTCGTCGCCCTGGCACAGCACCGGGGTGTCCAGCCGGTCGCGCATCGCCTCGGCCGCCACCCGGGCCGCCCGCATCGAGGAGAACAACCCCAGCGTGCGTCCGCCGGCGGCGTCGATCAGGTCGGCGATCTCGTCGAGTTGCTCGGCGGCCCCGGCCCCGTCACGTCCCGGCGGCGGCAGGTGCGCGGCGATGTAAAGGATTCCGGATTTGGCGTGGTCGAAGGGCGAGCCGACGTCCAGGCCCTGCCAGGCCGGCCCGTCGGAGAGCCCCCAGGCGTCGGCCATCGCATCGAACGACCCGCCCACGGTCAGCGTCGCCGAGGTCAGCACCGCCGTCGCCGTGCCGAATACCCGCTCGGCCAGCAGACCCGCCACCGACAGCGGCGCCACCCGCAACACGGGCCGTGTGTCCGATCCCGTCGTCGCCGGCCCGGCGGACCCGGCCGGACCGCGCTGCGGCTCATGGTCGAGCCAGACCACATCGCTCCGGTCCGGGATGGCCGGGCCGAACGAGTCCAGCACCCGGCCGGCGGTGTCGGTGATCTCGGTCAGCGCCGCGATCGCCTCGGCCCGCGCGGCGGCGGCCTTGGGATCTCCCGGCGTGGGGTTGATGGCGGAACAGGCGGCGGCGGCCGCATCGCGCAACGCCGTCAGGTAGGTCTTGAGTTCCTCGTCGAGGAAGTCGATTCGGCCGGGTTCGGCGTCGTGGATGGCCGAGGAGAACGTGCTGACCGCGGCTTCCAGTCGCTGGGTCAGCTCCGGGCCGACCAACCGGGCTGTCCGGCGCACCGTCACTCCCAGCGGTCCCGGCGTGAGTTCACCGGTGGCCACCGAGGTCACCCGGTCGGTGAGTTCGTGCGCCTCATCGATGACCAGGAAATCGTGTTCGGGCAGCACTTCCGCGTCGGCGATGGCATCGATGGCCAGTAGTGCGTGATTGGTGACGACGATATCGACGCGGCCGGCCTCGCCGCGAGCCTTCTCCGAGAAGCAGTCCGCGGTGTAGGGGCAGCGCGCCGGGCCGAGGCACTCCCGTGCCGAGACGCTGACCTGGGACCAGGACCGCTCCGGCACTCCGGGGCGCAACTCGTCACGGTCCCCGGTGTCGGTGTCCGACGCCCATGCGGTGAGACGTTGCACATCGCGACCCAGCGTGCTGGTCGGAGCGGTGAACAGTTCCTCCTGTGACACGTCGATGTCGTCGGCAGCCTCGCTGTGAATCTTGTTCAGGCACAAATAGTTTCGCCGACCCTTGAGTAGTGCGAAGGTGGGCCTACGGTCCAGGGCGCCGGCCAGTGCGTCGGCCAGCCGGGGTAGGTCGCGGTCGACGAGCTGACGTTGCAGGGCGATGGTCGCCGTCGACACCACCACCGGCGACTGGTCGTTGACCGCACGGGCGATCGCCGGGACGAGGTAGGCCAGCGACTTACCTGTTCCGGTACCGGCCTGTACGGCGAGGTGCTCGCCGGTGCCGAACGCCCGCGCCACCGCCTCGGCCATCTGCACCTGACCCGGGCGCTGCGCGCCGCCGAGCGCGGTGACCGCGCGGGCCAGCAGTTCGGCCGCCGCGGGCGGATCGCTCACCGGGGCGGGACCTGCCGGGTGGGGATGGCGGGCCCGCCGGGTGAGAGTTCCCGGCCCTCCGACGGCAGGCTGAGCAGACCGGCCGCGACACGGTCGCGGGCTCCGGCGAGATCGGTTCCGGTCAACACGTCACCGGCGCGCACCAGAGGGACGGTCAGATCCCGTGCCATCTCGGCGCCCACCGGGGGTGAGCCGACCGGGTGCACCACCTCTTCGGCGATGTTTCCCGATGCCCGGGAGAGCCGGATTGCAGCCTTGCGTCCGCCGTGGGACTCCTTGTGGCTGCTGCGTTTCTGCACGGCGATACCGTCGACCTCGACCAGTTTGTAGACCATTTCGGCGGTGGGGGCCCCCGACCCGGTGACCACCGAGGTGCCCACGCCGTAAGTGTCGACCGGGTCGTTGCGCAGTGCCGCGACGGTGAACTCGTCCAGATCGCCGGAGACCACGATTGCGGTGTCCACCGCACCGAGCTCGTCGAGCTGCTCACGCACCTGCCGGGCGAGTACGCCCAGATCGCCGGAGTCGATGCGCACCGCTCCCAGCCCGGAACCGGCCGCGGCGATCGCATTGGCCACCCCGCCGGTCACGTCATAGGTGTCGACCAGCAGTGTCGTGCTCACGCCGAGGGCGGCGACCTGGGCGCGGAACGCCGCCTGCTCCCACGCGTCGGTGACGGCTCCGTCAACCGTGTGCACCAGGGTGAACGCGTGCGCCGCGGTCCCCAGCGTCGGGATCCCGTACCGGCGGCCGGCCTCCAGGTTCGAGGTGCCGCTGAATCCGGCGATATAGGCGGCGCGGGCGGCGGCGACGGCGGCCTGCTCGTGGGTGCGGCGCGAACCCATCTCGATCATCGAGCGGCCGGCGGCGGCGCTGACCATCCGGGCGGCCGCCGATGCCACCGCGGTGTCGTGGTTGAGGATCGACAGCACCAGGGTCTCGAGCACCACGCACTCGGCGAACGTGCCGGTGATCGACAGCACGGGGGAGTCGGGGAAATACAGCTCACCCTCGGCGTAGCCGTCGATATCGCCGCGGAACCGGAAACCGGCCAGATAGTCCAGCGTCGCCGGGTCGAGGAAATCGGCGACAGCAGTCAGCGCCGCGTCGTCGAAGAGGAAGTCGGCCAGCGCGTCCAGGAAACGCCCGGTCCCGGCGACCACCCCGTAGCGGCGGCCGGCCGGCAGCCTCCGGGCGAACACCTCGAAGGTGGTCCGCCGGCTCGCGGTGCCGTCGCGCAATGCCGCCGACAGCATGGTCAACTCGTATTTGTCGGTCAGCAGCGCCGGCGCGAAAACCCCAGTCACGGGCCAACCGTAACGGCTTGATGCGGCCGGGACATTCACGGCATGGGATCGCTATCCTGGTGGCCATGGGCGCGCCAGCAGCACCTACCCGGCCTGGGACCGGGGGGCTTCGCGAAACCGACATCTCCGAGGCCGTCGATGCACCGTGGGTGACCATCGTCTGGGACGATCCGGTCAACCTGATGAATTACGTGACCTACATCTTTCAGAAGCTTTTCGGCTACAGCGAGCCGCATGCGACCAAGCTCATGATGCAGGTTCACCAGGACGGCAAGGCGGTGGTCTCGGCCGGTAGCCGGGAGGCGATGGAGGTCGACGTCACCAAGCTGCACGCGGCCGGGTTGTGGGCCACCATGCAGCAGGACCGCTGAGCCGGGGTCTGGCGGATACACGTGCGCAAATGGAGGCGGGTCGATACCGCCGACGGTCCGCGATTCGTCTCGGCGCTGGAGCAGCACGAGGTGGCGTTGCTGAGAACCATGGCGACCTCGGTGCGGGAGATGCTCGACGGCCGGCAGTCGGCGTCGCCGTCGGATCCGCTGGAACAGATCACCGGTATCCGCACCGGTAACTCCACCGCGCCCGAAGATGCGACGGTACGCCGGTTGCTGCCGGACTTCGTCCGGGACCGCAGCGGCGCGGCTGACGATCCCGCGGCATCCAACGAAGCCCTGCGCAGCCTGTACGAGCCGCAGATCATCGATGCCAAAATCGCTGCTGCACAACGACTGGTGGACACCCTGCCCGATGGTGGGGGCCGGTTGGAGCTGACCGCGGAGGACGCCGGGGTCTGGATAGCGGCGGTCAATGACATCCGGTTGGCGCTGGGCACCATCCTGCAGGTCGGCCCGGATATGCCCGACCGGTTGCCACCCGGCCACCCGATGGCCGCGCACCTCGAGGTGTACCACTGGCTGACTGTGCTGCAGGAGTACCTGGTGCTCGGGCTGATGGGCAAGCCCATCCGGTGACAGCCGCCCGAACATCCGGACCGCCGGAACCGGCGGGCGCCCGGCCACTCGGAGCCGGGTCGATCACCGACGTGGCGGGCATCCGCGTCGGCCACCACCACCGCTGGGATGCGGACGCCACGGTCGGTGACGACGCGTCACCGGGAACCGGCTGGGCCTGCGGCACCACCGTCGTTCTCGCCCCGCCGGGCACCACCGGCGCGGTGGATGTCCGGGGCGGCGCGCCCGGTACCCGCGAGGCCGACCTGCTGGATCCGTCCAACAGCGTCCGCCACGTCGACGCGGTCGTCTTGACCGGCGGCAGCGCGTTCGGCCTGGCTGCGGCCGACGGTGTCATGACCTGGCTGGAGGAACGCGGCCGCGGCGTGCAGATGACCGGCGGCACGGTGCCGATCGTGCCCGCCGCGGTGATCTTCGACCTGCCGGTCGGCGGCTGGGCCAACCGTCCCGACGCCGAGTTCGGGTATGCCGCGGCCCGAGCCGCCTGCATGGGGGCCGCCGGGGTCGGGTTCGGCCTCGGCTGTGCCGGGGCGGGGGTGGGTGCGCGGGCCGGGGTGCTCAAGGGTGGGGTCGGTACCGCCTCGACCGTGCTGGCAGCGGGGGTGACGGTGGGGGCGATCGTGGTGGTGAACTCCGCCGGCGAGGTGTTCGACCCGGCCACCGGCCTGCCCTGGATGGCCGACCTGACTCGCGAGTTTCAGCTGAGCCCGCCGTCGGCCGGGCAACTGGCCGGCTACGCCGACCGGCATCGCGATTCCAGCCCGCTGAACACCACCATCGCGGTGGTGGCCACCGACGCGGTGTTGAGCAAGGCGGCCTGCCACCGGGTGGCGGTGGCCGCGCAGGACGGGCTGGCCCGCGCCATCCGGCCCGCGCACACCCCGCTGGACGGCGACACGGTCTTCGTCCTGGCCACCGGCAGGGTCGCGGTGGATCCGGATCCGGACACCCCGGCGGCGATGTCACCGGAGACCGCGTTGAGCACCGCGGTCGGCGCGGCCGCGGCGGACTGCCTGGCCCGGGCGGTGCTGGCCGGGGTGCTGGCCGCCGAACCAGTGGCCGGGATCCCGAGTCACCGGAGCATGCTGGGTTCCGGATAGGCCCCGGACCCAGCAGCGGACCCGGCAGCGGACAGGCCCTGCCGGCCCCCGCCGAGCGAGCGTGTCGGTACCGCGACATGCCGCCGGAGTGGACATTTTGCGCACGTTCGGGCAGCCGGCCCGGCCGGTAGCCTGTGGGGATGACCGAGAGCCCGGCCGCCAAGCCACCGGCCTGGAAGGTCGGCGGTACGACGATCCTGACCTTCGTCGCCCTGCTCTACCTGATCGAGATCGTCGACCAGTTGACCGGGCACAACCTGGACCGCAACGGCATCAGACCGCTGGAAACCGATGGGCTCAAGGGCATCATCTTCGCCCCGTTGCTGCACGCCGACTGGGGTCATCTGCTGGCCAACACCGGGCCCGCCCTGGTGCTGGGGTTCCTTATGACGCTGGCCGGGATGTCGCGGTTCGTCTGGGCCACCGCCATCATCTGGATCGTCGGGGGTCTGGGAACCTGGCTGATCGGCAATATCGGAGGGTGCGGGGGCATCCACATCGGTGCCTCCGGGCTGATCTTCGGCTGGCTCGCCTTCCTGCTGGTGTTCGGCTGGCTGACCCGGCACATCTGGTGGATCGTCGCCAGCCTCGCGGTGCTGTTCGTTTACGGCGGCATCCTGCTCGGTGCGGTACCGGTGCTGGACCGCTGCGGCGGGGTGTCCTGGCAGGGGCATCTGTGCGGGGCGGTCGCCGGCGTGCTGGCCGCCTACTTGCTGTCGGGCCCGGAGCGTGAGGCCCGGCAGCGTGCCGGGACCGGACAGCTTCCCAGGCCGACGGCGTGACCGTGCGCCACGCGCCAATCGGGATCTTCGACTCCGGTGTCGGCGGGCTCACGGTGGCCCGCTCGATCATCGACCAACTGCCCGACGAGGACGTCATCTACGTCGGCGACACCGCGCACGGCCCGTACGGGCAGTTACGCATCCCGGAGGTTCGCGCGCACGCACTGGCCATCGGTGACGACCTGGTGAACCGGGGGGTCAAGGCACTGGTCATCGCGTGCAACACCGCCTCGGCCGCCTGTCTGCGTGATGCCCGGGAGCGTTATGACGTACCCGTCGTCGAGGTGGTGCTGCCGGCCGTACGGCGCGCGGTGGCCGCGACCCGCACCGGACGCATCGGAGTCATCGGCACCAAGGCCACCATTGATTCGCACGCCTACCAGGATGCTTTCGCCGCCGCCCGCGATGTCGAGGTGGCGGCGGTGGCCTGCCCGCGGTTCGTCGACTTCGTCGAACGCGGTGTCACCAGCGGCCGGCAGGTGCTGGGTTTGGCCGAGGGATACCTCGAGCCGCTGCAGCGAGCCGGTGTCGACACCCTGGTGCTGGGCTGTACGCACTACCCGCTGCTGTCCGGGGTGATCCA
>CAZGPT010000062.1:0-17047 GCA_964527015.1 uncultured Mycobacterium sp. | reverse complement strand
CCAACCCGGCCGCTGACGATGCACCGCGAGGCACGAGCGGTGCGGAGGAAGCGGCGCGGCGGCTACTCCAGCTCCGCGGTACTACTCGGATCGATGAGGATCTTCGCGTGCCGTTCCGGGTCGGCGAGCGCGGCGAAAGCCCCGGCCACCCCGGTGAGCCCGACCTTGCCCGTGATCAGCGGCCTCGCCTCGAGCTTGCCGTCGGCCAGCATGTGCAGGGTGTCGTAGAACTCCAGCGGGGTATAGCCGAACACGAAGCGCAGATCGATCTCCTTGGCGATTCCCATGGTCGGCCGGAGCTGGTCGGCTCCCATGCACACCCCGACGACCACCACCCGCGAGTTCAGCGGGGCGGCCGCCAGCACCGCGTCGATCATGCCGGGCACCCCGACGCACTCGAAGATGACCGGGCGTTTCGGTCCCGCCGTGCCCAGCGCCTCAGCGGCCCGGTACAGGTGTGGCCAGCCCGGCAACCGTCGCAGCTTGCCCATAGCGCCCAGGGCCAGACCGTAGAGTTCCGGCACCTCGGTGACCATGCCTTTGCCGGTCCCTTTTTCGTACGGTGATTCTGCCGCCGGGTCCACCACGACGTCGGCGCCGCACCGCCGGGCGAGGTCCCGCCGGGCCGGCGAGTAGTCGCTGGCGACGATCGCCTCTACGCCCAGGGCTTTGAGCTGGCAGATCACCATCAACCCGACCGGCCCGCACCCGATCACGATCGCGGTGTCGCGTTTGCCGACCTCGCCACGCCGTACCGCGTGCAACGCCACCGCCATCGGTTCGGTCAACGCCGCGATGTCGATCGACAGCCCGTTGGGTACCGGGAAGGTCAGCGACGCCTCGGCCAGCACCCGCTCGGCGTACCCGCCGTTGGCCAGCGGCGAGAGCCCGGTGAGCTGGATCCCGCCGTGGGCGCGCACCAGTGGGAACGACACCACCCGCATACCCTCGCGCAGCCCCCTGGGGGTTTTCGGCCCGCGCTCGCTGATCACCCCGGCGAACTCATGACCCATCACCGTCGCGGTGTCCGCGCGCATGAACTCCGGGTAGCCGACATCGGCCATCACACCCGTGAGTTCGTCGGCGTGGTCCTTGGCGTGTAAGTCCGAACCGCAGATACCGCAGGCCCGCACGTCGAGGACTATTTGACCCTCGCCCGGACGCGGGTCGGGCAGGTCGACCACCGAGAGGGTTCCATGTTCGCAGCTGACAGCCTTCATGCGAGGCAGTGTAGAGGTCCCGGCACGGCAGTCTGCCGATTCACGGGGGCAGGGACTACCGTCGACAGTGAGCCATGAGGAGGTCGCCATGTCCGCGGTTGAGCACCCGCATTCGGTCGGCAGCAGCATCGTCCGGTTCGCCGGGCGCAACTGGGCCGCCATCGCGTTGGTGACTTTGGCGGCGGTGTTCATCGCCCAGAACCGCGACCATCAGCGGATCAATCTGCTCTGGATCAGCGTGGAGTCGCCGATGTGGCTGTTACTCAGCGCGATGCTGGTGATCGGCGTCGTGGTGGGCCTGCTGCTGAATCGCCGGCGTAGGGACTGATCGGTGATGCCCGAGTCGAGCAGCGTGGTGCGGCCGCAGCCGATGGATAGCGCCACCTACTCGGCGGCCTCCCGTCTGCAGGCCGCGGGCCTGAGCAGCGCGATCCGGATCTTCGAACAGGCCGCCCGGGACGTCACGCTGCCCGGGCTGCCGCATCCGATCACCATCGCGGACTACGGCGCGGCCAACGGCTACAACTCGTTGCTGCCGATCGGCGCGGCGGTCGATGTCGTGCGCACCCGCACTCGAGCCGACCATGCCATCCTGGTCGCCCATACCGATCTGCCGGACAACGATTTCAGCGCACTGTTCGCCACCCTGGACACCGACCCGGACAGCTATCTCGCCAAAGACCCGGCCACCTTCGCCTCAGCCGTCGGACGTTCGTTCTACCAACAAATTCTGCCTACGAAAAGCATCGTGCTGGGCTGGAGTTCGTGGGCCACCCATTGGCTTAGCAAGGTCCCGGCGCCGATCGGGGACCACATCCATATCGCCTACAGCGCCGATCAGGCCGCCCGGCAGGCGTTCTCCCAGCAGGCGGCGCTGGACTGGAATAACTTCGTGGCATTCCGCGGTCGCGAACTGGCCCCCGGTGGCCGACTGGTGGTGCTCACACTCGGACTCGACGCGGCCGGGCTGCCCGGCTTCGACGGCGTGATGGTCGCGATCACCGAGGCGTTGTCCCGGCTGGCCGACGACGGACTGGTGCAACCCGAAGAACTGCGCCGCATGACCATCCCGACCTTCGGTCGAACCGAGAAGGAGCTGACGGCACCCTTCTTCCCATCGGGCCGGCTCGAGGGCCTGGCCGTCGAAAGCCTCGAACTGTTCGAGGCCGAGGACCGATTCTGGTCGCGCTACCAACTCGACGGCGACGCCGAGGCCTTCGGCGCGGCCTGGGCCGGTTTCGCGCGGGCGGCAATCTTCCCCACCCTGGCCGCCGCCCTTCAGGGTGGGCTCGCCGACCCGCGGTCGGGCACCTTCATCGCTGCCCTGGAATCGTCGGTCGCCGACCACCTTGCCGAGTCACCGCAGCGAACGACCATTCCGCTGGCGTCGGTCGTCCTCGCGAAGAGTCCGACTTCGCCTTAATGGGCCTTAAGGGGCCACCTCAGCGGATAGCGCCCCGGCCGGCGATCAGCGGCAGGTCCAGCGGGGTCACCCAGCCCGGCGGCAGATCGTTCACAGCCGGCACCGCATTGAGCGCCCGCAGGCCGGTGGCCAGGCACCCGGCAGCAGCGGCGTCGCGGCCCGAACCATCGGTGAACCGGAATGCGGTCTCCTGGAAGATGCTCGGCGTGCCCTCGATATCGACCCGGTAAACGTCATCCTGGTCGCCGGACGGCCAGTCCGGGGCGGCATCGCGGCCTATCCGGTTCACATGTTCGAGCCGGATACGAGTCTGGCCGCGGTAGACACCGTTGATGGTGAACCGTACCGCGGCGACCTTGCCGGGCTCGATGACACCCTTGACGGTCTGCCGCGGGGTGGGCGTCACCCACTTGTCCCAGGTGGTGGTGATCTCGTCGAGTTCGATCCCGGCGGCGTGGGCGATCATCGGAACGGTGGCGCCCCAGGCGAACACCAGGACGTCGGGGTTCTGCAGTAGCGGGGCGAATTCGGGCTCCCGACCGATGCCCATCTCGAACTCGTAGTCGCCCTCGTAGTTGGTGTAGTCCAGCAGTTCCGAGGCCCGCACCACGCTCACCTGTGAGCACAGCCCCATCAACGTCATCGGGAACAGGTCGTTGGCGAAACCCGGATCGATACCGGTGGTGAAACATGATGCCCCGCCGTCGGAGCAGGCTTGGGTGATCGGCTCGATCCAGTTGGGCGGGTTCAGCTTCATCGCCGGCCACACCCACGGCGTCATCGCCGTGGAGCAGACGTCGATCCCGGCGCGCAAGAACCGGCCGATCAGGTCGATATTGTCATCGGCATGCGCGGCGGTTGGGCCGTAGTGCACTAGGGCGTCGGGCTCCAGTGCGATCAGCGCGTCGATATCGTCGGTCGCCGCAAGCCCCACCGGTGCGGGGAGTCCGCAGATGTCACCGACGTCGAGGCCCACCTTGTCCGGGTTGCTGACACCGACCCCGACCAACTCGAACTCCGGGTGGTTGAGCACCTCGGGGATGACCATTTTGCCCACGAAGCCGGTTCCGAACACCACGATCCGTTTGGTCACCGCTGGTTTGGTCACCGCTGGTTTGGTCACCGCTGGTTTGGTCACCTCAGTGGGTTCCCTTGGCGCGGGTTACTTCCCTTGGTGCGCAGGGTGTAACGCCGTTCGGCATAGGCCATATCGTCGCGCCACAGCCGGGTGGCGGCAATCCTCATCAGCGGTTGGATGACAGGGGCGGCACGCAGCGCGTAGCGAAAACCGGAAAGGTCGGACCGGGCGATGACGGCCTCGATGACCGCGGTGCGCGGCCGGCCGTCCGGCCCGATCCCGACGGGAGTGGCGTGGGTCTCCACGACACTGCCCGCGCCCTCGCCGTCGACGATGTGCATCACGACCGTGCGCGGCCCGGGGCAGGAGAACTCCGCGATCACCGGCGCGCCGAGACGGCCCATCCGGAACGTGACGGCCACCTGGAAGACGTCAGCGTCGTCATCGGCATCGACCGGCGGTGCGCTGAGCACAGTGAGCCTGGCGAACGAATACGGGTGAAACCAGGCACCGTGCCAGGGATCGAGCCGGTTGGAGATCACATCCCGCGGTTCACACACACCATCGACTCGGGTGACCGTCGCCAGCCGGGGAGCCTCGGGGCGAACCGGCAGCACCGGAGCGTCCAGCGGTTCCTCGCCGCCGACCGTGTCAAGCCTTACCCACACCAGCACACCGTCATCGTGGGCCGGCAGCGGCTTCCAGCCGAAATCTCGGTCGCCGTCGAGGCGCAGGCCGTGCCACGGACAGATCAGCCCGCCGCAGTCGACGGTGCCGGTCGACAGATCCGCCCCGAGGTGGGGACAGGATGCCGGGCCGACGTGCAGGCCGCCGTGCTGATCACGCCAGGCCACGATCTCGGTGCCGCCCACCTCGGTTCCGAACGGCCGGTCAGCCCGGATATCGGTGCTGGCCCCGAAGACGAACCAGTTACCGCTGGGCCGGCGGTGAGCACGCCGCAGGGCGGCGTCGATGATGGCCGGCTCGGCCTCCTGGAACGTGGATTTCTGGTGAGCCCAATCGGGCTTCGGAAGAACCTCGAGCGGAATGTCTTTCGGCATCCGATCCGCCAGTAGCGACCACAGATCCATCAGCGCATACCTCTCTCCGCCAATCGTCGCAGCCATGGTGAGCGACCAGTTACCGGCACCGTGTGCAGGGTGTGGCCGCTGACCCCCCAACCCGCTAGCAACCGGTTGGCCGCTGTCCAGCCGGTGGTGGCGGCCCGTTCCATCAACGCGACCGGCAGGTCGATCCGGATTCCGTCGCCGGCCAGCATCAACCCGGCAGTCGGGGTCTCGACGGTCGGGCGGTGAGCAAAGGAGCCCGGCGAGAACAGCGGACAGTCCTGTTTGAACAGGATCCGCTCGGCGACGATGCCGGCGTTCGCGGTCTCCGGGTAGAGCTGGTGCAACCGGGACAGCATGACCTCCCGCAGCCCGTCGAAGGGCGGTGGGTCGACCACGGAGTAGGAGTGCACCTCCACCACGGAACCGCCGTGCTCCCTAGCCCACTCGGCGGCCTGACGTTCGTAGTTACTCACCACGCTGATGTTGTCGATCGGTTCCAGACCCCCGGTGCCCAGAAAATCGGGCCGCCCGGCGTCGACCGGCCGGTCCAGCCACAGCCGCTGGACCACGAACGGCGGGGCAACCTGCATCCCGGCCACCCGCTCACGCCAGGATTCGTCGCCGAGTTCCGGCGAGGCGGCCACGATACGCTGCAGACCACTCACGTCGGCGGCCAGCACCACACCGTCGGCCTCGATGACCCGGCCGTTGTCGGTGCGCACCGAGAATCGTCTGGCACCGCCGGTCGACACCGACTCCACCGACACCGAGGTACTGAGCTGTACGTCCAGCCCGGTCAAGTACTCCCCCAAAGGATTCCACAGCGCGGTGTCAAAATTCGACGATGCCACGTCAAAGACGAGGCCTTCGCTGGAACCCAGGAAATACATGTGGAACATCGCTGCCAGCTCCGCCGCGGAGAGCCTCTCGGGCCGGGCGAAGAAGCTGCGGGCGAACACCTCGAACGCGAGGTGGCGGGCGGCCTTCGGAAAGTTGATCTGGTCCAGGAAGGTACCGGCGTCGCGGTCGTCGAGACGCTCGTAAATATCTGGAACCGACACCGCGGCCAGCGGCGCCGCGGCTTTGGCATCGATGCGCACCAGGTCACGGAACCGGAACGTCGGACTGCGCAACGCGAACACCAGCGCGTTCCACGGCGGACTCTGCGGCAGCCCGCGGAAGGTGTCCCGTCGGCCCTCACCATCGATGAGGGGGTAGTCCTCGACAGCGCGAAGCCGGGTCAGTCCCGGGTCGCTGCGGCCCAGCAACGCCCGCAGGTTGTAGTACTGGCGGAAAAACGCGTGGAAACCGCGATTGTTGGCCACCTCGGTACCGGCCAACGGACCCCCGTCGAGGCGTTCGGTCCAACCCGCCACCCGGCCACCCAGGTTCGGCTCGCGTTCAAGCACCTCCACCGTTACACCGCGCTCGGCCAATCCTGCGGCGGCCGACAACCCGGCGATCCCGGCGCCGATGACGACGACGTGCGGTACGGCGGGCAGCGCGGTCGCACTCGGCAGCCCGGAGGGCCCGGGGTGGCTGACCCGGCGCGAATCTTTCATTGACGACCTCTCACAACAGACCTTTCACAGTGGCGCATCCCCGAGGAAGGTGTGCACGATATCGCGCTGCCAGCCCGGCATGGTTTCGCTGTGTACGCCGGTGAAACCCGCCGCCGCCAGTCGGCGCTGGAAGTCGGCGGCGCCGTCAAACGTGTTCACGCTGCGCCACAGGTGCCGGTAGAGGGTGCTGTCACCGGTCTTGAGCCGGCCGGCGGGGATGATGACACCCCAGCAGACCGCGGTCCAGATCACCTGCGCCGCAGCGGAATCGCGCACCGAATACTCGTGCACGGCCAGGGTCGCCCCGGGGCGCAGCAGATCCCTGAACCGGTTGAGCTGCGCATCCGGGTCGGCCAGGTTGCGCAGCAGGTAAGCAGCCAGGATGCCGTCGAAGGGGCCGTTGACACCGGCCTGCGCCAACGACTCGATCGGCGTGTGCACGAACCGTACGGTGTCCGGCCAGGACTTGGCGGCGGCCTGCTCCAGCATGCCGGCGGAGGCGTCGACCGCCACGATCTCAGCGTGCGGGGCGGCCTCCAACAAGGCCGCCGTGGAGGCCCCCGTTCCGCATCCGGCGTCGAGAAGTCGCAGTCCCCGGCCGCCGTCCGGGATCCGCATCCGGCGCGCCGAGATCCGCAGATGGTCGTGGTATCCGGGGTTTGCGCCGACCAGCCGGTCATAGGCGGCCGCTCCGACGTCGAACGCGCCCGGCACCTCAGCCCGCCCCAGACCGGCCCGGCCCAGGCCGGACCGACCCAGCCCGCTCACCGCCGGCCGCCCGGGTCAGCGGGGCTGCGGGGCTGACCCTGCTTGACCCACAGCAGCAGCACCGCGGTAACCAGCGCCCAGCCGAACAGGAAGTCCTCCACCGGGATATCCCAGGGGAAACGCAGTCCGCTGGAGTGTTCCTCGTTGTAAATGACGATCGGCGCCGACAGCTTGGTCAGCCAGCCGTCGACCGGAATTTGAAAACCCAGCACGATCACCATCGATATCCAGTAGGCGGGCTTACGGAACAGCCCGGTGCGAAGTACAGCCAATTCCAGCACAGCGACCGCGATGACGGAGAGAACGGTCGGCAGGGTGTATCCGATCATCGGCGGCTCTCACCGACGGTCCGGTTGGGCCGGTCGCGCAGGATTCCCAGCACGGCGTTGACCGCACTGTAGGTGAGCAGCGCGCACAACGGGATGACGATGAAGAAGAGCAGTTCCTCCAGCGGCATGAACGGCACATTGACACCGCTGATGTACCGCGGGTTGTATGTCCACACCTCGGCGGCGATGGCAATCGCGTCCCAGGCCAGGAAGACCACCAGGACGGGAAGCAGCGCGCACAGGAGCCGCCGAGGTTGGCGGTAAACGCCCTGACCGAACAGCTCCAGCGGCAGTGTGATCAGCAGACAGCCACCCAGAACCAGCAGGTATTGCCACTTGTCCTCCATCAGAGCACCATCAGAGCACAGTCAGGCGGCGGTGGCCCGGCGGGCCCGCCGGGCACGCACCAAGCCGCCGGTGAAGACCTGCAGCCGCCTCCCCATCCCCACCGAGGCCCGCTCGCTGAACACCTCGAAGTCGATTTCCTCGATCCGATCGAGGATCTCGGCGTAGAGGGTGAAGGCCGTCGACACGCAGGGCCGCGACTGCGGGGCCAGCAAAGCGATGCCCTTGTGCGCCTCGCGGTAGATGGCCCGGGTGATCGCATGCTGAGCGGCGAGCGCCTGCCGCACCCGCGGATCGGTGCGGGCGTTGCGCTGGCACCAGGTCAGCAGATCGCGGTCGACGCCGAAGGCGGCCAACTCGTCAGCGGGCAGGTAAATCCGGTTTCGCTGCAGGTCCTCGTTGATATCGCGGAGGAAGTTGGTCAGCTGGAAGGCCCGGCCCAGCGCCTCGGCAGTGGGTTTTGCATCATCAAGCGGTCCGACGGTTCCCAGGATGGGCAGCATCTGCAAGCCGATCACCTCGGCCGAGCCGCGCATGTACCGGTTCAGCGCCGCCCGATCCGGATAGTCGGTCACGGTGAGGTCCATCCGCATCGCGGCCAGGAACTCCTCGAACAGCGATAGCGGAATGCGGTAGGTACGCGCGGTGTGCAGGACGGCGGGTAGGACCGGCTCGCTGGCCTCGTCACCATCGAAGAACTTCGCGGCGAGCCGCTCCAGGCGGGCCGCCCGGTCGGCGACACCGGCGTCGGACTGCAGGTCGTCGAGGATGTCATCGGCGTAGCGGGCGAAACCGTAGAGCGCATGCACCGCCGGGCGTTGGGCCGGGGTCAGCAGCCGCGTCGCCAGGAAGTAGGTGCGGCCGTGTTCGGCGTTGAGCCGGCGGCAGTACCGGTAGGAATCCCGCAGCCGTTCCCCGGAGATCCCGGCGGCCTGCAGTTCGGTGTTGATCATGCCCGCACCCGTGTGGCCGAACCGGTGATGGTGCGGGTGCCCGGCCCGCCCGCCGGCCCGGTGACCCGCTCGGCGGCCAGTCGCCCCGACAGCAGCGCCGTCGGCACGCCCACCCCCGGGACGGTCGATCCGCCGGCCAGCACCGCATTGTCGATACCGCGCACGAGGTTGGCCGGCCGGAAGGGCCCGGTCTGGGAGAAGGTGTGCGCCAAAGCGAAGGGGGTACCGGCGTACATCCCCTGCCTGGCCCAGTCGACCGGTGTCACGACGTCGAGGATGTCGGCGTCCCGGTCCATCCCGGGCAGCAGCCGTTCTGCGGCCATCGACAGAACCTGACGGGCGTAGGCATCGCCGTCGGCGGCCCAGTTAACCTTGCCTGCTTCGAGATTCGGACACGGCGCCAGCACGAAGAGCAGGTCGCGCCCGGGCGGGGCGAGCGTCGGGTCGCCCGCGGTGGGCATGGTGACCAGCAGCGACGGGTCGCTCATCAGTACCCCGTCGTCGATGATCTCGTCGAAGGTCTTCGACCAATTGGCGCCGAAGCTGATGTTGTGGTGCTGTAGCGCGCCTCCGACCGCGGGCACCCCGGCGTGAATGACCACCGCGGACGGCGAGGGACGGAACGTGATGGAACGACGCGGAGTCCTACCCAGCAATTGATACGTCAGTGGCAGTTCGGTTGTGAGAACCACGGCGTCGCAAGCGATCCGATCACCCGAATCGGTGCACACCGCCGTCACCCTCGAGCCCGATCTTTCCAGGGCCGTCACGGTGGCTCCGTAGCGGAAGGTGACGCCGGCGTCAGTAGCGGCGGCCGCCAGCGACTCGGGAACGGCCCGCATACCACCGCGCGGGAAATACACTCCGGCGATGGTGTCCATGTAGGCGATCACCGCGTATGCCGCCAGCGCCTTCTGCGGCGGGACCCCGGCGTAGAGCGCCTGAAAAGTGAAGATCCGCTGCAGGCGCTCGTCAGTGATGAAGCGGCGCACCATCTTCTCCCAGCCGCGGAACCCGCCGATAGCGGCGAGCCGCGCCAGCTTCGGGGTCAGCAGCGACAGCGGAGAAGAGAAGTTTGAGCCGATAAAGCCATCGATCTCCAGCGTGTACAGCTCGGTCAGCCAGTCCCGCAGCCGCAGATAACCCGCAGCCTGATCGGGACCGGCGAACTCCTCAATCGCCGCCGTCATCGTCGCGACGTCGGAGTGCACGTCGAGCACGCTGCCGTCGGCGAACGAGGCCCGGTAGGCGGGGTCGGACGGCATCAGTTCCAGATAATCCTTCATCGACGCACCGACCGCGTCGAAGGCGTCCTCGATGATGTCGGGCATGGTCAGCACCGTCGCGCCGGTGTCGATCCGATAGCCGCGGATATCGGCCTGGCCCACCCTGCCGCCGGGGAAGTCGTAACGCTCGACGACGGTGACCGAACGCCCCTGGCCGGCCAGGTGCATCGCCGCCGACAGTCCGGACAATCCGGCCCCCACCACGACGACGTGGTCGGTACTTCCTGGAACGGTACGCATCAGATAGTCCTCTTCATTCAGGTTCGTACAGGTTCGTTCAGGTCAGCCGACGGGTGCACACCGCGGCCATTTCTGCCAGCGCGGACTGCGTCCATTCGTCGATCCGGTTGTCGTCAACGAGCGCAGTGGCAGCCGTCACCCGCTCGGCGATCAGTTCCTCGATCCAGGCCGGCGCCCCGGTGGCCACGATCAGATTCCGCCAATGGGCGATATCCGCCTCGTCGAGTTCATCGGCGTTCATCAGCGCGGTGAACTGCCGACGGACCGTGGCATCGCCCATCCGTTGGGCCGCCACCACCACACTGGTCGCCTTGCGCTCGGAGAGGTCACCGCCGGCAGGCTTGCCGGTTACCGTCGGCGACCCGAACACCCCGAGGATGTCATCACGCATCTGGAAGGCCTCGCCGACCGCGCTGCCGTACGCACCGAGAACCGCAAGCAAGTCCTCGCGGCCGGCCATCGCCGCACCGATTTCCAGCGGCCGCCGGACGGTGTAGTTGCCGGACTTGCGCCGAGCGACATCCAGCACGGCTTCGAGAGTGGGAAGAACACCGGCATCGTTAGCGATATCGGCGATCTGCCCGACGGCCAGTTCGATCCGCATGGCGTCGTAGTGCGGCCAGGCCCGATCCAGCGCGTCTCGGGCCACCCCGCTCTCCCGCATCATCTGCTCGGCCCAGACCAGACACAGATCAGACAGCAGGACGGCCAGCGCGGCCCCGAACCGATCCGACGACCCTGACAGTCCATGGTCTCGATGCCACCCGCCGAATTGCACATGGGCGGCGGGACGGCCGCGGCGCAACGCAGAGTCGTCCATCACGTCGTCCTGCAGAAGGGCGAAGGCGTGCAGCATCTCCAGACCCGCCGACGCCCGCAGCGCCGCGGTGTCGGAATCGGGGTCGCCGTCGGCCCCGCACAACCAGCCCAGGTACATGAAGGTTGAGCGCAGACATTTCCCCCCGTCGAGGAATTGGCCGAGCACCTCGGGGGCGATATCGATGCCGGCGCGGCCAAGTTGAGGCACCGACCGGGTGCGGACGAATTCCGACACCTGTTCCAGGGACCTGCGCCGCACGCCGCTCTGCCAGAGTTGGAACTCGGCCGCCGGCGAACCGAACAACGAACCCATCGCGGTGGTGGGACCGCCGCCGCTCGACGTGGCGTCAGACGCGCGCACGACCCCTCCTGTTCCGCCGATCCACCGGCATCGTAAACACCATCTATTGAAGACGACCCGGCCACTCGACGCTCGTCGAGCCCCGGATGGTCACCCAGCCGTCATCATTCCTGAACTGCGGCACTGTCCTCTATCGTTCCAATACCCTTCCTACGACCTGCGGTTTCGAGAAAATGCAGAATCGGATCGGAAGGTCGGTTCCGGCCCGGCCCACCGCGCCGTCCGGCCCGCGCAACCGAACGAGAGGGCAACCGAGAGGTCAACGAGAGGGATCAGCATGACCCAGTTGAACGGCAAGGTCGCCCTGGTGACCGGAGCGTCCTCCGGTCTGGGCGCCGAGGTGGCCCGACTGTTCGCCGAGCGCGGCGCGACGGTGTTCGGCATCGCCCGCGACACCACCCGGATGGCAGCCGTCTTCGATGATGTCCCGGGTGGGGCCCATGCGCGGGCCGATATCACCGACCCGCAAGCCTGCCGTGGTGCCGTGGACCAGTGCGTTGCCCGCTTCGGAAGGCTCGACGTCCTGGTCAACGCGGCGGGTTTTCACCAGATGCGGCATACCGCCGAGGTTACCGACTCCGAATGGGCCCATGATCTGGCCGCCAATCTCACCGGCCCGTTCCATCTGTGCCGAGCCGCCCTGCCACATCTGCTGGAAACCGCCGGCAACATCGTCAACGTCGCCTCAGTGGCCGGGGTCGAGGGCGAGGTGTACTCGGCCGGTTACTGCGCGGCCAAACACGGGTTGGTGGGGCTGACTCGCGCGCTGGCCGTGGAGTTCACCAAGGACCGTCTGCGGGTCAACGTGGTCTGCCCCGGCGGCATGCTGACGCCGCAGGTCACCGATTTCACCGCCCCGGAGAACGCCGACTACTCCCTCATCATGCGCATCGCCGCCCCGCGGGGACTGATGGAACCGCGCGACGTTGCTTCGGTGATCGCCTTCCTGGCCTCCGACGAGGCGGCCGCCGTGCACGGGTCGGTATACGTCGTCGACCACGGAAAGCTAGCCGGCTGAACGACTGGCCCTACTGGGCCGCGTTCTGCAGCACGCCCAGCTTGTCCGGGCAGTAGGTATTGATGGCCGCCCCGACGAACTGCCAGGCCTGGGACTGAGTGGAGTCCCGGTCCAGGTTCCTGGAGACGAAGAAAGTCGACGCATAGGCATCGCCGTCGACCCCCTTGGCCAGTCGCTTGCAGGTGATCTTGCCCAGCCAGGCGTTGTAGTCGCGCTGTCCGTAGATCCCGAACTCGTGCAGTTGATCGGCGAAGGCGATGTCGGGGTCCGCCAGTGCCGCGGGGGCGGAAAGCACCGCCGCCGCCACCGTCGAAAGACCCGCCGTCATCCGCGTCACAGACCTCAAAACCGACATAACCTGCATTGTAGGCCGGACGTCTAAATCAGCTAACCTCTTCCTCGGGAGGATCATCATGAGACCTGTGCGAATTGCGCCCCTGCTGGCCGGCCTGGCGGTTGCCGTCGGCTCCGTGGTGTCCCCGGCAGTCGCCTCGGCGGACGCCACCGACGACTACCCCATTCCCAACCGGATGCTGAAAACCACCTGCACCGCCGAGCAGATCATGGCCGCGGCCCGCGATGTGGAGCCTGTCTACTTCGAGCGTTACATGATCGACTACAACAACAAGTCGCCACAGGTTCAGCAGGCCGCGCGGGATTACATCCACGGCTTCTACGCCAAGACACCGGCGGAGCGGCGGGCCTGGTCGGAGGAGTTGGCGACCAACATTTACGCCGACCCACTGGTTTTCCAGTGGCCGAACCACGCCAAGCTGTTCTTCAACAACAAAGGCGTCGCGGCGAACACCACCGACATCTGCAATCAATACCCGCCCGATGACATGTCGCTCTGGACATGGTGACGACGACCCCGGCGGTCATCGCACGCTGGTTGCGCTATATCGAGAGCGGGGAGATCGACGGAGCCGAGCATGAACCGGACGAGCTTGAGGCCATGCTGGCCGAGGACGCGGTGTTCTTCTCCCCCGCCCTGTTCGTACCGCAGCGCGGCCGGGCCACGACGGCAGCCTATCTGCGCGCGGCCGAGCGGATGTTCTTCGGAACCGACTTTCACTACGTCGAGAAGTGGTTCGGCGATCACTCAGCGGTTCTGCAGTTCCGCGCTGACGTCGACGGGCTCATCGTCGAGGGTATCGACATGATCCATTGGAATGACGACGACAAGATCACCTCGGTCAAGGTGATGATCCGGCCGTTCAAGGCACTGCAGGGTGTTGTCGGGCGGATGGCCGAACTCCTCACCACCGGATAGCCCGGTAGCTGCGGACAGCTTCGGCTGCGATAACGGTTTGCCTACAATCCGCTCCACGCCGGACCCCGCCGCCGCCGAGAAAAGCAGCTCCAGCAGGGTGTTTACTGGAATCGGTAGCGCTGCAACGGCCGTGGAGGAATGTGGCCACTGTGAGTAGAGTGCACTCAAGCCCATTGTCGGGATCTTGACGCTGCGCATTTGCCACACGCTTCGACCGGCAGTCAGCCACAGGCAGGAGTGTTCGTGATGAGTTCAGCCACAGGTGCCGCCATCCACATCGGCCGAGTCGGGGCGCTGGCGATCACCCTGGGCGTGGGCGCAGCCCTCGCCTCCGGCGCCACAATGGCACGGGCCGACACCGCGGACTCCGACACTCCGGGCTCCTCCCAGCGGACCTCGGACCGGCCTTCCCAGCGGGCCTCCGCCGTCGACTCCCCGGGTACCGATACCGCCACCGCTCCTCGGCGCACGCCGCGCGGTGCCGCGACACGCACCAACGCCCGCATGACCCCGACCACCGTCGTCGACGGCGACGCCACGGCCAGCCCCGACCGGCTCGGCACCGTGTCACCGTCGGCCGCCGACAGCGGCCGCTCCGCAGCAAGGCTGTCGATCCCGGTCGTCTCACCTGTCCTCTCACCCGAGGCGAAGGCGGCACCCAGACCATCGGCCGCGGTCACCCCAGCGCCGGTCGCCGCCGGCGTACCGAAGCCGTCGGTTCCGACTCTGGTGTCGCAACCCGCCGCAGCGGCCCCGCCCGTCCCACCGACCGTGCAGGTCATCGAGCCCGTCTCGGCGGTCGCGACCGTCCCGGTCGCGGTAGCGGCACCCAAGCCCGCCCCGGCGCGGGCGATGCGGGCGGCGCCGCGGTTGCTCACCGCTCTCGACTCCGACCCCGCCGCCGCCACGACGACGGCCGACAGTCTGCTGAACACCCCGGCGCTGTGGGCCCTGATGGCCTTCAGCCGCCGCGACATCGGTCGAATGGGCACCCGCGCGGCGGCTACCAGTGCCCCCGCGTCCAGCGCCGCGGTCGCGTCTGCGCTCGTCGCAACTCCCACCAATCTCGGGTCGGCCCAACGCGGCTGGGTGACCGGCCAACGCAATACAGCCTGGCCGGGAATGTTCTGGTCGCAGACCAACAACACCGCGTGGGCCAGCATCTACGGCACCGACCTGGGCATCATGTGGCTCAACGGCGACAACGGCCTGACTCAGGTGGCCTTCGGCGACACCTTCAGCGGAGTCAACATGACCGGCGACTGGCGTTCCAATACGCTGCTGCTCAGCGATGACACCGAGTTGTACGACGGCCTGTCGCTGATCAATACCGGCTATGCGGGCCAGTTCATCCCGGCCGCCCGCAATCAGGTGTTCTTCATCGGCTCCGAAGTCACCAACATTCCAACCTCGGCGGTGTACGCCAACAGCGAAAACTACGTCAATTACATGTCGGTGAAGTCGTGGGACACCCCGGGACGCTGGACCACCAACTACTCGGCGATCTCAATGTACAACGAGGCCACCGACAGGTGGGTGCTCCAGCCCTCCTCGGTGCGCTCGGCGGGCTGGTTCCGTTCATCCACCCCGTATGTCGCCGGCAGCCAGAACTTCCAGCAGATGGCCTACGTGCTGGAACCGGAGAGCAAGGTCGTCGGCGACACCCGCTACGTCTACGCCTTCGGCACTCCGTCCGGGCGAGCCGGTTCGGCTTTCCTGTCCCGCGTTCCCGAGGGCAACATCACCGATCTGAAGCAGTACGAATACTGGGATGGCGATAGCTGGGTGCTGGACAAGCCGGCCGTGGCCGCACCCGTCATCGGCGACTCCCCGAATTCCGGCGGACTTTTCGGCTTCATCACCGATATCGCCAACGATCCGAACTTCTTCGGTGGCTGGTTCGCCGGTCTCACCGGCGCCAAGACCGGCGGCAACGTCAGCGAGATGTCCATTCAGTACAACGAATACCTGGACAAGTACGTCGTGATGTACGGCAACGGCTTCAACAACGTAATCCTGCGCACCGCCGACAGCCCCGAAGGCACCTGGTCGGACCCGATCACCGTCGCAACCTCGATCGAGTATCCGGGCCTCTACGCCCCGATGATCCATCCGCTGTCGGGTACCGGTGAGCTCACCGACTCCAACGGCGACCCGGACGTCAGCAACCTATACTGGAACATGTCGATCTGGAGTAACTACAACGTGGTGCTGATGCAGACCGACCTCTCCGACCTGCAGACCACGCTGGTCTGAGCGAGCCGCACGGCTCTAGCGCCGCTGCCGGGCCTGAAACATACTGGCGACCATGGATCCGACGCCGACCCCACGGGCCACAGCCCAGGGCAGTCGGACCGGTCGGCACCGGAAAGCCGGAAACCCGACCCGCACGTCGGCGTGGATACTCGGGCGGACGGCAGTCGGGCTGGTCTCGGCGGTGGTGGTCCTCGTCACCGGTCTGGCCTACTGGGAGACCCACGGGCTACTGGGCGGCATCACCATCTCGCGGGCGCTGGGCGTCGGTGGCGAACGTTCCCCGGATGGGTCGATGAACATCCTGCTCATCGGCCTTGATTCCCGTAAAGACCAGAATGGCAACGAACTGCCGCCGGAGATCCTCGACCGGTTACATGCCGGCGACTCCGATGCGGGCGGCTACAACACCAACACGTTGATCCTGGTGCATGTCGGGGCCGACGACCGCGTTGTGGCGTTCTCGATCCCGCGTGACGACTATGTCACGGTCAGCGGAATCACCGGCTACGACCACATCAAGATCAAAGAGGCGTACGGGCTGATGAAGGCCCAGACCGAACAGGAACTCACCGACGACGGTATGACAGACCGCGCCGAACTCGAGAGTGCGGGACGCGAGGCGGGTCGAGAGGCGACGATCCGTGCGGTGCGCAACCTCACCGGCCAGCCCATCGACTATTTCGCCGAGGTCAACCTCGCGGGCTTCTATCACCTCACCGAAAGTCTGGGCGGGGTCGAGGTATGTCTGAACAACGCCGTCTACGACGATTTCTCCGGCGCCGACTTCCCGGCCGGCCGGCAGACCCTGAACGCCGAACAGGCGCTGGCCTTCGTGCGCCAGCGCCATGGGCTGGAAAACGGGGACCTGGACCGCACTCATCGCCAGCAGGCATTCCTGCTCGCGGTGATGAGCCAACTCGAGGACTCCGGCACGTTCACCGACCTGGACCGGTTCCGGAGCCTGATGGCCGTCGCCCGACAGGACCTCGTTCTGTCCCAGGGCTGGGGTGAGGCCCAATTCCGCCGGATGGCCGCGCTGGCCGGCG
>CAZGPT010000061.1:0-17327 GCA_964527015.1 uncultured Mycobacterium sp. | reverse complement strand
TTCGCGGTGAGCCTTCGCTGGGATCCCTACCCGTTCATCCTGCTGAACCTGGCCTTCTCCACTCAAGCCGCCTACGCCGCACCGTTGATCCTGCTGGCGCAGAACCGCCAGGAGAACCGCGACAAGGTCGCGCTGGAGGAGGACCGTCGGCGCGCCCAGCAGACCAAGGCCGATACCGAGTTCCTGGCCCGGGAGCTGGCCGCGCTGCGACTGGCGGTCGGAGAGGTCGCGACCAGGGATTATCTGCGCCGGGAACTCGAGGAGGTGCGCGAACTCCTCCAAGAGCTGCAACCAGCCCAGCCGGAGCCGCGGAAGAAGGACGACACCGGGCGCGGAACCAGGAAAACTGGCGGGTGACAACCTCCCCAATGCGTGTCGCCGGCGTCCTCACCTTAGGTATGGTGACTGGGTTCACAAGGTCGGACATCTCTACGAGGGCGGGCACGTGCGGATAAGGCGCCGGGGCAATCGGGGGTCACGTACCCCCATGTTCGGTATCGCCGTGCTGACCCCGATCGTGCTGGCCGGCGCGGTGGCGGCCGCGCCCGGCGGACCCGGAGTCCCACTGGTCGCCGGGGAGCCCGTGCCGCTCGCCGCGACCGAGCCGGAGCAGACCGACGGCGTCGCGGTGGTGGCGATGGACAAACCCCCGTCGGACTTCCGCTTCGCGGCGAACACCCTCGGGCTGGCACCGCCGGCCGCGGTGATCAACTCTGCCGGCGGTATGCGAATTCCCGCGGTAGCGCTCTCGGCTTATCGCAAGGCCGAGCAGACGATGGCCGCCAGCGCCCCCGATTGCGGTGTCAGCTGGAACCTGTTGGCCGGTATCGGACGTATCGAGTCATCTCACGCTAACGGGGGTGCCACCGATTCCCGCGGCACATCGGCCCGCCCGATCTACGGTCCGGTATTGGATGGCAGCCTGCCCGGAAACGAGATCATCGTGCAGAGCAATGCGGGCGGCCGGACCGTCTATGCCCGGGCGATGGGACCGATGCAGTTCCTGCCGGGCACATGGTCGCGGTACGCCTCCGATGGAGATGGCGACGGCCAGGCCGATCCGCAGAACCTGTTCGATGCGTCCCTCTCCGCGGCGCGCTACCTCTGCAGTGGCGGGCTGAACCTGCGCAACCAGGCCCAGGTGCTGACCGCGATCCTGCGTTACAACAACTCGATGGCCTACGCCCAGAACGTGCTGGGCTGGGCCGCCGCCTACGCCACCGGTGTCGCGCCGATCGACCTTCCGCCCATCAACGGCCCGATCCCGGCGTTCGGCGGCCTCCACATGGAGGGACCGGACGGCCTCAACCCGGAGAATTCCGATCTGCACACCGCCGATCTGATGGCCCAGTTGATGGGCAACAGCACGGCTGCCGCCCAGCTGATGCCGGGCCCGGCGTCCGGGCCGGCCGACGGCGTACTTCCCGAGCACGGATGCCAGGTCATCTGCATGGCCTCGCAGTTGGCTCCATCCCAGGAGCCGACGCCCAGCAATCTGCCGCCGTGGATGCAGCCGATGCCGTGGATGGCACCACCGGCCGCGGCACCGTGGATGACCCCGCAGGCCCCACTGCCCGGTATGGCACCGGTCGGAACCGGCCCGCTACCCGGAGCCGGACCCGTCGGAACCGGCCCGCTACCCGGAGCCGGACCCATCGGAACCGGCCCGCTACCCGGAGCCGGACCCATCGGAACGGGCCCGCTACCCGGAACAGCGCCGGCCCCGGCTGAGGCAGTCCCCCCGGCCGCCCCCCCATACCCGGCCGCACTGCCGGGTATGCCCGGCGGCCCACTGCCCGGTATGCCCCCGCAGTCGGCTGAGGCGGCACCGATGCCGATGCCGGCACCGGGAACGCCGCCGTGGATGGTTCCACCGCCGCCTCCCCCCGGCCCGACTCCCGCAGACGGTCCGCTGCTGCCACCGGCACCGGGCCCCCTGCCCGGCCCGGTCAGCTGACCGGCGGCCGCCACCGCAACGTCGGCGGCGGTCGGACAACCTACACTCGGCAGCGATGAGCACCGAACTGGAAAATTCCGTCCGCGCCGCCCTCGCCAAGGTCATCGATCCCGAGCTGAGACGGCCGATCACCGAACTCAACATGGTCAAGAGCGTCGAAGCGGGCCCCGACGGCGCCATCCACGTCGGGGTCTACCTGACCATCTCAGCCTGCCCCAAGAAAGCAGAGATCACCGAACGGATCACCGCGGCGGTCGCGGACGTGCCGGGCACCGGCGCGGTCAGCGTGGAACTCGACGTCATGAATGACGAGCAGCGCACCGAGTTGCGCAAACAGTTGCGTGGCGATGCCGCCGAACCGGTCATCCCGTTCGCCGAGCCGGGCTCGCTGACCCGGGTCTACGCCGTGGCTTCGGGCAAAGGTGGCGTCGGCAAGTCGAGTGTCACGGTGAATCTCGCTGCCGCCCTGGCGTCGCGGGGCCTCTCCGTCGGTCTTCTCGACGCCGACATTTACGGTCACTCCGTTCCCCGGATGATGGGCACCGCCGAACGGCCGACCCAGGTCGAATCCATGATCCTGCCGCCGGTTGCCCATGACGTGAAGGTGATATCGATCGCCCAATTCACCCAGGGGAACACACCGGTGGCATGGCGCGGTCCGATGCTGCATCGCGCACTGCAGCAGTTCCTCGCCGACGTGTACTGGGGCGATCTCGATGTGCTGCTACTCGACCTGCCACCTGGTACCGGCGATGTCGCCATCTCGGTGGCTCAATTGCTGCCGGGCGCCGAGATCCTGGTGGTGACCACCCCGCAAAGCGCGGCTGCGGAGGTCGCCGAGCGTGCCGGGGCGATCGCGCTGCAGACACGGCAGCGCCTCGTCGGTGTCGTCGAGAATATGGCGGGGCTACTCATGCCGGACGGCACAACGATGCAGATATTCGGTGAGGGCGGTGGCCGCCAGGTGGCCGAGCGGCTGACCAGGGCAGTCGGGGCCGATGTGCCACTGCTCGGTCAGGTTCCACTGGACCCGGCGCTGGTGACGGCGGGCGATAGCGGTGTGCCGCTGGTGTTATCGGCCCCCGACTCGGCCGCCGGCCGGGAGCTGCGCAGTATCGCCGACAAGCTATCGTCGCGGCGACGTGGATTGGCCGGAATGTCACTCGGGCTGGACCCGAAAGGGCGCTGATTTCGCTGGCCGGTTTGCCGGTCAGGTCGCGTCGGCATCGAAAGGAGCCGGCCCGGCGGCGGCCTGGGGCGGTGCGGGGGCGCTCTGCGGTTTGACCGGCGGGCGGTCGAAATCACCGGTGAGGAACGAGTCGTCCCCCTCCAGAAGATGTTTGGTGATGGCGGCCCTCGGCGTCATCCCGCGCAGCTTCTGCAGCTCGCTGAGCGGTTCACGCAGGTCCGCGAACTCCGGGCCGAGTTCCTCCCGGAGTTCCTTGGTGGCGCCACTGAGGTAGTCGCGGGTTTGCCGAATCGCGCCGGAGGCCCAGCTGATCGCACCGGGAAGACGCTCCGGACCGAGGACCACCAGACCGACCACGACCAGTAGAAGCATCTCGCCCCACCCGACATTGGCGAACATCGTGTCAGTCGTCCCTCAGCTCAGTTGTCGGCGGCGGGGTTCACCATCAGCGTGACCTTGCGGCCCTCCCGCATCACCTCGATCGGCTGGTCCTTGCCGATCTGCAGCTGCCGGACGGCGACCACGAACTCGTCGGCGTCGGCGACGGTACGGTCGCCGACCTTCACCACGACGTCGTTCTCCTTGATGCCACCCTTCTCTGCCGCTCCGCCCACCTTGACGTTGGCCACCTGTGCGCCGAACGCGAGGTCATTGCTGACCGAGCGGGCGGTGAGACCCAGTGTCGGATGCGAAATCTTGCCGTCCTTGATCAGGGTTTCGACGGTTTGCTTCACTTCGTTGACCGGAATCGCGAACCCGAGGCCACTTGCGCTCTCGGACAACGACTTACCCGCCGTGTTGATCCCGATCACCTCGGACTTCATATCGATCAGCGGGCCCCCGGAGTTGCCATGGTTGATCGAGGCGTCGGTCTGGACCGCGTCGATGACGGTGTCGGTATCGGACCCGTCACCGGACAGCGGGACCGGGCGGTTCAGCGCGCTGATGATGCCGGTCGTGACGGTGCTGCGCAGTCCCAGAGGGGCGCCGACCGCCACCACCTCCTCGCCCACCCGCAACTTGTCGGAGTCACCGAACCGGGCGACGGTGAGATTGTCGACATTGTCGACCTTCAGCACGGCGAGATCTGTCTTGGGATCCCGGCCCACCAGGTTGGCCGACACCTCCTTGCCGTCGTTGAAGACCACTCTCATCTTGAACTTGCTGGGACTGGAGGCCGCCTCGGAGATGACGTGGTTGTTGGTCACGACGTAGCCGCGGCCGTCGACTACCACCCCGGAGCCCTGCGAGCCGGTCTCGTCACTCTCGGTCTCGATGGTGACCACCGAATCGGCGACCGAGGCCGCGACCTGAGCGAAACGTCCGGCCGGGATCTCTCCGGTGTCCGACGTGGGCAAGGTCACCTTGGACGTGGTGAAGGCCTCGACCACCTCGGCGGTCGTGCGCCCCACCCAGCCTCCGGCGACGCCGATCAGCAGGGCCACGATGGCCAGCACCGCGAGCGCCGCGTAGGAGACCCGGCCACCGAACAGGACATCGCGCACCCCGAGTTTTCCGGGTGGCGGGCCAATGACGACCGGCGCCGCCCTCTCCAGTGCCGGCCTCCCCAGTGCCGCGCCTGCGGCCGGGTCACGCCACGGATCGGCGGGTTCCCCGGGTCCACCTGAGTCCCCGTTCAGGGCCCCGACGTCTGCGGGATGGCGCTGCAACGACTCGCCTCCCGGGTGCGGCCGGCTGAAGGCTTCCTCCAGCACCGGGTCCGGCGCCTTCTTGGCGGGGGTGAACTCGCCGGAGTTCCGATAGTTGGCCGACCGCAGTTCTTCGGCCACGAACGAACCTTCGACGCCGCGCGGGCGACCGAAGGTGCGAGTGGCCTGCGGGTCGACCGGGGGCCGCGAAACCGGCCTGGGCGCCAGCCGGTGCGCGCCGCCGGCGGTGTCCTTATCAGGGCTCACTTAAATCCTCTATCCGAAAGATCCTCTATCCGAAAGCTGAGCAGCAGCAACGGCGTACTGCTCTGTATCGGCCTTCACCCTACCGGCGCTTGCGCCGGGTCCGCGTCGCCTCATCGGCCAGCTGACTGCCGAGGGCTACCGGCGGGTCGGGCTCTGCAGGTGTGGACTCGGGGATCTGGTTGAGCAACCCCATGAGCGCGCTCGGCATGATCACCGGCATCGACTCGCGCAGGGCGGCTCGGGCCTGGCTTTGGGACTCGACCTCACCGGCGCACTGCTGGCAGATCGACAGGTGGTGCGCGGCGCGGAGGTGCGCCTTCATGCGCAATTCCCCGTCGACGTAGGCAGCGACCGCCTCGATGGAAAGGTGTTCGGTGGAGCCGAACCGCCGCGGCGCGCCGATCGGCATGTCGCTCTGCGAGGCGAAGCTGGACGGCATCCAAGCCAGGACCCGCCGCACCATATCGCTCGGGTCGACCATTACCGGAGCTCCCTTCGCTGAACTCACCCACTTCAATGTAGCGCGGTCAGCGGCATCCGTCCGGTATGACAGCCGATGCGATCGTGATGCGAGCGGCGAAATCAGGCCGATTTGGCGTGAGCCTGCGGGCTGTCGGACTCGGTCGCGAGGTAGTCCCGCAACGCCTGCCGGCCGCGGTGAATCCGGCTTCGAACAGTACCGAGTTTGACCCCGAGCGTGGCGCCGATTTCCTCGTAGGACAGGCCTTCGACATCGCACAGCACAACCGCGGCACGGAACTCCGGAGGCAGGGAATCCAGTGCGGCCTGTAAATCCGGACCCAGCCGCGAGTCGTGGTAGAGCTGTTCCGGGTTGGGCCCGTCGGCTGGAACCCGGTCGTAGTCGTCGGGCAGCGCCTCCATCCGGATGCGTGCGCGACGGCGGACCATGTCGAGGAACAGGTTCGTGGTGATGCGATGCAGCCAGCCCTCGAAGGTGCCGGGCTGGTAGTTCCGTACCGAGCGGAAAACCCGGATGAACGTGTCTTGGGTCAGATCCTCCGCATCGTGCTGGTTTCCGGAGAGTCGGTACGCCAGCCGGTAGACGCGGTCGGCGTGCTGGCGGACCAACTCGTCCCAGGACGGCATGGCCGACCGGTCACCGGTGGCGTCGAAGACCGCGGTGCCCTGTAAGTCGTCGGACGGTTCCACCCAATCGCTGTCGCCGTCGTGACCGACTCGCGCCATGGTGATCGGGGCCGTCAGTGTGGTGGTCGTCGGATCCTCCTGATGCTGGTGCGCCGAATCGCCGGGCGCCTCAGATTTGACAACAGCCTCGCGTTGTTCGATATTCCCCGTCACACCTCTGCGGCCCTTCATGGTAGATACCTTTCCGCACGGTTGTGTGCGACCGTTATGAGCTAACTGAATTAAGTCTGAGAGATGCCATCTCTACCCATCTTGACCAGCTAGAACGTCCTCAGCGCGTCACTTTATGGCAATTTTCTTAGATTGGCTTCCATTGGCGTGTCGAATCGCGGTGCAGACGGCTTAGGCGCCTATGCCCACATACCGCGGGAGTTGATCTACGCTGCTCAGAATGTCCACCATCGACGAACCCGCTCGCAGCCGGGCCGACCGCGTCCTGGCCCACGCCGAGGCGTCGATCTCGGAGGATGCCATCGTCTCGGCGGCACGCGAACGGGCCGTGGACGCCGGAGCGGGTGCGGTGACCCCGGCAGTCGGAGCACTGCTGAGCCTGCTGGCCCGGCTCTCCGGCGGCCGCGCCATCGTGGAGGTGGGTACCGGAGCCGGGGTGAGTGGACTCTGGTTGATCTCAGGAATGCGCGACGACGGCGTTCTGACCACTATCGACACCGAACCGGAGCATCAGCGGCTGGCCAAACAGGCCTTTGCCGAGGCGGGTGTCGGCCCGGGACGGACCCGGCTGATCGCCGGCCGGGCTCAGGAGGTGCTCACCCGGCTGGCCGACGAGTCCTACGACCTGGTTTTCGTCGATGCAGCGCCGACCGATCAGCCGCACTTCGTCACCGAGGGGGTGCGACTGTTACGCCCTGGCGGAGTCATCGTGCTGCACCGCGCGGCTCTCGACGGCCGGGCCGGCGATCCTGCCGCGCACGACGCCGAAGTGACCGCGGTCCGCGAGGCGGCCCGGATGATCGCCGAGGATGACCGGCTCAATCCGGTGCTCGTCCCTCTCGGTGACGGCATGCTGATCGCGGCCCGCGACTGACCGAGCGTCATGGCACCCGTGACGGGTTTTGGTCCAGTCGCCGCGGCGCCGACGGTGCCGCACGGCCACTCAGACCCAGAGACCCTTACCCACGGCGACCACTCCGCCGGCGCTGATCGCGAACCGCTCGCGGTCCTTCTCCAGGTCCACGCCGACCTGTTCGCCGGGTCCGACGACGACGTTCTTGTCCAGAATCGCCCCGCGCACCACCGCACCGCGACCCACCCGGACACCGGGCATCAACACACTGCCCTCAACGATGGCGCCGTCGTCAACCACCACATTGCTCGACAGCACGGAGGTACGCACCGAGGCTGCCGAGATGATGCTGCCGGCACCCACTACCGACTCCTGGGCCGAGCCGCCGTTGACGAACTTGGCTGGGGCCAGGTTTTCCGACTCCCCCCGGATGGGCCAGCGCTTGTTATAGAGGTTGAACACCGGGTGCACCGACACCAGATCCATATGCGCGTCGTAGAACGCATCGAGAGTGCCGACATCACGCCAGTAGCCGTGGTCGCGCTCCGTTGCGCCGGGCACCTCGTTGTTGTTGAAGTCGTACACCGCAGCCATCCCGTCGGTGACCAGCCGCGGAATGATGTTGCCCCCCATATCGTGATCGGAGGTGTCATCGTCGGCGTCGGCACGGATCGCGTCGATCAGCACCTTGGTGGTGAAGATGTAGTTGCCCATCGACACGAACGTCTGGTCGGGATTGTCCGGCGCGGCGGGCGGGTCCGATGGTTTCTCCACGAACCCGCGGATCCGGCCCGATTCGTCGGCGTCGATGCAGCCGAAAGCGCCGGCCTCCGAGCGGGGCACCCGGATACCGGCAACCGTTGCCCCGGCACCGCTGTCGATGTGGGACTTGACCATCTGTTCCGGATCCATCCGGTACACGTGGTCGGCACCGAACACCACGATGTAGTCGGGGTCTTCGTCATAGATCAGGTTGAGGGACTGGTAGATGGCATCGGCCGAGCCCGTGTACCACCTCGGCCCGAGGCGCTGCTGAGCTGGCACCGGGGTGATGTACTCTCCCGCGAGACCGCTTAGTCGCCAATTCTGGGAGATGTGGCGATCCAGCGAGTGCGACTTGTACTGGGTGAGAACACAGATCCGTAAATAGCGCGCGTTGACCAGATTCGACAGCACGAAGTCGATCAGCCGGTAGGCGCCGCCGAAGGGAACAGCGGGCTTGGCCCGGTCCGAAGTCAGCGGGTAGAGCCGCTTTCCCTCGCCCCCCGCCAGGACGATGCCAAGCACATGCGGCAGCTCCCTCATAGCAGCAAACCTAACCACCGCCGCCCGCGACGGCTAGCGCAATCAAGGTTTCGCCACCGGGAGCCGCACGGTTTCGCCACGCACAGCCACCGGGAGCCGCCCTGCATTACGGTCAGCTTCATGCGGGTGGCGATGATGACACGGGAGTACCCGCCCGAGGTCTACGGCGGGGCCGGGGTGCACATAACCGAATTGGTGGCGCAGCTGCGCCGGCTATGCGAGGTCGATGTGCACTGCATCGGCGCTCCGCGGTCCGTGGCTTTGGCCCATCAGCCGGATCCGGCCCTCGTCGACGCCAACCCGGCGCTGGCAACGTTGTCGACCGACCTGCGGATGGCCGCCGCAGCGGCCGATGCGACAGTGGCCCATTCCCACACCTGGTACGCGGGTATGGCGGGGCACATCACCGCGCTGCTGCACGGTATCCCGCATGTGGTGACCACCCACTCGCTGGAACCCAAGCGGCCGTGGAAGGCCGAACAGCTCGGTGGTGGATACCAGGTCTCGCTGTGGGCGGAGCGCACCGCGGTAGAGGCCGCCGACGCCGTGATCGCGGTAAGTGCGCGGATGCGGGAGGACGTCTTGTCGGTGTATCCGGTTCTGGATCCCCACCGGGTCCACGTCATCAAGAACGGTATCGACACCGATACCTGGTACCCGGCGACACCCGATTCCGGGGAGTCCGTCCTCGCCGAACTCGGAGTCGACCAACACCGGCCGATGGTGGCTTTCGTCGGCCGGATCACCCGGCAGAAGGGCGTTGGGCATCTGATCGCGGCGGCACACCGGTTTGCTCCGGAGGTCCAACTTGTCCTCTGCGCCGGGGCTCCGGACACCCCAGAGATCGCCGCCGAGGTCAGAACCGCGGTTGATGACCTCGCCGCCGAACGCAGCGGCGTGTTCTGGGTCAGGGATTTCCTGCCGGTACACGAGATACGCGAGATCCTGTCGGCGGCGACCGCATTCATCTGCCCCTCTGTCTACGAGCCGCTGGGAATCGTGAACCTCGAGGCGATGGCATGCGAAACGGCGGTAGTGGCCTCCGATGTCGGCGGCATCCCCGAGGTGGTCGATGACGGGGTCACTGGGACCCTGGTCCACTACGACCAGCAGGACCCGCGGTCCTTCGAGGCCGACCTGGCCGACGCAGTCAACGCGCTGACGGCCGATCCCGCCAGAGCCCGCCGCTACGGGATTGCCGGGCGGCAGCGTTGCATCGAGGAGTTCTCCTGGGCCCGGATTGCCGAGCAGACCCTGGACATCTATAAAGCGGTGTCGCGCTGAGCGCCTGAACCCCTGAGCCCGACCCGCGCGTTCGCGTCGGCTCTTCGCGGGTTCGAAAGTTAGCTGGTAACGCCTTTGAGTTCATCTCCGAGGGCTGCGGCCTCATCAGGAGTCAACTCGACAACGAGCCGTCCACCGCCTTCGAGTGGTACTCGCATCACGATGCCGCGCCCCTCCTTGGTCGCTTCGAGCGGACCGTCTCCAGTCCGGGGCTTCATCGCCGCCATCGAGTGCTCCCTCCACATTCGAGCAGGACTGCCGACACCGACGGGGTGACGGCGGTCATGATTCTAGTGTCACCTATTGTTCACTACCGACATCGCCGGTGGTGAGGGACCCGGATACCCAGCAATCCCGCAGGTGATCGTCGACCATCCCGGTGGCCTGCATCAGGGCATAGGCGGTGGTGGGACCCACAAACCGGAAGCCCCGGGACTTGAGGTCATGGGCCAGCCCAGCCGACTCGGCGGTCCACGCCGGCACATCGGATTCGGTTGCCGGCCGCCGTCGCACCGGCGGAGCGTGGGACCACAGCAGTTCGGACAGGTCAACCTCGAGACAGGCGGCGACCCGGGCATTGGCAATGGCGGCATCGATCTTGGCGCGGTTGCGCACAATCCCCGGATCAGTCATCAACCGATCGACATCGGCGGCGGTGAAATCGGCGACCGTCTCGACATCGAAACCGGCGAAAGCCCGTCGGAAGTTCTCCCGCTTCCTCAGGATGGTCAGCCAGGACAGGCCGCTCTGGAAGCCCTCCAGCGTCATCCGCTCGAACAGTGCTGCCCGCCCACGCACCGGTCGACCCCACTCGTGATCGTGGTAGCCGCACAGCAGCGACCGATCCGCCGGCGGCGCGAGAAGCGCCCACGGACACCGGCGCCGGCTGTCCCCGCCGTCCCCGTCCCCGCCGTCCCCGTCCCCGCCGTCCCCGGTCACCCGGCGTCCGGGTCGGGCGGTTCGGCGACCCACGAACGGAACGGTTGCTCGGCGGTCGGGTCCGGCAGACCGGCGGCGGCCCGCACAGCGGCCAATTCACCCCGGAGTTGATCCAGTTCGGCACCCAGTCGATCCAGCACCCAGTCCACCTCGCCCGTCTTGTAACCACGAATGGCCTGGGCGAACTTAACGGCCTCGACGTCTGCGCCGGTGACTCCGGAGGCGGGCAGCATGGTCGCGGTGGTGCCCCGGGGCAGCGGCGGCAACGGCTCGCCGCGGCCGAACAGAACGCTGGCCACCCCGAATAGGACGACGGCAACCAGGATCAGCACCACGAGGTACATCAGGATCAGCGACACACCTGCGATCCTGCCTCACGTACGGGCCGCGGCGAGACCCAGGACGCCCGGTCAGCGCACGGTGTTCATCGGCGGCCGATCCGCCAGCGACACCGATGAGGTGCGTGAGGTGTATCCGTCCGATCCGTTGTTGCCGGGGAAGAACTGGGTCAACCCAATGCCCGAATCGGCGACACCACACCGGGTCAGCAACGTCGCGATGACCTGTCGGCTCATCGGCCCCAATTCACTCATCGGCCGGTTGCGATGGGTGCGTACGCCGAGGTTGACCTGAGCGATCGCCTCCAGACCCAGCCGGTCGTAGGTGTCGATGAGGATGCCGATCTCGACCCCGTAGCCGGGCGCGAACGGCACCGCGGTCAGCAGTTCGCGACTGCCGGCATATTCCCCGCCAAGCGGCTGCAGCACGCACCCGAGCTCGGGTCGCAGGGCCGCCAGCAGAGGGCGGGCGACCAACTCGGTGACCCGCCCGCCACCGTTGGCGTCCTCGCCGCCGCGATGCTTCAGGGGGCGCCGGTAGAAACCTCGGACCAGGTGAACTCCGTCGCCGGTGAGCATCGGACCGACCAGTCGGGGCACGAACATCGGGTCGGGCCCGATCAGGTCGGAATCGATGAAGACGACGAAGTCGCCGGTAGTGGCGGCCAGCGAGCGCCACAGTGCCTCGCCTTTGCCCGGTTGCGGGGCTATCTCGGGCAGAGCCTGCTCCCGATGCACGACCCGCGCGCCGGCCGCCACCGCCCGGGCCTCGGTGGCATCGGTACACCCGGAGTCCAGCACGATGAGTTCGTCGACCAGACCGCCGAGCATCGGGGCGATCGTCTCGACCACCGGGCCGACGGTTTCGGCTTCGTTGAGCGCCGGAAGGACCACGGAGACGGTGCGCCCGCGTTTGGCGGCCTCGAGTTCGGCGACCGTCCACGGCGGCCGGTGCCAGGTTTGGTCGGCGGGCCAAGCGTGATCCGTCTTCGGCCTGTCGCTGAGATCGGTCATGCGAGTCCCCTTACCGTCCGGGCCGGCGGCCGTTCACCTTTGATGGAGGCAACCATCTCCAGCACCCGGCGGGTCGGGCCCACCTCGTGCACCCGGAACATCCGGGCACCGTCGGCCGCGGCCAGGGCCGTCGCCGCCAGTGTGCCTTCGAGCCGCTCGGTCAGTTCCACACCCAGAGTCTCCCCGATGAAATCCTTGTTGCTCAGGGCCATCAGGACGGGCCATCCGGTGTTAACGAGATCGTTTACGTGCCGCAATAAACTCAGCCCGTGGAAGGTGTTCTTGCCGAAATCGTGGGTCGGGTCGATCAGGACACCCCCGCGCGGGACGCCCGCCTCCACGGCGCGGTCGGCGGCGGCGGTCACCTCGGCGATGACCGCATCGACGACACCGGTGACGGAGATGCCGTAATTGACCCGGAACGGACGGGTCCGCGGCACCGCGCCGCCGGTGTGCGAGCACACCAGGCCCGCACCGAATTCGGCGGCCACCTCCGGTAGTGCCGGGTCATGACCCGCCCAGGTGTCGTTGATGATGTCGGCCCCGGCCGCACAGGACAGCCGGGCAACCGACGCCCGCCAGGTGTCGACGCTGATGCACTGATCCGGATAGGCCGCCCGCACCCATTCGATGAAGGGCACCACGCGTGCGGTCTCCTCGGCGATATCGACGACGGTTCCCGGCCCGGCTTTGACCCCGCCGATGTCGATGACGTCGGCCCCCTCGGCCACGGCGCGGTGCACGGCCGCCATGGCGGCCTCGTCGGTGAACGTCGCGCCGCGGTCGTAGAAGGAGTCCGGGGTCCGGTTCACGATCGCCATGATCAGCGCCCGGTCGGCGGCCACCGGCCGCCCGCAGAACGTCGCGCTCATACCGCCAGTATTCACCCGGCTAGCCGCGGGGCCGCTTACCGGCGGCCACCTCGGCCGGGTAACCGGGGTAGAACGGCACGTACCCGTCGGACCGACCGGCCAGCACATAGATCGGATCGGTCACCTCCGAACCGTAGGCCTGGTTGCGTAGGTCGACTTTGCGGCTCTTGAACGTCGAGGTGGTCTCCAGCGCCTCAACGATCCGGACGAACAGCGGGATTGCGTAGCCCGGCAGGCGGTCGTAAAGCGTTTCGGCGACTGTCCGTCCGTCGAACTGAGCGCCGGCCCGCAGCGTCACCGCGGTCATCCCGGCGCGTCCGCCGGTTTCGGGCACTTCGACGCCGAAGACCGTGCAGTTCTCGACGCTGGGGTCAACGGCCAGCGCCGCCTCGACGTCGGTTGTCGCCACGTTCTCACCCTTCCACCGAAAGGTGTCGCCGATCCGGTCGGCGAAGGCCGCGTGGCCCATTCCTTGCGGGGTCATCACGTCACCGGTGTTGAACCACACGTCGCCATCCTTGAAGGCGTTGCGCACCAACTTCTTCTCGCTGGCTTCCTTATCGGTGTAGCCGTCGAACGGCGAAAGACGAGTCACCGGACTCAACAGCAGACCGGGCTGCCCGGGTGGCACTCGACGCACCCGGCCGCCGCCGTCGCGCACCGGTTCTCCGGTCTCGGCGTCGAATTGCACGTAGGCCAGTGGCATCGGGTTGATCCCGGTCGAACCGGGGATGTTGAAGATGTTGATGAAAGCGGTGTTGCCTTCGCTGGCGCCGTAGAACTCGACGACCCGCTTGATCCCGAATCGGCTGGTGAACTCCTCCCAGATCTCCGGGCGCAGCCCGTTGCCGACGATCACCCGCACGGAATGCGCACGATCGGTCGGCTTGGGCGGCTGGTTGAGCAGATAGCGGCACAACTCGCCGATATAGATGAAAGAGGTGGCCTGCATCCGGATCACCTCGTCCCAGAACCGGGAGGCCGAGAACGTCCGCCCCAGCGCCAGCGTCGCACCGGCGTCGATCACCGATGACAGGGCGACCGTCAGCGCATTGTTGTGGTAAATCGGCAGCGCGCAGTACAGCGTGTCGCCACTGCCCAGACGCACACCGAAACCTCCGAATCCGGCCAGGGCGCGAAGCCAGCGCTGGTGGGTCATCACGCTGGCTTTGGGATGGCCGGTGGTGCCCGACGTGAAGATGTAGAACGCCGCGTCCCGGGCCTGCACCTGCCCGGCGGACGCGGGGTTACCGATCGGCTTGTCCTCGGCGAGTGCCGCGAGCCGTTCGACGTCGACCACCCCGCCAACCGACTCAGAGGCCTGCTCGATCGGTTCGACCAGGTCGTTCTCGGCGATGACCACCCTGGCGCCGAGCAGGCCGACGCTGTGCGCCAGCACCTCCCCGCGCTGGTTGTAGTTGAGCATCCCGGCCACCGCCCCGCACTTGACCGCGGCCAGCATCGTCAGTACCGCGTCCGGGGAGTTACGCAACATGATCCCGACCACGTCACCGCGACGTACACCGAGTTCGGCCAGCACTGCCGCGTACCGGTTGACGGTCTCATTCGCCCGCCGGTAGCTGATCTGCTCGTCCCCGAACCGCAGGAAGATCCGGTTGCCGTGGCGATCCGCCCGCTCCTGAAACACCTTGCCGATCGATGTTTTCGAGTCCGGGGTGTTCAGCAGCCCGGTCAGCGCCGCCCGCAGAATCACGGGGGCGTCGAGCAGCACCGCGGGCAGCCGGGTCACCAGATCGACCAGGCCCACCGATTTCGCCTCACCGGCCATCGCCGTCACTCCTGTCCCGCGGCTCGCGCACACAACCCGAGCGCCATCTCGACATCCTCGACCACCGCGAGCCGGTCCAGCGCGGCCTGGGAGACGTAGCCGGTGGGCACCAGCGATTCCAGCCAGCGCAGCAGCCCTTGGTAGTGGCTGTTCGGGTCCAGCAGCACCACCGGGCGTTCGTGCATACCCAGATAACCGGCGGTCCAAGTCTCGAAAAGCTCCTCGAGTGTTCCGATGCCGCCGGGCAGCGCCAGAAAGGCATTGCTGCGGTCCTCCATGACCTGCTTGCGCTGCCGCATGGTGTCGGTGACGATCAGTTCATCGGCCTCGATATCGGCTAACTCCCGGTGCACCAACGCTTTCGGGATCACCCCCACGGTGCGTCCACCGCGGGAGCGGGCGCCGGCGGCCACCGCACCCATCGCCGAGACGTTGCCGCCCCCGGAGACCAGCGTCCAGCCGCGCTCGGCGATCGCCTCGCCGACCCGCCGGGCCAGCATCAACAGCTCCGGGTGGCGCGGGCTGGCGGCGCAGTACACGCACACCGCCCACTCGGAGTCGCTGACCGTTCCCCGCTGCACACCCCGAAACCTAGACCAGTGGTGAGACCCGCCCAACTAGAGTCGGCGGTTATGCCGCTCACCTCAGGCTGGCCGCTGGTACCGCGTCGCGCCCTGGAACGGGTGGCCGACGCCCTCGACGCGAACCACGCGGGGGTCGCCCTCATCGGACATGAGGGGGTGGGCAAGACCACCCTTGCCGGCCAGGCCGCCGAGCGGATGGGCCGCGGCGCACCGCTGTGGGTGCTCGGCACGCTGACCCAGTCCTCGATCCCATTCGGCGCATTCGGCCCATTGCTCGATATCGAGGACGTCGGAAAGCCGGCCGCCATGCTCGCCTCGGCGGCGGACGCTCTTCATTCCAGGGCGAATGCCGCGCCCATCATCGTCGATAACGCCCGGCTGCTCGACCCCCTCTCCGCGAGCCTGGTCTACCGGCTGGCCCGGGAGGGCAGCTGCCCGTTGATCGTGACCGTGCGGTCGGTGCTGCGGGTACCGGAGGTGGTGTCGGCGCTGTGGGACGACGGGCTGCTGCGGCGCTGCGATGTCATCCCGCTGGACGATCAGGAGACGGCCACGGCGGTAGCCGGGGCGGGCGGCGGGGACCGCAGGGACGGCGCCGAGTTGTACCGGCGCAGCGCGGGAAACCCGTTGCATCTCCGGCTGTTGATGACCACCGGCGGCAACGAGGAGACACTCCCGGCCGCTGTTGACCACTATCTGAGCGAGCTCTCCCCCCAGGTTCGTACGGTCCTGGGATGCCTCTGCGTATTCGAGCCGCTGTCATGGTCGGATCTGGTCGCGCTAACCGACGAGGCAGCGGTTTCGGCAGCGCTGGCGGCCGACGCCGTCCAACTGCACGCCACTTCGGCCGGCGATTCGGTGTATAGCGGTCACCCGTTGTTCCTGGAGCAACTTGCCGTCGGACTCGACCGGTTCGCGGTACAGCGCCTGCGTACCGCCGTCGCGGCTCAACTGGCCGCGACCCCTAGCCGCAGCCCCGCCGATCGGATGGGCCGCACCCTGCTGGCACTCCAGGGCGACCAGCCACTGGACGGCGACGCGGTGGTCGCCGCCGCCCAGGAGGCGCTGCGGCTCGGCGACCTCGGTCTGGCCGAGCGGCTGGCCGGCGGGGCACTGGAGCATGAGGACCACCTCGGCGCTCGGTTGACGATGAGCTACGCGCTGGCCTGGCAGGGCCGCGGCCGGGAAGCCGACGCGGTGCTCGCCACCGTCGACACCGCGACCCTGAACGAGGAACAGATGATGGCCTGGGCGCTGCCCCGGGCGGCCAACCAGTTCTGGATGCTCTCCGAACCCGAGCGCGCCACCACTTTCCTGCATAACGTCCGGGCCCGGGTGGACGCGGAGTCGTCCTACCTCACCCTGGATGCGTTGGCGGCGACCTTCGCGATGAACGCGGGCAACGTCTGCCGCGCTGTCGACGTCGCCGCCGGGGTGCTGGAACACGCCGACGCACCGGATATGGCAGTGGCGTGGTCGACCAGCGCCGTTGCGCTGTCATCGGCCCGGATGGGGCGCTTCGACGCCGTGCGGCCGGCGGTGCGGCGGGCGCTGAGTTCGCACCATCCGGGCCTGTTGCGGTTCACCGTCGGACTGGCCGAGACCACCACATTGCTGATGGAGGGCGACGTCGAGGCGGCCGACGAGGTGGCCCGGCAGTTCACCGACTTCGCCGAACTGGCCCAGCCGGGCCGGGCCATCGGCGATGTGCTGCTGGCCCAGGTGATGCTGGCCCGCGGCGATGCGACCGCGGCCGTCGAACTGCTGCGACCGTCGTCGGTCACCCTGGAACGCACCGGCTATTCATGGGGTCCGCTGGCCCTGAGCTACCTGGCGACTGCCCTGGCTTATCAGGGCAAGGTCGCCGCCTCGGCGATAGCCCTGGCACGTGCGCAGTCCCGGCACGGGACCAAGTCGGCCATCTTCGCCCCGGAGCTCGGGATCGCCCG
>CAZGPT010000060.1:6872-17452 GCA_964527015.1 uncultured Mycobacterium sp. | reverse complement strand
ACTGCCGACTACTGCCAACTGCTGCCCGACCGGGCGCTACGGCAGCGCGGTGGCCGCCGGCGATCGCAGATCGGCGGCGATCAGCCGGGCCGCGCCATTCTGCCAGTTGTGCAGCGAACGCTGGGGCACCTCGGTGACCAACCATTGCCAGGCCTGCCGGGCCACCGGGTCGAGGCCCGAGGCGGTGGCATTCTGCGCGTAAGCTCGCACGCCCGCCACATAGGGGAAGTACAGCGCGTTGTAGTAGCGCCACTGCTCGGTCGTGCCGAAGTCCGCGCCGTCACGGGGTTTGAGCCGGGCAATCCGGTCGGCAAGCAGGGCCCGCAACTCGACGGCCCGCTCCAGCGGTTGGTCCGGTGCGTCGCGGGCAGCGAGACGCTCGCCGATCTCCGGCAGCGCGGTCAGCGGGCTCGCAACCAGTTTGGCCAGATCGCCGTAGTGTCCGAGTGCCCGCCGGGTCAGGCGAGTGAACGTCTCGTCATCGATATCGTCCAGTGGGCCGGGAGAGCGCAGCGGCAACGCAGCTTCGGTGGTGCGCAGCACCGCCCGTTCAGCCCGGAGCTCCGGTGCGCGGGCGAAGGCGATCCGGTCCAGTAGGCCCGCTAGCGGGTCGGCGAGAACGGTGATCGCGATCGCGGTGGCCAGCTCGGCGAACAACAGCGTCGTCAGCGCCGCCCGGCCGGCCGCACCCGGCTCCGCGATCGCCCCGGCGAGCAGTATCTGCCCGCCGAACAACAGCGCCACCACAAACGAACCCGCGAAAGATCGCAGCATTGCCGCTCGCAACGCCTGACCCTCCTCGAAGGCATCCCACAGCGCCACCCCCACCCCGAGTAAGAGCAGATCGAAACCCGTCGCAGCCAGAGCCAGCCAGCTCGGCACCAGCCCGAGCGGGATGATCAAGATGGCGTTGCTCAGCGCGAAGAACAGCGTGGCGACCACCACGACGCCAGTGACCCGGGCTGGCCGGGCCGGCCGGCGCACGGCCACCGCCATGGCTCCCAGAGTGGATACCGAGATGGCGGCGCACATCAGCCAGTGGCCGAAATGCAGCGGACCGGTGACACGTCCGGCGAGCACGGCACCAGAAAGAACAACGCCAGCCACGAGGGCCGTCAAGACCCACTCGCGGCGACGATCCCGCGAGGTTGCGGATGGGCGGGCGAGTTCCAGCACGACGGCGAACCACGCGATACCCGGCACCGCGACCAGATAGACCTCGATCCTGCTGAGCACGCCGTCACCCCCACCGCCCGTCACCCGGACCGCGTCCAGTGCGACCACCGCGGCGAAGGCGCACAGGCCGACCGCCGTCAGCGCCAGCACCGGTTTGCGCGGATCACGGGAGACGAGATAGAGGCCCATCCACCAGGCGAGGCTGAAGACTGCAGCGGACAGCGCGAACATGTCTAGACCCCGAATCTGCGGTGCCGCCGGCTGTAGTCGCGCAGCGCACGCAGAAAATCCACCTGCCGAAAGGCCGGCCAATGCGCCTCGGTGAACCACATCTCCGAATAAGCGCTCTGCCACAGCAGGAAACCACTCAATCGCTGCTCCCCCGACGTGCGAATCACCAGATCCGGGTCGGGCTGGCCGTAGGTGTAAAGGTTCTCCGAGATGCCCTCAATGGTGACCGCCTCGATCATCTGTTCGGGGCTGACCCCATCGGCGACCTGTTTGCCGAGCAGCGAGCGCACCGCATCGACGATCTCCTGCCGACCGCCGTAGCCGACGGCGACGTTGACGTGGAAGGACCCGGCGGGCGCGATCGATGTGGCGTGGTTGACGGCGTCGCGCACCCGCCGCGCCGGTTCGTCACCGAGCAATCCCAGATCGCCTACGGTCCGCACACTCCAGCGGTTGGCCGGCGCGCAGATCTCCTCGACGACATCGGTGATGATCTCGATCAGCGCCGTCAATTCCTCGGGATCGCGGTGCAGGTTCTCGGTGGACAGCAGGTACACCGTCGCCATCTCGATGCCGGCCGCCTGGCACCAGCGCAGCATCTCGGCCATCTTGCATGCGCCCATCCGGTAGCCGAAGCTGACATCTTCGTAGCCGGCGTCACGGGCCCACCGACGGTTACCGTCGCATAGCACCGCGATATGCCGCGGAAGTGCGGCCCGGGAGTTCGCGAGCTCGTGGCGCAATCGCATCTCGTAGAGCCGGTAGGCCGGTTCCTTGAGTCGCGGCGGAATGAGCTCCACAGCGAGTCAGACTACTGTGGCCGTCGGGGGTATCCGGGGCCACCGGCCGCGTCAGTAGGACCGAGGTGCGAGATGACCGCAGAGTCAACCGCAGAGTCAGACGCCGCTGAACCGCGCCGCATCGATGACGGCACAGAACCCGAGGACTTCCCGGAAGCCGTCGTCGAAGGCGTCAGTCAGTTCCTCGGCAAACCCCGCGCCCGCGGCTGGATCCACGTCTATTCCGCCATCGTTGCCACCGTGGCCGGCGCCGCCCTGGTCTCGGTGTCCTGGGCGTTGAACTCCACCCGGGCCGGAATCGCCACCCTCATCTACACCTGCACGATCGTCGCGATGTTCGCCGTCAGTGGCACCTATCATCGGGTGCACTGGACATCGCGGCGCGCCCACATGTGGATGAAACGTCTCGACCACTCGATGATCTTCGTGTTCATCGCCGGCAGCTACACCCCCTTCGCCCTGCTGGCATTGCCTGAGACCGACGGCTGGCTGCTGTTCTGGATCGTCTGGGGCGGCGCGCTGGCCGGAGTGCTGCTCAAGATGTGCTGGCCGACAGCGCCGGCCTGGGTTGGGGTTCCGCTGTACCTGCTGCTGGGCTGGGTGGCGGCCTGGTTCATCGGACCGATCATGAACAGCGCCGGCGTGGCGGCGCTGGTGCTGCTGATCGTCGGCGGCGTGCTCTACAGCGTCGGCGGGGTCCTGTACGCGCTGAAATGGCCCAACCCGTGGCCACGGACATTCGGCCACCACGAGTTCTTCCACGCGTGCACGGCCGTGGCGGCGCTCTGCCATTACATCGCGATGTGGTTCGCAGTCTTCTCGTGAGGCCTGGGTCTTCTGGTAAGGCCTAAACGGTCGAGACGTCCGCCGCCGACCAGTAGGCCTTCATCGACGCGATCCGGCCGTTGGCGTTGAACGTCATCACATCGATCGGCTCGATCCGCATCCGGCTGCCCTCGCCGGCGCCGATGGTGATCCTGAACATGAACGCCACCTCGTGACCGCATACCCGCAGGGCCAGCAATTCAGTTTCGCGAGGAAGGTTTTCGATATTCCGGTAGAAGCCGGTGATCGCATAGCGGCCGATGTGGATCTCGCCGCCCCCGACCGGATCCTCGACGGTCGCGTCGTCGGCGTAAAGCTCCGCGATCTCCTCGGCGGTCCCGGATGCGATGAGTTCCAGGTACCGGCGGACCACTGATTCGAGATGCTCGGCGTGTTCCGCGTCGGCCATGGCGCCACGCTACACGGGCACCCCGAGAGCGTTCGCCAGTTCCGCGACGCCGGTCACCGGCAGGTCACACACCCGGCCACGACAGACGTAGGCGGCATCCGCTGCACCCAGCCGGTCCCGCCCGGCCAATAACGGGCTGGAATCCACCGGGCCGCCGATGACGACGGTGCCGCCCGGGGCCATCCGGCGGGCAGCAGCCAGCAAGTCCGAATCCGCACCCGCGGTGGCGACCGCCACCTGCAGCGGTCCGCGGACGGCCGCCTCCGCCACGGCCAGCCAATGGCCCGCCGAACGCGGCGCCCTGGCCAAGAGCTGCGCATGGGCCAGCAACGTTTCGGCGGCCGCCTCGGCGTAACGGCCGGCGCGCTCGGCATCGACCAGGTGGGCGGCGGTGAGCAATGCTTCCGCCATCGACGAGGCCCCGGACGGTGTGGCGCCATCGATGGGATCGGCCGGCCGGACCATCAGCGGCTCCGCGTCGGCGGCGACGTCGAACCAGCGGCCGGGCCGATCCGGATCCGCGAAGTGATCCATCGCAATGTCGATCAGGTCCCCGGCACGGCCAAGCCAGGCCGGATCACCGGTCAGCTGATAGATCGTCAATAGTCCGGTGGCCAGCATGGCGTAGTCCTCGAGTACACCCGCACTCTCGCCCACCCGCCCGCCCAGACTGGCCCTGCGGAGGCGGCCGTCGACCAGGTGCAGACCGACCAACTCCGCGGCACAGCGGCGTGCGGCCTCTAGCAATGCCGGATCATCCAGTGCCACACTGGCTTCGGCCAGAGCGGTGATTGCCAGACCGTTCCAGGCGGTGACAACCTTGTCATCGCGGGCCGGCTGCGGACGGGTCCGGCGTGCGCCCAACAACTCGGCACGCACCCGCTCGAACCGGCCGGCATCGTTCGGCAGTGGGTCGAAGTCGGTGGGCAACTGGAGCACCGACGTGCCGTGCTCGAAGGTCCCCTGCCCTGTCACCGCGAAAACCTTTGCCGCCCAGAGCCCGTCATCCTCCCCGAGGACCTCGCAAAGCTGGGCGGGCGTCCAGACGTAGCTGGAACCCTCAACCCCGGCCGCATCGGCGTCCAGTGACGAGGTGAACATATCGCCGCTGGAAAGATCGTCGAGGAGGAAGGCGGCGACCTCGGCGGCGATCCGCCGGGCCAATGGGTCACCGGTGCGCCGGGCCCAGTGCGCGTACACCCGCAGCAGCAGTGCGTTGTCGTAGAGCATCTTCTCGAAGTGCGGCACCACCCAGTCGTCGTCCACGCTATAGCGGGCGAAACCACCGGCCAACTGGTCGTAGAGGCCCCCCCGGGCCATCGCCGCACAGGTGCGCCGGACGCTGCCCAGTGGCACCACCGACCCGGTTCGCTCATGGGTGCGCAGCAGTGCCTCCAACAGTGCGGACGGCGGGAATTTCGGCGCGCCGCCGAAACCGCCGCGGGCAATGTCCTCCTGCCGCAGGATCGTCGCAACGGCCTCGTCGCACAGCGCGGGCGCGATCTCCGGTCCGCCCCCGGGTAACCCGGAAGCCATCTGCCGCAGTTCATCGGTGATGTGGTTGCTCGCATGCTCGACCTCGTCGCGGCGCTCCCGCCAGGTCTCCCCGACCGCGGCCAGCAGTTGCAGGAATTGCGGCTTGGGGAAATATGTACCGCAGAAGAACGGACGCCCGTCGGGGGTCAGGAAACATGTCATCGGCCAGCCGCCGTGCCCGGTCATCGCGACCGTGGCGTTCATATAGACCGCATCCAGGTCCGGACGCTCCTCGCGATCGACCTTGATGCAGACGAACTGGTTCATCGCCGCTGCCACCGCGGCGTCCTCGAAGGACTCGTGGGCCATCACATGACACCAGTGGCAGGCCGCGTAGCCGACGGACAACAGGATCGGCACATCTCGGCTGACCGCCTCGGCGAGCGCGGCGGGGCTCCACTGCTTCCAGTGCACCGGATTGCCGGCGTGCTGGCGCAGATAGGGGCTGGTCGCACCCGCTAGTTCGTTACCGCCGGGGCTCATGCGTGGGCTCCGCGGCGCCGGGATCGGGCCCGTCGGTGTTCTCGGTGCCGGCAGCGCCGAACTCGCCGGGAACCCGTTTGAGGTGGCGGTTCATCGACCGTATGAGAGCGAAGACTCCGATCAGCAGCAGAACGACGACGAGCAGACCCAACGGACTCGCCTTACCGAAGTCCGGACCGGTGTTGGTCGGCTCCTCGGCGAGGAGGGTGATCATCAACGTGCTCACTCGAAAATCTCGATTCCGGCGAAAAGGTCGTCTTCCGGTAACTCGGCCGGGACCCGCGAGCGGGCCAGTTCGTACTCCTCGGTGGGCCAGAGCCGATGCTGCCACTCTAACGGGGTGGCGAAGAAGAACCCGTCCGGGTCGATCTGGGTGGCATGCGCCCGCAATGCATCATCACGCCGGGCAAAATGCGACTCGCAACGCACCCGGGTGGTCACCCGATCGGCGAACACATCATTGTCGGCGTCCCAATGCTCCAGCCAGCGGGCGAACGGACCCTCCTGGCCGTGTCTGGCGAACTCGTCCTGCAGGGTCTGCAGACGCTGCCGCAGGAAGCCGTGGTTGTAGTACAACTTGCTGACCGGCCAGGGCGGCCCGGCCTCCGGGTACAACAGGCCGTCGGCGGCGGCCTCGTAGGCTGCGACCGAAACCTGATGGCAGCGAATGTGATCCGGATGCGGATAACCGCCGTTCTCATCGTAGGTCGTGATCACATGCGGACGGAACTCGCGGATCACCCTCACCAGTTCGGCGACCGGTTCCTCCAGCGGCACCAACGCGAAACAGCCCGGCGGCAGCGGTGGCAGCGGATCACCCTCCGGCAGGCCCGAGTCGACGAACCCGAGCCAGCGATGTTCCACGCCCAGGATCTCGGCCGCGCGGGCCATCTCATCACGCCGGATGTCGGCGATCCGGCCGCGAACCTCGGGCAGGTCCATCGCCGGGTTCAGAATGTCGCCACGCTCCCCGCCGGTCAACGTCACCACCATGACGCGTCTACCCTCGTCAACATATCGGGCCAGCGTGGCCGCGCCCTTGCTGGCCTCGTCGTCCGGATGGGCATGAACCGCCATCAACCGCAGCTCGGTCACGTGTTCCTCTGAATCTCCGGGCCGGCGGGGCCGACCGTTGCTCGGCCATATCGTCCCACTCGGGGTGGGGGTACCCGCAATCCAGGTCGCCGCCGGCGGGCAGACTGCACTCATGACCGGTGCGCCGGGCGATCCTGCTCCTCCGTCTTCGCGCGGCGAAACGTTCCCATCTGCACGCTATGGCCGCGAACCAATGCCTGCGACCACCCGTCGGCGGGTGGCGACCATGCTGGGAGTCCTGACCGTCGTCATCGCCCTGGGGTTGGCAGTCCTGGCCTACGAGCGCTTCGAGGGCAACGACGTCGAGGGTTCGATGGCTGCCTTCGAGGTTCTCGACGCCGACACGGTCTCGGTCACGATCAGCGTGACCCGCAAAGATCCCGGCAGGACCGTGGTGTGCATCGTACGGACCCGTTCCTACGACGGTGCCGAGACCGGCCGCCGGGAGATCGTCGTCGGTCCGGCGGAGGATAAGACCGTGCAGGTGACCACGACCGTCAAGACCTACGCACCGTCGGCGATGGGCGATATCTACGGATGCGGGACCGACGTGCCGGGATACCTCGCCCCGCCCTGAGGGGCCGGGCGCATTCGGTCGGACAGCAAACGTCCGAACCGGAAAACCGGAATCACGGCGCGGGCCCCGGTGCTATACTCGCGTCCGTACACGGTCTCTGATACAGGCCGTGTACTGCTTCATTAGCGGGGCCATTTATTAGCGGGGCCATTTCGCGGTTCGGGGGCACGACGCGCGCCGGATCCCGCACACTCCCGGAAGCGGATGAGGACCTGCACCGCGAACAGCGCGCAAGAGACGATTTGAGGAGCGCCACGAGATGACCGACAACCAGGTGGTCTGGCTGACCCAGGAGTCATACGACCGGCTCAAGGACGAACTGGACCAGCTGATCTCGAACCGCCCGATTATCGCCGCCGAGATCAACGACCGCCGCGAAGAGGGAGATCTCCGGGAGAACGGCGGCTACCACGCCGCGCGTGAGCAGCAGGGCCAGGAGGAGGCCCGCATCCGCCAACTCCAGGAGTTGCTCAACACCGCCAAGGTGGGCGAGGCACCCAAACAGTCCGGTGTCGCGCTGCCCGGCTCGGTGGTCAAGGTGTACTACGAGGGTGATGAGACCGACACGGAAACCTTCCTGATCGCCACCCGCCAGGAGATCGTCAGCGACGGCAAACTCGAGGTGTACTCACCGAACTCTCCACTCGGCTCCGCGCTGCTCAATGCCAAGGTCGATGAGACCCGCACCTATACTGTGCCCAACGGCGATACCGTCAAGGTGACACTGATCAGCGCCGAGCCCTACCACTCCTAGTCCGCCGCCGGTGCACCCGCGCTGGACCCGGATCCAGACCCGGACCTATGGCACGTATCGCCGAAGATCTCCTTCTGCTGCTGCTCGACAACGCCGAGGCGCAGCCTCGCCTTGGCCGTGCCGCGCTGAAACGCGCCCTGGCCGCCGCCCTGATCCTCGACCTCGCACTGGAGTGCAGGGTGCGGCCGGCGCTGCCCGGCGAGTCGGTGCCGGCGGGCCTGCTGATCACCCTGGTCGGCCCGCCGCCGATGGATCCCGCCGTGCGTCCCGCGTTGACGGTCTTGGCACAACGACCGATCAGCCCCTCGGCGGCGATCGCCCGGATCAGAAGGCATGCCGAAGACGATGTACTCGACCAATTGTTGCGCACCGGCCAGATCCATCAGAAACAACTGACCTCGCATCGGTTGCGCCGCAATCACTACCGGTGGCCGACGAAGAACCGGGGTCGGGTCGCGGTAGCGAGGTCTGAACTACTCGCGGCACTGTTCGAGGGGCGTCGTCCGCAACCCGTGACTGCGGCGGTGATCAGCACGCTGTACGGCGTCGGCGCTCTCGATGCGGTACTGACGCTCAACGAGGCCGGCGGGCTGGCCGCCGCCACACGCGCCGCCGAGATCGCCGTCGGCGCCTGGGCGAGCCAATCTCATACCGCGGAGGTGAATCTCGCGCGGACCATCACCGATGTGGTGCCCGCGCTGGGTTAGATTGCCAGGGGGTTGAGTTGCCAGGAGGTCAGCCTGCCAAGGCCTGCCGAAGGTCGGCGAGCAGGTCGGCCGGATGCTCGATTCCCACCGAAAGCCGCACGAGATCCTCAGGCACCTCCAGCTGCGAGCCCGCCGTCGAAGCGTGCGTCATGGCACCGGGATGCTCGATCAACGACTCGACTCCCCCCAATGACTCCGCCAGGATGAAGATCTCGGTGCGCGCACAGAACTCGCGTGCCGCCTGCACCCCGCCGCGTAACCGCACCGACACCATGCCACCGAAGGCCCGCATCTGTCGAGCAGCGACCGCGTGGCCGGGGTGGTCCGGAAGGCCCGGGTACAGCACCTGGCTCACCGCGGGGTTACCGATCAGGAATGCGGCCACCTGTGCCGCGTTGTCGCTGTGCCGCTGCATCCGCAGTTCCAGGGTCTTGAGTCCCCGCATCGTCAGGTAGGCATCGAAGGGTCCGGGGACCGCGCCCGCGCCGTTCTGCAGAAATCCGAATGCGGCGTCGAGTTCCTCATCGTCGGTCACCAGCGCGCCGCCGACCACGTCGGAGTGGCCACCGATGTACTTGGTCGTCGAATGCAGCACGATATCGGCACCCAATATCAGCGGCTGCTGGAGAGCTGGCGAGGCAAATGTGTTGTCCACCAGCACTATCGCTCCGACATCACGGCCGATCTCCGCGATCGCACCGATGTCGGCGACCGACAACAATGGGTTGGTCGGCGTCTCGACCCAGATCATCCGGGTGTCGTCGGTGACCGCGTTCCGGACGGCATCCAGATCGGACAGATGCACCGGGGTGTGGCGCACTCCCCACTGCCGGAAGACCTTGTCGATCAGCCGGAATGTCCCGCCGTAGGCGTCGTCGGGGATGATGATGTGATCACCGGGACGCAGGACCGCTCGCAGCGCACAGTCGCTGGCAGCCATCCCTGAACTGAAGGCCCGGCCGAACCTGCCCTCCTCGACGGCGGCCAGCACCCCCTCCAAGGCCGACCGGGTGGGGTTCCCGGTGCGGGCGTACTCGAAGCCACCTCGTAAGCCACCGACGCCGTCCTGGGCGAACGTGCTGCTGGCGTAGATCGGGGCGTTGACCGCCCCGGTTGCCGGGTCAGGGTGATAGCCCGCGTGGATAGCGGTCGTCGCGAAACGGCGCCGAGGCTGGTTATCGGTCATTCAGGCGGTCACCGGAGCGACGGAGCCGCCGCTGAGCTTGCGGTAGGTGTACACCAGGAAGAGGTAGGCCACCGGGATGGCCACCAGCAATCCGACGATGCAGAGCAGAACGCCCACAAGCAGCAGAGCCATGAAGGTCAACGCGGCCAGCAGAACCTGACCGAAGTTGGCTTTGACGATGCCGATGCTGGCCCTGATCCCGTCGATCGGCGACAGATTCCGGTCGACGATCGCGACGGTGCTGAACCAGGCGAACAACATCACCACCAGACCCGGGAGGATGCATAGCAGCAGGCCGAAGAAGGTGACGATATCGACGATCAGCGCCGCTACCACCACCGCAACGATATTGCGCGGCCGGAAGAACGAACCAATCGATACCTTTTGGCCGTTGGCGATATCGAGCAGCCCCGCGTACCCGGCTGAGGCTATTGCCCCCTTCGCCACTATCTGAACGATCATCCCCAGGAGGAGTACCGCAAGACCACCGCCGGTCAAGGTGCGCGATGTCGTCTCGATCAGCCCCTCGCCGCCGTCATAGGCGATGAAGGTCTCGGGCGAGACGGCATCCAGGGTCCTGCTGAACAGATAGTTGAGCCCCGCGCCGATCAACCAGAACACCAGCGTCGCGACGAGCAGCGGAACCGGGTTCTTGGCAAACTTCTGCCACGCCCACGACAGACCCTCGCCGACGCTGTAGCCGGACGTGCCGTATCCGGGTGGCGGTGGTGCGTATCCGCCCTCGGCGGGGGGCGGCGGCGGATAACCACCCGGCGGCGGATAGCCACCGGGCGGCGGATA
>CAZGPT010000060.1:0-6772 GCA_964527015.1 uncultured Mycobacterium sp. | reverse complement strand
GGCGGCGGATAGCCACCGGGCGGGGGATAACCCCACCCGGGCGGTGGCGGCGGGGCGCCATAGCCGCCGGGTGGTCCCTGCGGCGCGGGGCCCCCGGGAGGCGGCGGGTAACCGCCGGGGGGCGGATACTCACCGGGGCCTGGTGGCTGCGTCATGATGTTCCTTTCCGAGCTTTCTTGCGATCAGACCGGTAGGCAGACGGTGGACATGATCTTGTCGGCGAACGTCTGCCGCCTGGCATCCCACAGCGGCCAGAGGTAGCCGAGATTGCATAGCGCGCCGTCCAGCAGGTGCAGGACCTGGCGCAGAACCGACAGTCCGAAACCACCTTCGGCAGCGCTCCCACCGGCGGCGGGTAATAACCACCCGGCGGCGGATAGAAGCCAGCAGGCTCGGTCGGTTCGGTCATCGGTCCCTCCGGTCGGGATTCGAGCGGTGCAACCCTATCGCGTCAGCGGCGGCGCGATCCTTCAGACAGATAGCCGAGCAAATCGTGGCGGGTGATGACCCCCACCGGCTTTCCCTCCTCGACCACCATCACGGCGTCGGCATCGCGGAGCATCGCGGCCGCCGCGCTGAGCTTCTCCCCGGCACCGATAAGCGGTAGCGGCGGGCTCATGTGCAGGGCCACCGCATCGGCCAGATGCGCACGACCCTCGAACACCGCCGAGAGCAACTCCCGCTCGGAAACGCTGCCGGCAACCTCGCCGGCCATCACCGGCGGTTCAGCCCCGACCACCGGCATCTGGGATACCTCGTACTCGCGCAGGATGCCGATGGCGTCGCGAACCGTCTCCGAGGGATGGGTGTGCACCAGGTCCGGCAGCGCACCGGACTTGCCGCGGAGTACCTCGCCCACGGTGGGGGCGGGTTTGGTCTCGTCGAGCGGAGTACGCAGGAAACCGTACGACGACATCCAGGAGTCGTTGAAAATCTTCGACAAATACCCGCGCCCGCCATCGGGCAGCAGCACTACCACCAGGGCGTCGGGTCCGGCCTGCTCAGCGACCTTCAGGGCGGCCACCGCCGCCATCCCGCAGGAGCCTCCGACCAGCAACCCCTCCTCCCTGGCCAGTCGGCGGGTCATATCGAAGGAGTCCGCGTCGGAGACGGCGATGATCTCGTCGGCCACGGCCGGGTCATAGGCGGCCGGCCAGAAGTCCTCTCCGACGCCCTCGACCAGATAGGGCCGCCCGGTGCCGCCGGAGTAGACCGAACCCTCCGGGTCGGCACCGATCACCCTGACCCGGCCCCCCGATACCTCTTTGAGGTAGCGCCCGGCCCCGGTGATGGTTCCGCCGGTGCCGACCCCGGCGACGAAGTGGGTGATCTTCCCGTCCGTGTCGGCCCAGATCTCCGGCCCGGTGGTCTCGTAGTGGCTTGCCGGCCCGTTCGGGTTCGAGTACTGGTCGGGCTTCCAGGCGCCGTCGATCTCCTCGACCAGTCGATCGGACACGCTGTAATAGCTGTCCGGGTGGTCCGGCGGGACGGCGGTCGGGCAGACCACGACCTCCGCTCCGTAGGCGCGCAACACGTTCTGCTTGTCCTCGCTGACCTTGTCCGGACAGACGAAGACGCATTTGTAGCCGCGGCGCTGGGCCACCAGTGCCAGACCGACACCGGTGTTACCCGACGTCGGCTCGACGATGGTGCCACCCGCCTTGAGCTGTCCGGCGGCTTCCGCGGCGTCGATCATCCTGACCGCGATGCGGTCCTTGGAGCTGCCTCCCGGGTTGAGGTATTCGATCTTGGCCGCCACCACCCCGGAACCCCCGGGTACCACCGAGTTCAGTTGAACCAGCGGGGTGTTACCGATCAGCTCACTGACATGGGGCGCTATTCGCATGTCCCTATCGTCGCAGGCCTCGGGATGGCGCGTTCAGCCGGTGGCTTCGCGAATGTACTCCCCGATCTGGCGCAGCGACCGATTCGCCTCCGGAATCAGCGGAGCGGCCAGTTGGAAGTCGTGAATCTGCCCGGGCCACACCCTTACCTCGGTCGGCACCCCGGCCGCGGCCAACCGTCGTGCAGCCAGTCTGGCGTCGTGCAGCAGCACCTCCGAGCCGGAAACGTGGATCAGTGTCTGCGGCAGTCCTGGCTCGATATGGTCAAGCGGCTCATAAACGTCCTCCGGTTCCCCGTCCACGACATGTTTCGCAGCGGCGCGGGCCACGAGCGCCACCAGCGCGTCGAACGCCTTGGGCGGGAACATCGCATCGGTGTAGGCGTTTGGATGGGTGAGCTTGGGGTCCTTCTCCAGCTGCAGTAGCGGTGAAATGGCCACCAGCGCAGCCGGGGTTTCCCCCTCGGCCTGCAGCCGCTGCGCCAAGGCCAGCGCCAGGTAGCCACCGGCCGAGTCGCCGGCCAGCACGATCTGATCGGGCTCGTAACCGCGCAGCCGCAGCCACCGGTAACCGTCGTAGCAGTCGTCGATGGACATCCCGATGGTGTGCTCGGGGATCAGCCGGTAGTCGACCACCAGAACCGGCGAATCAGCGAACTTCGACAATGCGACGGAGATGCGGCTGTGCGAGTTCACCCCGCAGGTCAGGAACGCACCGCCGTGCAGGTACAGCACGACGCGGCGACGGCCGTCAGCGGGCAAGACGCCGGGGGCGCGGACCAGCTGGGCCGAGGCATTGGGCAACCCGACAGTGGCCCGCACCGTGCCGGGCGAGGGCAGCAGCGCCCGGGCTACGAAATCCACCATGCCGAATGGCCAGGGCAGGTGCGGAACGTGACTGAGCACCGCGAGGGTGGGCCACATCGTCAGCCTGGTGCCGAGCGACACCAGCCGGGCCGGCAGGCTCGGGCCGTCCTCGATCACCTCGACCGGTTCCCCGTCGCTGACCGGGTAGCGCCGCGGGCGGGCCGTCCGGCCGGGCAATTGAACTTTGCTCGGTGCGGTCATCGTGAACACTCCCTACGCCTTTGTAGTGGTGCGACCGTTGTCGTGAGACCCCTAGCTTGCCAGTTGTGACCGGGCCCATAATCAGAGATGGCGATTTGTTGCTGGAACTGAGACCGGTCCGTGATGGTCAAGCCAGGTTGTTCGGCCCACACTGACTTCCGTGACCATGCGTCTCGGTCCCACCAAGGCTCTGGCCGTCGCGGGCTTTCTAGCCTCGACCGGCAGTGCGGTCGTCGGTGCCCGTAATTTGCTGACCGGGCAGGCCGAACAGGCGCGCAGCATCATTCCGCGGGCCTGGGACATTCCGCTTCGCGCGGATGGCGTCTACGCACCCGCAGGCGGCCCGGCCTACCGATGGGAGCGGGAGGCGCCCATCGGCCTGCACCTGATGGTGTTCGGCGACTCCACCGCGACCGGTTACGGCTGTCAGCTGGCCGACGAAGTCCCCGGGGTGCTCCTGGCCCGCGGGTTGGCCGCCCGGTCCGGGAAGCCGGTCCGGCTGTCGACGAAGGCGATCGTGGGGGCGACGTCCAGGGGCCTGGCCAGTCAGGTCGACGCGATGCTGGTGGCCGGGCCGCCACCCGATGCGGCGGTGATCATGATCGGCGCCAATGACGTCACCGCTCTCAACGGCATCGGTCCGTCGGCCCGTCGTCTGGGCGCCGCGGTCCGCCGCCTACGGCGCGGCGGTACCGCCGTGATCGTCGGCACCTGCCCGGACCTCGGGGTGATCACCGCTATTCCACAGCCGCTGCGCTGGACGGCTCGCTCCCTCGGAGTCAGGCTGGCCCGCGCCCAGGCCGGCGAGGTCCATGCGGCCGGCGGTGTCCCGGTTCCGCTGGCCGATCTGCTCAGACCTCACTTCGAAACCGAGCCCGAGCTGTTGTTCTCCGAGGACCGGTTCCACCCCTCGGCGACCGGATACGCCCTGGCCGCCGGCCAATTGCTGCCCGCGCTGTGTCGCGCTCTCGACCAGGAGCGCCCCGAGTTGCCCTGGCCGTCGGAACGGGCGGGCATGACGGCCAGGCTCGCTCCCCTCGGCAGGTTGTTCTACCGGCGCGGCAGCGGGGTTCCGGCCCCGGCTGCTCCGTCCGCGGGCTAGATTCCTCGGTAATCCGCGAACCGATCAGGAGCACCTCATGCCCGAAGCCGTCATCGTCTCCACCGCCCGCTCCCCGATCGGCCGGGCCTTCAAGGGCTCGCTGGCCGGCATCCGGCCAGACGACCTGGCGGTCCAGATGGTGCGCGCCGCCCTCGACAAGGTCCCGGAATTGGAGCCGCGCGATATCGACGATCTGATGCTGGGGTGCGGCCAACCCGCCGGCGAGGCCGGATTCAACATCGCCCGCGTGGTGGCCGTCGAACTCGGCTACGACTTCCTCCCGGGTGTGACCGTCAACCGATACTGCTCGTCGTCGCTGCAGACCACCCGCATGGCGTTTCACGCGATCAAGGCCGGGGAGGGCGACGCGTTCATTTCCGCGGGGGTGGAGACGGTGTCTCGGTTCCCGCAAGGAAGCGCCGATTCGTGGCCGGAGACGCGCAACCCACTGTTCAACGCGGCGCGGGAGCGTTGCGACGCGGCCGCCGCCGACGGCGCGACGGAGTGGCACGATCCCCGCGAAGACGGCCTGCTGCCGGATGTCTACATCGCCATGGGCCAGACCGCCGAGAATGTCGCGGTTCACACCGGCATCAGTCGCGAGGACCAGGACCGGTGGGGCGTGCGGAGCCAGAACCGCGCCGAGGCGGCCATCGCCAACGGATTCTTCGAACGCGAGATCGCCGCGGTGACCTTGCCGGACGGTACGATCGTACGGAACGACGACGGCCCCCGGCCCGGAACGAGTTATGAGAAGGTGAGCCAACTGGCCCCGGTGTTCCGGCCGAACGGCACCGTCACCGCCGGTAATGCCTGCCCACTGAACGACGGCGCCGCCGCCGTGATCGTCATGTCCGATACCCGCGCAAGGGAACTCGGGCTCACGCCGCTGGCCCGCGTGGTTTCCACCGGAGTCTCCGGACTCTCGCCGGAGATCATGGGCCTGGGCCCGATTGAGGCGGTGAAAAAGGCGTTGGCGAACGCCGGGATGTCGATTTCCGATATCGACCTGTTCGAGATCAACGAGGCCTTCGCCGTACAGGTGCTCGGCTCGGCCCGCGCGCTGGGGATCGACGAGGAGAAGCTCAACGTCTCGGGCGGGGCGATCGCACTCGGACACCCATTCGGTATGACCGGCGCACGCATCACCGCGACACTGCTGAACAACCTGGCTACTCACGACAAGACGTTCGGGGTGGAAACGATGTGCGTGGGTGGTGGCCAGGGTATGGCAATGGTGGTCGAACGGCTCAGCTGAGGTCATCGTCCGGTGCGGACTCACCGCCCGCAGACCCCATCGGCAACGAAAAAACCCCGCCGAGGCGGGGCTTTTTCGCGCGCAGTACGCGGCTAGTCGTTCTGGAAATAGCTGAGCAGGCGCAGGATCTCCAGGTACAGCCACACCAGCGTCACCGTCAGTCCGAGGGCGACGCCCCAGGCCGCCTTCTCCGGTGCACCGGCCCGGATCATCTGATCGGCGGAGTCGAAGTCGAGGAGGAAGCTGAAGGCCGCGATACCGATGCAGACCAGCGAGAAGATGATGGCCAGCGGGCCACCGGAGCGCAGTCCCATACCCTCACCGCCCCCGACGCCGAACATCGCGAGCACGAAGTTACCGAGCATCAGCACCAGCACGCCGACCATGCTCGCCACCAGGAACCGGGTGAACTTGGGCGTCACCCGAATGGCCCCGGTCTTGTAGACCACCAGCATGCCGAAGAACACTCCGATGGTGCCCAGAACTGCCTGGGTGATCAGCGCGCCGGCATTGCCGTTGGCGACCACCACATTGCCGAACACCCAGGAGATGGCGCCGAGGAACAAGCCCTCCAGAGCGGCGTAGCTCAGGACGATCGCCGGGTTGTCCTGTTTCCGACCGAAGGTGGCGACCAGGACGAGAGCCAGGCCACCGAGGGCGCCGACCAAAGTGAAGGGCATCGCCAAGCCGGGGTTGCCACCGACGATGTAGTACGAGACCGCAGCCACCATCGAGAGCACCCCGAGGGTGATACCGGTTTTGGTGACCACATCGTCGATGGTCAGCGGCCGCGAGACACCGGTTTGCGGAGCCGTGGTGTAGGGCTCGGCCTGGTAGCCGACCTGCCTGGTGGCTCCGGCCATACCGGGGCCGAACTGCGCATAACCGCCCTGCTGCTTGGGCAGCGAGCGAAAGACCGGGTTGCTGGATTCCCGCACCGTCGGATCCTTTCGAATGAGTCCGATGAAATTTGTCTACCGGGTTCGTCTGACAGCCTGCCTAGCAGCCTGTTTATTTTCTTGTCGACTTAACTCTATGTCAACGAGGGGGCGCCGCCGAAAGTTCCCACGAACGTTCGAGCAGCACCGCCGGGGCCTACGTTACCTGCCATCCCGCTGTCAGGTGGTGCCGTCAGCACTGGTAAGACTTATCGGGATCACCAGCAGGGCCTGCACAAGCTGCACTGCCTGACACGGAGGCACCCGGTTGAACGATTTCCCCGACGGGCTAGCGGAGGCAGAGGAGGTCCTGGTCCGAGTCGAGGGCGGGGTCGGCCTCCTGACCCTGAACCGCCCGAAGGCCCTCAACTCCCTCACCCACACCATGGTGACCGCCATGGACGCGGCTCTGACAAGGTGGGCGGACGACCCGGCAGTGCGTGCTGTCGTCATCAACGGCGCCGGGGAACGCGGACTGTGCGCCGGCGGCGACGTGGTGGCGATTTATCACAGCGCCAAAGCCGGCGGCGCCGAGGCCCGGCGGTTCTGGTTCGACGAGTACC
>CAZGPT010000059.1:15827-18055 GCA_964527015.1 uncultured Mycobacterium sp. | reverse complement strand
GCGAGTGCTTCGTCGAGCGCTACCTGGACAAGCCGCGCCACGTCGAGGCCCAGGTCATCGCGGACCAGCACGGTAACGTCGTCGTCGCGGGCACCCGCGACTGCTCGCTGCAGCGTCGCTTCCAGAAGCTCGTCGAAGAGGCTCCGGCGCCGTTCCTCAGCACCGCGCAACGCGCGGAGATCCACGAGTCCGCCAAACGGATCTGCAAAGAATCCGGCTACCACGGTGCCGGCACCGTGGAATACCTGGTCGGCCAGGACGGCCTCATCTCCTTTCTGGAGGTGAACACCCGACTCCAGGTGGAGCACCCGGTCACCGAGGAGACCTCCGGTATCGACCTGGTCCGTGAGCAGTTCCGTATCGCCAACGGCGAGAAGCTGGACGTCACCGAAGATCCCGCACCACGCGGGCACTCGATCGAGTTCCGCATCAACGGCGAGGATGCCGGCCGCGGGTTCCTGCCCGCCCCGGGCCCGGTCACCCGATTCGACCCGCCGACCGGTCCGGGTGTCCGGCTGGACTCCGGGGTGGTCAGCGGGTCGGTGATCGGCGGTCAGTTCGACTCGATGCTGGCCAAGCTCATCGTCACCGGCGCCAACCGGCAGGAGGCCATCGAGCGGGCCCGCCGTGCGCTGGCCGAGTTCCACATCGAGGGCCTGGCCACCGTCGTCCCATTCCACCGCGCGATCGTCAGCGATCCGGCCTTCATCGGCGACGACAACGGGTTCACCGTGCACACCCGGTGGATCGAGACCGAATGGGATAACACCGTCGAGCCGTTCACCGGCGGCGGCGCGGTCGACGAGGAGGAGGCCCAGCCCCGCCAGAAAGTCGTCGTCGAGGTCGGTGGCCGCCGTCTGGAAGTGTCACTACCCGGGGACCTCGCGCTCGGCAACGGCGGCGCTCAGCCCGGTGTCGTCCGCAAGAAGCCCAAGCCACGCAAGCGCGGGGCGCACGCCTCAGCTGCGGCATCCGGTGACGCGGTGACCGCACCCATGCAGGGCACCGTCGTCAAAGTCGCCGTCGAAGAGGGTCAGACGGTGAGCGCCGGAGATCTCGTCGCGGTGCTGGAGGCGATGAAGATGGAGAACCCGGTGACCGCGCACAAGGACGGTGTGATCACCGGACTGGCGGTTGCGGCGGGGGCTGCCATCACCCAGGGCACGGTGCTCGCCGAGATCAAGTAACCCGGCGAGCCGATGACGCCCGATATCAACGCCGGAGCCTGGTATCTGCGTGGGCGCCACGATCACACGTGGGATGTCTGCGAGCCGACCACCGGGGAGGTGTTCGCCGAGATCACGGTGGATCCGGAGAGCCATGAGCTGACCGTCCGCGGTGATGCCGCGGCCCGCACCGCCGGTACCGACGCGGTCCGGCGGTACCTACTTCAATTCGTCGCGGAGCCGGGCAAGTGACCTGGACAGCAGCCGTGAGACGTGCATCTGGGAAATCCCCACCCGCTCGGCGATCTGAGTCTGGGTCAGGGACTCGAAGAACCGCAGTAACAGCACCCGGCGTTCACGATCGGGCAGGGCCGCGAGCAGCGGCCGCAGCGCCTCCCTGTTCTCGATCTGGACCAGGCTGAGGTCGATGTCACCGAGGGTCTCGAGGATCGCGGGCGCGTCCCCGGAGCCGCCCACACCGTCTATCGACAACGTGTTGTAGGAACTTCCCGCCACCAGCCCCTCGACCACCTCCTGGCGGTCCATATCGAGGGCGGCCGCCAACTCCGATGCCGTCGGTGCACGGCCTAGCTGCTGGGACAGCTCGGCGGTGGCCGAACCCAGCCGCAAATGCAGTTCCTTGAGCCGTCGCGGCACTTTCACCGACCAGCTGTTGTCACGGAAATGACGTCGGACCTCGCCCATGATGGTGGGCACCGCGAACGAAACGAAATCCGAACCGGTTTCGACGTTGTACCGGTTCACCGCGTTAACCAGTCCGACCCGTGCCACCTGGACCAGGTCGTCCAGGGACTCGCCGCGACCGTAAAACCGGCGGCCGATGTGATCGGCCAGCGGTAGGCAGCGCTCGATGATGCGGTCGCGTTGCCGGCAGTACTCCGGGGAGCCAGGTTCCATCGTGCCGAGCTCGCGGAACATGTCCGGAACGTCGGCGTATTCGGCGTTCGGCCGAGGTGCTGACGACGCACCGGCCGCCCGGGAGCTCACCGCGAAGAGCCTGCCCGCCTCGTGGTCAGGGTGATGCCGAACACGCAGTCGCCG
>CAZGPT010000059.1:0-15727 GCA_964527015.1 uncultured Mycobacterium sp. | reverse complement strand
CCGGCCGAGTCTCCGTTGCGGAAGGTCTGGATATCGTCGGCCAGCGCACTGAGCACATGCCAGCTCAGGCTGTCTTCGGCGAGCAGGTCGTAGGCTTCACAGGTTGTCCGCGCCTCCACCACCACCACATCCGGACGTGGGTCGATGATCACCGCCAAGGTGGCCTCCGGGATCGCCGAACCGATCAGCCCGGTACAGGCCTCATCGACCGCCAACCGCAGATCGGCCACGGCGTCGAGGTTCAGATCGGCGAACATCCCGACAGCGCCAACCACGGTGCGCAGCACCGCGAGGTTCTCCAGCCGCGCCGCCACCCTGAACTCGACGGCGGCGGTGCTGTACTCACCGCTGTACTCACCGCCTTCGCGGCGGCTTTCGCCGTCGGTCATCAGGCCTCCCGCCATAGTCGCACCGACAGTACTCCAGCTTCGGGAGGTCGCCACGGTGCTGTCTATACCCACACCGGGCGGCTGGTTAAACACCTACCGGACCGCCATCGCCGCGCATATGAGCAGGTCGCCCAGTAATTTGCCCCGGTAGATTTACCCAGCAGTTTCGCACCCCGCCGCGCGAAGGTTTGACTCCCCCACCGGCCTGGGTACAGACCGTCGACGAGCGTCGTCCGAAAGGAGTCTGAGATGCGGACCGACAACCACTTCCGGCCCACCAGGTCCTGCGCCTACGAGGGCTGGACGGTGACAGAACTCAAGAAACAGGCGAGGCAATTGGGGGTTTCGGGCTATTCCGGCTTGAACAAGGAGAGGCTGATCACGCTTATCCGCAGTTACTGACGAGCAGCGGTTATTGACCCGGCTCAGCGGCCGGACAACTGCCAGACACTGGCCGACATCCGGTCGGCCATCATGGTGACGCTGACCCGCCCGGAGTCGTCGCCGCGGCAGGCCATCACCTGCAGCACCACATTGCTGCGCAGGCGGGCCTCGCCATGGCAGATCCAGGTCAACGGGATCCCGACCTGGCGTTTACGCCAGCGGACCATATCGGCGTCGATGACGGGCACGCTGAAGCTCCACGCGGCATCGCCGCCGGTGCCGAGCGCCTGCTGCCCGTCGCAGGCTTTGGCGTCCCGGGTGCCGTTGACGAAGGCGGCAGCCGCCACGGCGGGGTCCGGGTAGATCGCGACGGCCTCGGCGACCACCTGCTGGTGCCGATAGCCGTCGGTGAACAGCAACACGGTGAACCGCGACCAGTCATCGCCGATGAACGCCGCCATCCCCACCGTGTCCAGCGCGGAGCAGGCCGGCGCCGCCGACGCGCCGGCTATCGGCCGGGACCGGTCGGCATCGACTTGAAGCTTGACCCCGACGATTTCACCGACCTCGGCCGGGCCCAGTAGGACCTGATCCGCATCGCCCGGACGCAATCCGGCGTTCGGGACGGCCCGGTCGAGTACCGCCGCCCCGGAGACGGTGCGGGCACAGCCGGCAAGGGTCACCGCAACCGTCAGAGCCGCGGTTGCCAGGACTGCTACCGGCCGCATAACCCAAATGCTAGACCGCGGTCCGGCCGCCGGGAAATCGACGAAGAAAGGTGCCGAAGAAGGTCCTGACATCGGCGACGAAGGCCTCCGGCTGTTCGAAGGCGGCGAAGTGGCCGCCGCGCGGCATGTCCGTCCAGTGGGTAATGGTGTAGGCCGCCTCACACCAGTTACGCGGCGCTCGGAGAATCTCCTTCGGGAACCGCGCCACCCCGGTCGGGACCTGGACCTTCGCGCCACCCCCGAACGAGGTGAAACTCTCCCAGTACAGCCTCGCCGATGAGGCCGCGGAATTGGTGACCCAGTACATCATCACGTTGTCCAGCAGATCGTCGCGGGACAGCACGTTCTCCGGGTGGCCGTCGCAGTCGGTCCAGGACCAGAACTTTTCCATGATCCAGGCGAGCTGCCCGGCCGGTGAGTCAGCCAGCCCGTAGCCCAGGGTCTGCGGCCGGGTGGACTGCTGCCTGGCATAGCCGGAGTCCCACCGCTGATAGTGGCCGGCCGCCGCCAGAGCATCCTGCTCCTCGGGTGTGGGGTCGTCCAGCGGTCCGGGCGGCATGGCGATCGGCATGTTGGTGTGGATGGCCACGCAATGCCCGTTGTCGCGGCCGATCTGGGTGGTCACCGCCGCACCCCAATCACCCCCTTGCGCCCCATAATGCCGATATCCGAGCCTCGTCATGAGGATGTCCCAGGCGGCCGCGATCCGCTCGACCGTCCAGCCGGTCGCGGTCGGCTTGCCGGAGAACCCGTAGCCGGGCAGCGTCGGACACACCACGTGGAAGTTCTCGCTCAACGGCCCGATCACGTTGGTGAATTCGACGATCGATCCCGGCCAGCCGTGGGTGATGATGAGCGGAAACGCCTCCGGGTCGGCGCTGCGTTGGTGGATGAAGTGAATGTCCAGGCCGTCGATCTCGGTGACGAACTGATCGAAGGTGTTCAGCCGGGCCTCGCGCACACGCCAGTCGTAGTCGTCGGCCCAATAGCCGGCCAGTTCGCGGGTGTACTCCAGGGGGATGCCCTGGCTCCAGTCCCCGACACATTCGCGTTCCGGCCACCGGGTGCGGTGCAGCCGGTTCCGCAGCTCAGCAAGGTCCTCATCCGGTATCGCGATGCGAAACGGCCGAACGGCGGTCGAGATATCAGCCATGACTGCCATTATCGCGCCCGGCTGCCACTAGCCTTGGGGGTATGCGTCTGGTCGTCGATCTCAACAAATGCCAGGGATACGCGCAATGCGTCCCGCTGGCGCCGGGGGTATTCAAGCTGCTCGGCGAGGAGGCACTGGTTTACGACCCCAATCCGGACGACTCACAGCGACGGCAGGTGCTGCGGGCGGTGGCGTCCTGCCCGGTCCAGGCGATCATCCTGGAACTGGATCCGCCGGCCGACCGGGACACGCCGTGAGTGGCGGAGGCACTGCGGACTACTCGTTCGAAGAGATCCTCGACAACTTCCGCGCGAAGGGGAGCATTGTCATCGTCGGCGCCTCCCTGGCTGGCTTGCGCGCCGCAGAAGCGTTGCGGGAGAGGGGTTTCCGCGGTTCACTTACCATCATCGGCGACGAGCCGCATGAACCGTACGACCGGCCGCCACTGTCCAAGCAGGTACTCAAGGGGTGGGTGCCCGCCGACCACACGAAGCTGCCCCGGCTAGGCCGGGTGGACGCGGACTGGCGTCTGGGGGTGGCGGCGGTGGGCCTGGACCGGATCAACCACGTAGTGAAACTCGCCAACGGCGACGACGTGCGCTACGACCGCTTGCTGATCGCCACCGGAACCCGGGCGCGTCCGTGGCCCCATCCCGAGCAGGGGGCGTTGCGCGGGGTCTTCACCGTGCGGACCGTCGAGGACGCCGCCGGCCTGTCCGCGGCGTTGCAGGCACGTCCACGCCGGGTGCTGATCGTCGGGTCGGGCTTCGTCGGATCGGAGATCGCCTCGGTGTGTCGGGACCTTGACCTGCCGGTGACCGTCGCCGAGCGTGGCAGTGGCCCGCTCAAGGGCGCACTCGGCGGGGTGATCAGCGATATCGCCGCCGGCATGATGCGCGACGCCGGGGTGGACCTGCGCACCGGCGTCGCCGTGGAGACCCTCGAAGGCGACGATTCCGGCCACGTTCGCCGGGCCCGCCTCTCCGACGGCGCGGTGCTCGACGTCGACGTGGTGGTGGCGTCGCTGGGCTCGATCCGCAATGTCGAGTGGCTCGACGGCGCCGGGCTGGCCACCGGGCAGTGGGGCGTGGGCTGCGACGCCGGTTGCCGGGCGTTCGACATCAACGGTGTGGTGACCGACCACATCTTCGTCGCCGGCGACGTCGCCCGCGCCCCCCATGTTCTCTACGATTATGAATTCATGTCCCAAGAGCATTGGGACAACGCGGTTTTCGGCGCCGAGGTGGCCGCCAACAATATGATCCACCTGGAGGTGGGACGCCGGCCGCATCTGCCGCTGCCGTCGTTCTGGTCGGGTCAGTTCGGGGTGAACATCAAGAGTGTCGGGGTCTGCTCTTTCGGCGATCAGATCGTCTTCACCCAGGGCTCACCCGACGAGCGCCGGTTTGCCGCCGCCTATGGCAAGCGGGGCCGGATCGTCGGCGCGGTGACATTCAACCACGGCAAGTGGCTGCCGTACTACGCGTCACTGATCGAGAAGTCGGCACCGTTTCCGCCGCCACCACCGGGCTATGACCAACCGGCGGACGCCGAGGTGATGCCGGCTCGCTTTCCGGACCCCCGGGAACCCTCGGGCAATCCCGATGTCGTGCTCACCGGACATGACCCGACCTCGCGGGGTGCGGAGTTCCGCCCCCGGAGCCACTGATCCAGACGTGACGGGAGCCTGATCATGGACGCCGCAACCGCTTGGGCCGAGGCGATGAAATTCGCCAACCGGCCAAACCCTTACCCGTACTTCGAGGAACTGCGCAAGACGCCGGTGGCCAAGGTCTCCGACCACACCTACGTCGTCACCGGATATCCCGAGGTGCTCGCGCTGGCCCACGACCCGCGGATCAGCTCCGATATCGCCCGCAGCCCGTCCGGCCTGTTCGGGGAAAGCGAGGCCAAGCTCGATCCCACCGAAGCGGCCCAGGCCCGAGACAAGTCCATGCTGGTCTCCGACCCGCCCGAGCACGACCGGATGCGCCGGCAGTTCATGCGGCACTTCGGCCCGCCGCACGCCCCGGATCTGATCCCGAGCATGGCCGGGCTGGTGGAAGATCTTGCCAACGGTCTGCTGGACAAGGTGAAGGCCCGCGGCGAGACCCGGATGGACGTCGTCGAGGAGTTCTCCTACCCGATCCCGGTGTCGGTCATCTTCCGGGTTCTCGGGGCCCCGATGGCCGACGAACCGATGTTCCATTCCTGGGTGGTGGACTTCATGCAGGGCGCCGACGTGGGCCCGGAGGCCGACACACCCGAAGGCCGGGCCGCCGCGCAGAAGGCCGCGACCAGCATGGCCGAACTGGACGCGTATGTGCACGCGCTGGTCGAGCGGCTGGCCCGGGAACCCGGACCGGGCCTGCTGTCGGCCGCGCTGCACGACGACGGCCCCGACGGCCCGGTATCGCATGACGAGGCGGCCGCGAACGCGATGCTGCTGCTGATCGCCGGGCACGACTCGACCGTCAACACGATCACCAACAGCATCATGACCCTGCTGCGCAACCCGGGATCGTGGGATCTGGTGGCCGGCAACCCCGACCTGATCCCGGGGGCGGTCGAAGAGGTGCAGCGGCTCCAGGGGTCGGTGCAGTTCTTTCCCAGCCGCTGGGCCACCGCGGATATCGAGGTCGCCGGAACGCGGATCCCGGCCGGTTCGGCGATCTTCCTCGTCTACGCCGCGGCGAACCGGGATCCGCGACGGTTCCCCAACCCGGACCGCTTCGACCCGCTGCGGCCGGACAACGAGCACCTCGGCTTCGGCAGCGGTATCCACACCTGTTTCGGCGGGCCGTTGGCGCGCCTGGAGATCAACCTCGCGTTGGAAATCTTCCTGCGCAGGGTGCACTCGCCGCGACTGGTGGTCGATCCGCCGCCGTACCGGCGCAATCAGGTGTTCCGCGGGCCCCGGCACCTGTGGGTGGATTTCGAGGCGATTGACTGAGCCGCCCCGGCGGCTAGCCGCCAGGACGCAAGCGGCGTGTCCCCGCACCGACACGCACGCTCGCGCTGATGGCAGGCTGGCGGGGTGAGCGGGGTGAGCGGGGTGAGTCTGGACCGGTTCGCACCCACCACCCGGCGCTGGTTCGAGGGCACCTTCCCCGAACCCACCCCGGCCCAGGGACTGGCCTGGGAGGCCATCGCCGACGGCGAGCACACCCTGGTCATCGCCCCGACCGGGTCGGGTAAGACGCTGGCGGCCTTCCTGTGGGCGATCGACCGGTTGGCCAGCCAGCCCTCCCCCGACGGCCCCGGGGGCACCCGGGTGCTCTACATCTCCCCGCTCAAAGCACTGGCCATCGATGTCGAGCGGAATCTGCGCACACCCCTGGCGGGCATCTCCCGGATCGCCGCCCGGGACGGCCTGCCCGACCCGCAGATCAGCGTCGGCGTGCGGTCCGGGGACACCCCGCCGGCCACCCGCCGTCAGCTGATCGCCTCCCCGCCCGACATCCTGATCACCACCCCCGAGTCGCTGTTTCTGATGCTGACCTCGGCGGCGCGGGAGACCCTGGCCGGGGTGACGACGGTGATCGTCGACGAGGTGCACGCGGTGGCGGGCACCAAACGCGGCGCGCACCTCGCCCTCTCGCTGGAACGCCTCGATACGCTGCTGGAACAGCCGGCCCAGCGGATCGGGCTGTCGGCCACCGTCCGGCCGCCCGAGGAGGTGGCCCGGTTCCTCACCGGTGGCAGACCGGTGCGGATCGTGGCACCACCGGCGGTCAAGACCTTCGACTTGTCGGTCCAGGTACCGGTATCCGATATGGCCAACCTGGAGAACAACACCATCTGGCCCGATGTCGAGGCCCGCATCGTCGACCTCATCGGGGCGCACGCCTCGACCATCGTCTTCACTAATTCGCGGCGGCTGGCCGAACGGCTGACGGCGCGGATCAACGAGATTCACGCAGAACGCAACGATGCCGAACCGCCGGGCGCCACGGAACCGCTGGCCCGGGCCCACCACGGGTCGGTGTCGAAGGAACAGCGTGCCGTCGTAGAGGATGACCTGAAGACCGGCCGGCTGCGCGCCGTGGTCGCCACCTCGAGCCTGGAACTGGGCATCGACATGGGCGCGGTGGACCTGGTGATTCAGGTGGCGGCTCCGCCATCGGTGGCCGGCGGGCTGCAACGGGTCGGCCGGGCCGGCCATCAGGTGGGTGAGATCTCCCGTGGGGTTCTGCTGCCCAAACACCGCACCGACCTGATCGGCTGTGCGGTCAGTGTGCGCCGGATGCTCGACGGCGCCATCGAGACCATGCGGGTGCCGGCCAACCCGCTGGATGTGCTGGCCCAGCAGACCGTCGCCGCGTGTGCGCTGGAACCGCTCAGCGCCGACCTATGGTTCGACACCGTGCGGCGCAGCGCACCGTTCGCGACGTTGCCGCGCAGTGCGTTCGAGGCGACCCTGGACCTCCTCAGCGGCAAGTACCCGTCCACCGAGTTCGCCGAACTGCGGCCCCGACTGGTCTACGACCGGGACACCGGCACGCTGACGGCACGGCCCGGCGCCCAGCGGCTCGCCGTCACCTCCGGCGGCACCATTCCGGACCGCGGACTGTTCACCGTCTACCTGGCCAGTGAGACCGAAAAGCCCTCCCGGGTCGGTGAACTCGATGAGGAGATGGTTTACGAATCCCGGCCGGGCGACGTCATCGCACTGGGTGCGACCAGCTGGCGCATCACCGACATCACCCATGACCGGGTGCTGGTCATCCCGGCGCCGGGCGAGCCCGCGCGGCTGCCGTTCTGGCGCGGCGACAGTGCCGGCCGGCCCGCTGAACTCGGCGAGGCGATCGGGAGGTTCACCGGCGAACTCGCCGGACTGGACCGCGCCGAGTTCGACCGGCGCTGCGCCGCCGACGGAGTCGATGACAATGCCCGGGACAATCTGCGGCGGCTGCTCGACGAGCAGCGCGAGGCGACGAAGGTGGTGCCCAGCGACACCACCCTGGTGGTGGAACGCTTCCGCGACGAACTCGGCGACTGGCGGGTGATCCTGCATTCCCCGTACGGGCTCAAGGTGCACGGTCCGCTGGCGCTGGCGGTCAGCAGACGGCTGCTGGAGCGCTACGGTATCGACGAGAAACCCACCGCGAGCGATGACGGGATCATCGTGCGGTTGCCGGACACCGAGTCCTACCCCGGTGACGCCCCGCCGGGAGCCGAGCTGTTCATCTTCGACGCCGATGAGATCGAGCCGCTGGTGACCGCCGAGGTGGGCGGTTCGGCCCTGTTCGCCTCCAGGTTCCGGGAATGCTCGGCCCGGGCGTTGCTGCTGCCGCGGCGTCATCCGGGCAAACGCTCACCACTGTGGCACCAGCGTCAGCGCGCGGCCCAACTACTCGACGTGGCACGCAAATACCCCGATTTCCCGATCGTCCTGGAGACGGTGCGGGAATGCCTGCAGGACGTTTACGACGTTCCGATGCTGACCGAGTTGATGGCACGGATCGCCCAGCGCCGCATCCGATTGCTGGAGGTCGAGACCAACGCCCCGTCACCGATGGCCGCCTCGCTGCTGTTCGGGTACGTGGGGGCGTTCATGTACGAGGGCGACAGTCCGCTGGCCGAACGCCGGGCGGCGGCGCTGTCGCTGGACACCACGCTGCTGGCCGAACTGCTGGGCCGGGTGGAGTTGCGTGAGCTGCTGGACTCGGACGTGGTCACCGCCACGACGCGGCAGTTGCAGCACCTGACCACCGAGCGCCGGGCCCGCGATGCCGAAGGGGTGGCCGATCTGCTGCGCCTGCTCGGACCGCTGACCGAGGACGAGATCGGCGAACGCTGCGTGGCCGCCGATGTCCGGCCGTGGCTCGAGGGTCTGCTCACCACCAAACGGGCGCTGACCGTCGGCTACGCCGGAAGCACCTGGTGGGTGGCCGTCGAGGATATCGGCCGGTTGCGCGATGCGGTGGGCGTGGCCGTCCCGGTCGGGGTCCCGGCCGGCTTCACCGCCGAGGTGCCCGACCCGCTCGGTGAGTTGCTGGGCCGGTACGCCCGCACCCGGGGGCCGTTCAGCACCGCCGAGGCCGCCACCCGGTTCGGACTGGGACTGCGGGTCGCCGCCGACACGCTGGGCCGGATGGCGGCGGACTCCCGGCTGGTGCGCGGCGAGTTCACCGATGCCCCGGACGGCTCGGGCGACCAATGGTGCGACAGCGAGGTACTGCGGATCCTGCGCAGACGCTCGCTGGCCGCGCTGCGGGCCCAGGTCGAACCGGTCAGCACCGGCGCCTACGCGCGGTTCCTGCCGGCCTGGCAGCAGGTCGGTACCGCCACCGGCATCGACGGACTGGCCTCGGTGATCGAGCAACTGGCCGGCACACCGCTGCCCGCCTCGGCCGTCGAGCCGCTGATCCTCGCCCCGCGGGTGCGCGGTTACCAGCCGGCGATGCTCGACGAGCTGCTGGCCTCCGGTGACGCCATCTGGTCCGGCGCCGGCCGCATCTCCGCCCATGACGGCTGGGTGGTATTCCATCACGCCGACACCGCGCCGCTGACCCTGACCGCGCCGGACGAATTGGAGCTCACCGACGCACACCGGGCCATCCTGGCGGTCCTCGGCGAACCGGGTGACTCCCGCGGCGGATTCTTCTTCCGTCAGCTGAGTTCCGGCACCGCGGAGGACGCCACCAGAACTGCCCTGTGGGAACTGATCTGGGGCGGCTGGGCCACCGGGGACACCTTCGCACCGGTGCGCGCACTGCTGACCTCCGGCGGCGGCCGGCCCGCGCATCGGCATCGCCGGGCCCCCCGGCTGAGCCGCTATGCGTTGAGCACGCCGCAAACGCGCCAGGTCGACCCCACGGTGGCGGGCCGCTGGTCGGCGCTGCCCGGCATGGAGCCGGATTCCACCGTCCGAGCGCATTTCACCGCCGAGCTACTGCTCAACCGCTACGGGGTTCTGACCCGCAACGCCGTGGCTGCGGAGGGCATACCGGGCGGCTTCGCCATGCTCTACAAGGTCCTCACGGCCTTCGAGGAGGCCGGGCGCTGCCAACGCGGCTACTTCGTGGAGTCACTCGGTGGCGCCCAGTTCGCGCTCGCCTCCACGGTGGATCGGCTTCGGGGCCACGCCGACAGCGTGGACCAGGCCCAGCCCGACTACCGGGCCGTGGTTCTCGCCGCCGCCGACCCGGCCAACCCGTACGGTGCGACGCTGGCCTGGCCGACCGGTGGCACCGGGCACCGCCCGGGCCGCAAGGCCGGCGCCCTGGTGGTGCTGATCGACGGCGAATTGGCCTGGTACCTCGAACGGGGCGGCCGATCGCTGCTGAACTTCAGCCCGGACCCCGAGGCCCAGCGCGCCGCGGCCGGCGCACTGGCCGACCTCATCCGCACCGGTCGCCTCGAGTCGATTCTCATCGAGCGGATCGACGGGGTGCCGGCGCTGGAGTCCGCCGCCCACCAGGACCGCGGGGGCGGGGTCGCCGCGCTGGCCGATGCGGGCTTCGCCAGCACCCCGCGCGGCTTCCGGATGCGCCGGACCGGGCACTAAACTCACGACGTGGATGCTCGACTGTTCGCACTGCCGGTGGCCGCCGTGCTGGTCGGCGGGTGCGCGGGCGGTCCGGAAAACCAATCCCGCCCGTCCGGTTGCGCGACCTTCGACCGGATCGCCGTCACCATCGAGTCGGAGGGACCCGGCGCCGAGGTCGGCCCGCAGCTGCGCCAGATCGAGCAGCAGGCCCGCGCCGGAGGTGATGGCGCCGTCGCCGACGCCGCGGCCGCACTGCTCGCCGCGCAGGGGGGTGACCCCGGGAGGTGGTACGCCTCGCTGGGCCGGCTGGAGGCCGCCTGCCGCGGCCAGCGGTAACCGATGCCAGAGGGTGACACGGTCTTTCGCACCGCCGCGACCCTGCGCGAAGCACTGTCCGGGCAGACGCTTACCCGATGCGACATCCGGGTGCCCCGCTACGCTGAGGTCGACCTCAGCGGCCGGCCGGTGGACGAGGTGCTCAGCCGGGGCAAGCACCTGTTCATCCGGGTCGGGCCGGCCAGCATCCACTCCCATCTGAAGATGGACGGCAGTTGGCGGATAAGCCCCGCCCGCGCGCCGTTGCGCCAGGTCCACAAGATCCGGATCATCCTGGGGGTCAACGCGATTGCAGCACTCGGCATCGATCTGGGCGTGCTGGAGATTCTTGACCGCGATCACGATCAGGACGTCGTCGCCCACCTGGGTCCGGATCTGCTGGGTGCCGACTGGGACGCGCAGCGCGCGGCCGCCCATCTGGTTGCCGACCCGGACCGCGGACTTGCCGCGGCCCTGCTGGACCAGCGGGTCATGGCCGGAGTCGGCAACGTCTACGCCAACGAACTGTGCTTCTTATTCGGACGGCTGCCCGCCAGCCCGGTCGGCACCGTCCCCGACCCGCTCCGCGTTGCGACCAGAGCGCGGGACATGTTGTGGGCGAATCGATTACGCCGGAACCGCACCACGACAGGCAATACCCGTCAAGGACAGCAGCTCTGGGTCTACGGCCGCGGCGGGCAATCGTGCCGACGCTGCGGAACCCCCATCTCGCGGTCCGGGCCGCCCGGCTCAGCCGCCGAGCGGATCAGTTACTGGTGTCCGTCGTGCCAGTGTTGAGCGTCCCGTCCTTCTGGTCGGCGATCTTCTCCATTATCTCGGCGACGGAAGCGTCGAGTGTGTTGATGGTCGAGCGGTCCAGTCGGATCTCTTTGAACGAGCTGGCATGGGTCAGGGTGTTCTCCAGCGGCGCCCGGCCATTGGGGTAGACCACCGCGAGGATGACGCCGGTACCGGCTTCGAGTGCCTCACCGATCTCGTGCCGCAAACCGGATCGCAGCTCATGTTCGGCAAACGACGCCGCGAGTCCGCCGGCAGCGGCGCCGACCAGCAACGACAGGCCCAGGGGCGGGGCGAACAGCCCGAACAGCAGGCCCACCCCGGCGCCCATCCCGGCGCCGAGCCGGCCGTGCTTATTGGCCGCCTCCAGCACCTCCGGCTGGCCGTCGGCGTTCTTGGTCACCAAGGCGGCCGAACGCAGCTCCAGGCTGTGGTGACGTCCGCGTTCGACATCGTTGAAGTCGCTCTGCGCGGCCTCCAGATCACCGTACGCGGCAATCACAATCAGTTCGTGATCGTCTTTCATGCCCGCCTCCAGTCCCCGGTGCACCCATCCTCACCCGGGCCGGTTCATCCGGCTAGGGGCTGAAGTCCCTTACCGGGCTTTGCCGATTCGATCTCGCAGAAACGGCACCAGCTCAGCGGCCACGGCATCGGTGTCCTCCAGCCAGGACCAGTGCCCCACTCCGGCCAGGATGCGGATCTCGGCGTGCGGGAACACCTCGACCTGCCGGTAGGCCTGGGCGGCGGGGATGTAGGCATCGGCATCCCCGAACACCACCAACGCATCGTGGTCGTGCTCCCGCAAGCGGGCGGCAAGTTGATCGGAGTCGGCCGCCCGGGTGGACCGGTAGAGCCTCAGCACCGCGCGACGGGTCTTGGCCGGCATCAGATGCCCCGCGATGGTGTCGACCCACTGCGCCGAGAGCCCCGGGTTCTCGCGGGCCAGCACCCGGGCCGACACCCTGCGGTCCAGTGTCCGCATGGCCAGTTCGCCGAGAACCGGGGTCCGCCATATCCGGGCCATCCGGTGCCAGCGGTAACCCAGCAGCACACCGGTGTTGATGAATGTCACGCTCGCGACCTTGCCGGGATGGTCGGCCGCCCAGGCCGCGGCGAACGGACCGCCGAAGTCGTGGGCCACCAGGTGCACCCGGTCGATGCCGAGGTGACCGATCACCCCGTCCAGGAAGCGGGCGTAGCTGTAGACCGTGTAATCCCGGTCGGGCCGCTGATCGGCCGCGCCGAAACCGGGCAGGTCGGGCGCGATGACGCGTGCGAAACCCGCCACCCGGGTCATCAGCGGCATCCAATCCGAGCCGGCATCCGGGTTGCCGTGCACGAACACCACGGCCTCGCCCTGCGCCCCGTTCCCGCCGACCAGAACGGAGGTGGACAGGCCTTCTACGGTGATGCGCCGGGTTTCGATCATGCGCGCGAGCTTACGAAAGCCCGGCGTTCGCCGGTGATCGGGTCGGTGAACTCCAACCGGTGGGCCACCAGGTGCAGCGGCGAGGAGAAGTCGTCGGCGGCGATATCGAGCACCGCCGGATACAGCGGATCGTTGTCGATGGGCACACCGAGGGTCGCCATGTGCAGCCGCAGTTGATGGGTTCGGCCGGTCCGCGGGGACAATCGGTAGCACCCGCCCCCGGACGGTTCAATCAGCGTCTCGGCGTTGGGCTGCCCGGGTTCGATCCGCGCCTGCAGCACCCCGCGACGCTTGACGATACGGTTCGAAACAAACTGCGGCCCAACCAGACCCGGCGACACCGAGGACCGGGCCAGGTAGGTCTTGGCAACCTCGCCGCGGGCGAACATCGTCTGATAGGCGCCGCGCACCTCGCGGCGGGCGGTGAACATCAGCACCCCGGCGGTGAGCCGATCCAGTCGGTGCGCCGGGCTGAGTTCGGGCAGCCCCAATTCGCGGCGCAGCCGCACCAGAGCGGTCTGGATGACGTGTCGGCCCCGCGGCATGGTGGCCATGAAATGCGGCTTGTCCACCACCACGATGTTGTCGTCCCGGTACAGCACCGGAACCTCGAACGGAACCTCGACCTCGTCGGGAAGCTCGCGGTGGTGAAACACATACGCCCCGGTCGGCAGCACGGAGTGCTCCCCCAGCGCCGCCCCGCGGGCGTCGGCGACCTCCCCGGCGATCACCTTGGCCCGGGCCGCCGGACCGAACCTGCGCCCGAACTCCTCAGCGACGTTACCGCCATGGAGTCGCAGACGCGCCGGCCCGAGTCCGTCGTGGGTCAAGTCAGGGTCAGTTCAGGGGCACGGGCTCGAGGATCTCCGCCCGCGCCTCGGGGGCGGCGATCCGCAGCGCGTCGGCGGAGGAGTCATCGAGTTGGCTCTGGGACAGCACCTCGGCCTCGACCCGCGCGATATAGGTGGCCACCTCGCGGTCGATGTCCTCGGGTCCCCAGCCCAGGACGGGCGCGACGATCTCGGCGACCTCGCGGGCACAATCGACGCCGCGGTGCGGGTACTCGATCGAGATCCGCATCCGCCGGGCGAGGATGTCCTCAAGATGCAGGGCACCCTCGGCAGCGGCGGCATAGGCGGCCTCCACACGCAGATACACCGGCGCCTCGGCGATGGGCTCGAGCAGATCCGGCCGATCCTTGGCCAGCTCCAGAACCTCGTCGATCAGGGAGCCGTACCGGTCCAGCAGATGTCGCACCCGGTAGGGATGCAGGTTGTACTCCGAGCCCACGTGGTCGGTCTGGTTGATCAGGGCGAAATAGCCGTCGGCCCCCAGCAGCGGCACCTTCTCGGTGATCGACGGCGCCACCCGGGACGGCACGAACTCGGCGGCTGCGTCGACGGCATCGGCGCCCATCACCCGGTAGGTGGTGTACTTGCCGCCCGCGATCGCGACCAGGCCGGGAGTCGGGGAGGCCACCGCGTGCTCCCGGGACAGCTTCGAGGTCTCCTCGCTCTCACCGGCCAGCAGCGGACGCAGGCCCGCGTACACGCCGTCGATATCGTCGTGGGTCAGCGGGGTGGCCAGCACCGTGTTGACATGGCCGAGGATGTAGTCGATATCGGCCTTGGTGGCGGCCGGGTGCGCGAGGTCGAGGTTCCAGTCGGTGTCGGTGGTGCCGATGATCCAGTGTGTGCCCCACGGGATGATGAACAGCACCGATTTCTCGGTGCGCAAGATCATCGCGACCTCGCTGACGATCCGGTCGCGCGGTACCACGATGTGAACGCCCTTGGACGCCCGGACCCGGAACCGGCCGCGCTGGCGCGAGAGCGCCTGAATCTCGTCGGTCCACACCCCGGTCGCGTTGATGACCACGTGGCCGCGGACCTCGGTCACCGCCCCGTTCTCCGAGTCGCGCACCGTCACACCGACCACCCGGTCACCCTCGGTCAGCAGCGCGACCACCTGGGTGGAGGTGCGCACCACCGCCCCGTAGTGGGCCGCGGTACGCGCCACCATCATGGTGTGCCGGGCGTCGTCGACGACGGTGTCGTAATAACGGATGCCGCCAATCAGGGATCCCCGCTTGAGGCCCGGCGCCAGCCGCAGGGCACCGGCCTTGGTCAGATGCCGCTGAGGGGGGACGGATTTCGCCCCGCCGAGCTGGTCGTAGAGAAAGATGCCGGCGGCGATGTACGGCCGCTCCCACACCCGCTTGGTGAGCGGGAACAGAAACGGCAACGGTTTGACCAGATGCGGGGCCAGCGTGGTCAGGGAGAGTTCGCGCTCGTGCAGCGCCTCCCGGACCAGCCCGAATTCCAGCTGCTCCAGATAGCGCAGACCGCCGTGGAACATCTTGGAGCTGCGACTGGAGGTGCCCGAGGCGAAGTCGCGGGCCTCCACCAGCGCCACCTTCAGCCCGCGGGTGGCGGCGTCCAGGGCCGCCCCGGCGCCGACGACCCCACCGCCGATGACCACGACGTCGAACTGTTCACTGCCCAGTTGTTCCCAGGCTTCAGCGCGCTGGGTGGGCCCGAGGGCCTGCTCGCTCATGCCAGCCAGGCTAGTCCAGATCGTCGTGCGACATCAGCCGACGGGCCGCTTCGACCACCGAACCCGACAGCGACGGATACACCGACAGCGTCTGGGCCAGGTCGGTCACCGAGATGCGGTTCTGCACCGCCAGGGCGATCGGCAGAATCAGCTCGGAGGCGATCGGGGCCACCACCACTCCGCCGATCACCACCCCGGTCGCCGGTCGGCAGAAAATCTTGACGAAGCCGCGGCGCAACAGCGACATTTTCGCCCGGGCGTTGGTGGTAAGCGGAAGCATCAGGGTCCGCGCTGGGACGGCACCGCTGTCGATGGCGGTTTGCGGCACGCCCACCGCGGCGATCTCCGGCCGGGTGAAGGTGGCCGATGCCACCGTGCGCAGCCGGATCGGGGCCACTCCCTCGCCCAGCGCGTGGTACATGGCGATCCGGCCCTGCATGGCGGCCACCGAGGCCAGCGGCATCAGCCCGGTGCAGT
>CAZGPT010000058.1:0-18144 GCA_964527015.1 uncultured Mycobacterium sp. | reverse complement strand
TCTGCTCCAACGCCCCACGCACCGTATCCGAAAGCATGTTCGAATACTATGCCGCGATACTGACAGTTGCACCCCTCTGAGCAGGACCTGGGGATGAATTTGCGGTTGTGGAGAACCCGGCTGAGCCAGACTCAGCCGCGCAGGATCGGACGCAAGGTTTCCAGCACGCCGGGATCCTCGATGGTGGACGGGATGGCCGCTTCGCGCCCGTCGGCGAGGTCGCGCATCGTCTTCCGCAGAATCTTTCCGGACCGGGTCTTGGGCAACGCTGGCACCACGTCGACGGTGTTGAAACACGCCACCGCACCGATCGAGTGCCGCACGGCGGCGACCAACTCCGCTGCGAGACCCTCGGCGCACGCACCGGATTTGAGCACCACGAAGGCGCGGGGAACCTGCCCTTTGATCGCGTCGGCCACCCCGATCACCGCGCATTCGGCAACCGCCGGATGTGCGGCCACCACCGCCTCTATCCCCCCGGTCGAGAACCGATGACCGGCGACGTTGATCACGTCGTCGGTACGGCCCATCACAAACAGGTAGCCCTCATCGTCGAGGTAGCCACCGTCCCCGGTCAGGTAGTAACCCGGATGGGACCGGAGGTAGGACGCTTCGAAGCGCTCGTCGTCGCCCCATAGTGTCGGCAGGGCACCGGGCGGCAATGGCAGCCGGAGGCAGATCGCGCCCTCCTCGCCGGGGTCGCACCTCGAGCCGTCCGGTCGCAGAACTTGGACGTCATAGCCGGGCATCGCAACCGTTGATGAGCCTGCCTTGGCCGGAAGCAATTGCACACCAACTGGATTGGCGGCAATCGCCCAACCGGTCTCAGTCTGCCACCAATGGTCGATGACCGGTATGCCCAGCACCCGCGTGGCCCAGGCAAAGGTGTCGGGATCCAGCCGTTCTCCGGCCTGGAACAGATACTGCAGCGAGGACAGGTCATAGCGCTCCAGGTGCGAGGCCTCCGGGTCTTCTTTCCGGATGGCCCGCAGCGCTGTCGGCGCGGAGAACAGCACCTGCACCTTGTAGTCGGCCACCACCCGCCAGAAAGCACCCGGGTCGGGCGTGCCGATCGGCTTGCCCTCGTAAAGAACGGTTGTGGCGCCGGCCAGCAGCGGCCCGTAGACGATATAGGAATGGCCGACCACCCAGCCGACATCGGACGCTGCCCAGAACACTTCACCCGGTCCGACTCCGTAGATGTTGCGCATACTCCACATCAGGGCCACGGCATGACCGCCGTTGTCGCGGACGATGCCCTTGGGTTTGCCCGTTGTTCCCGAGGTGTAGAGCACATACAGCGCGTCGGTTGCCGCCACCGGGACCGGGTCGGCCGGTTCGGCCTCTGCCATCAGGTCGGCCCAGTCGTGGTCGCGACCTTCGACGAGTCCGCAGCGTTGCCGGTCGCGCTGGACGATCACACATGCCCGGGGTTGATGACGGGCCCGCTGCAGTGCATGGTCGAGCATCGGCTTGTACTCGATCACCCGGGTGGGCTCGATACCGCAGGATGCCGAGACGATCACCACCGGCTGGGCGTCATCGATGCGGGTGGCCAACTCGTGGCTGGCGAACCCGCCGAACACCACCGAATGCACCGCGCCCAGGCGCGCACACGCCAGCATCGCGATAACGGCTTCGGGGATCATCGGCAGATAGAGGACAACCCGGTCGCCCTTGCCGACGCCCAGGTCGCACAGGACCCCGGCGAAACATGCTGTCTGATCGAGTAATTCACGGTAGGTGTAGGTCCGCTTCGACCCTGTGACCGGGGAATCGTAGATGAGGGCGGCCTGATCGCCTCGGTCGGAAATGTGGCGGTCCAGCGCGTTGGCGCAGGTGTTCAGCTCGGCGTCAGGGAACCACCGGTAGAACGGCGGGTTGTCGTCGTCGAGGATGCGTGTCGGCTCCATGGTCCACGTGACGGCCGCCGCCTGCCGCGCCCAGAACGCGGCGGGGTCATCAACGCTGGCCTGGAAGATGTCCCGATAGTCGCCCACGGTGAGCACCGTAGCCCGGATTCGCCGGGCGGGCGGTCAGCCGGCCTTCGCGACGACGTGCTCGGCGAACATCTCCAGGTTGCGGATCTTGGCGTCCAGCGGCTCGGTGTCGGGGCCGTTGATATAGGGGATCCGGAATCCGACGATGACGTCGGTGACACCCTTGTCCTCGAGGCGCTTCACGCCGTCGACGGTGAATCCGTCGATCGAGATGACGTGGATCTGGAACGGCTTGTCCGCGGTGCCCTCCTCTTGGCGGAAACGCTGGAGTTTGGCGAGCAGTTCGTCGAGGTCTTCCTCGCCGCCGCCGTGCATCCAGCCGTCGTTGCGCGCCGCGCGCCGCAGTGCCGCGTCGGCATGCCCGCCGATCAGGATCGGCAGCGGTTCGGTGGGGGCCGGTGTCATCTTGGTTTTCGGGATGTCGTAGAACTCGCCGTGGAACTCGAAATAGTCACCGGATGTCAGCCCGCGGATGATGTCGATGCATTCATCCATCCGCTTGCCGCGCCTGGCATAGGGCACCCCCAGCAACTCATAGTCCTCGGGCCAGGGGCTGGTGCCGACACCCAGACCCACCCGGTTGCCGATCAGCGCGGCCAGCGAGCCGGCCTGTTTGGCCACCAGTGCCGGCGGGCGGATCGGCAATTTGAGCACGAAGAAGTTGAAGTGCAGATTGGTGGTGACGGCACCCAGTGCGGCGGTGATGATGAATGTCTCGATAAAGGGCTTGCCGTCCAGGAACTCGCGGTTGCCATCCGGCGTATACGGGTACTTCGAGTCGGATTCGAGCGGGTAGGCGATGCTGTCCGGAATCGTCATGGCGTGGTAGCCGGCTGCTTCGGCGGCCTTGGCCAGCGGGATGTAGTAGCTCGGATCGGTCATGGCTTCGGCATAGGTGAATCGCACCCACCGATAGTAGAACGTGTTCTAGTTTGCGTTCACCCTTTGGCGTCCTCCGTCACCAGATCGCCCCAGGTGGCTTCGGCGCCGGAATGGCCGATCCGCAGCACCTGGACGGTCGCCGCCACCGAGGCCGCCAGGACGAACACTGCGATCACCGCCGACAGTGCTTTCGGAAGGGCCTTGTCGCGGCTGGCCCGCACGTGGACGATCACCAGCAGCACTGCCGCCACCAGCAGGGCCAGCGCAAAATAGATCATCGTCTTGCCCAGGTGCTCGTGGGTCTCCAGGGCGGCGGAATCCCCCACCTGGTGCTCCAGCCACTCACCGGCCTCGGCCGCGATCGGCGTCAGCACCGCGATTATCCCGGCGAGTACGAGCACGAGCCAGACGAGGCGTTTCCGGGCGGCCGGCCACACCGCGCACAGGATCGCCAGGATGGCGGCCAGCGGAGCCAGCACCACAATGAAATGAACGAGCAGTGGGTGGGCCGGAAGACCATTGATCACAGTCATTAGCCGAATCCTATAGGCCACAGGACTGCGACACTGGGACGGTCATGATCACTGTGCGCTGGTTTCTGCTCGCCCCGGCCGCCGGCGCGCTGCTGCAGGAGGTGATCGACCTTGCGGTGATCCTCAACGCGCTGAGGGCGCTTCGCGGTGATCGCTCCGGGGCCGCGCCGTTGACCCCTCGCGCCGAGGACCTGCTGCGCCGGTTCGCCATTGAGCACGATCAGATGCGTGATGACCTGTCGATGCTGCGAGACGCCGCCCAGCAGGTCTCCGCCGGCCACCGCGAGGCCGCGCTGGTGACGCTGTGCGCCGCCGACAGGTTCCTGCAGGACACCCTGCTACCGCATGAGGACGCCGAGGATGCCGCGCTCTACCCGGCGCTGGCCGGCCCGCTGGGCAGCGCGGAGGCCACCGCCACCATGAGCCGGATGCACGCCGAGATCCACCGGTTGGCTCAGCGGTTGCGCAGCTACCGTGAGATCGCCGAAGCGGCCGGTACGGTCACGGCCGAGCAGTCCGACGACCTGCTCGCCTGCCTGTACGGTCTGCACGCCCTGCTTTGCCTGCACTTCGTGCGGGAGGAGGAGAATTTCTTCGTGCTCGCATCATCGGTCCCCGCGGCTGACCGGTAGCCCCGATGCCCGCCTGGCTGACCCGCAATGTCCGGGTGCTCGCCGCGGTGTCCTTCCTGCAGGACACCGCCAGCGAATTGCTCTACCCACTGCTGCCGATCTACCTGACGACCGTCCTCGGGGCCCCGCCGGCGGTGGTCGGGGCGATCGAGGGCGCCGCTGAGGGGGCGGCCTCGCTGACCAAGGTGGCTGTCGGTCCGCTCGGCGATCGGTTCGCCCGGCGGCCCCTAATCGCGGCGGGATATGGGATGGCGGCGCTCGGTAAGGTCCTCGTTGCCGTCGCCGGAGCCTGGCCGGGCGTATTGGCCGGCCGGGTGGTCGACCGGCTCGGTAAAGGGATCCGCGGTGTTCCCCGTGACGCGCTGTTGGTCGAGGGAATCGATTCCGGTTCGCGTGGAAGGGTTTTCGGATTCCACCGCGCCATGGACACCCTCGGCGCCGTGGCCGGACCGCTGATCGGCCTGGCGGGTTACGAACTGCTGGATCGGCAGATTGCGCCATTGCTCTACATCGCGATCATTCCCGCGGTGCTCTCGGTGCTGCTGATCCTGCTGGTCCGGGAGAAGCCGCGCCCGACAACTCGCAGCTCACGGCAGTCGATCCTGAGCGGAATGCGTGGGCTTCCCAGGCGTTACTGGCGCGTGACGGGTGTGGTCGTCGGCTTCGGTCTGGTGAACTTCCCGGATGCACTGTTGCTGTTGCGGCTCAACGAGATCGGATTCGGCGTCATCGAGGTGATCCTGGCTTATGTCACCTACAACCTGGTGTACGCACTGGCCAGCTTCCCGGCGGGTCTGCTGGCGGACCGAGTGCCGCGCTCGGCGGTGTTCGGGATCGGACTTGTGTTTTTCGCCGTCGGCTATATCGGGCTGGGGCTGACCACCGATCCGGTCCTCGCCTGGGCGTTGATCGGCGTTTACGGGTTGTTCGCCGCATGCACCGACGGGGTAGGTAAGGCGTGGGCCTCCTCGCTGGTGGATGCCGATCGGCAGGCCACCGCCCAGGGAGTTTTCCAGGGCGGAAGCGGGCTGGCGATCCTGATGGCCGGGGTGTGGGCCGGTCTTTTCTGGGGAGCGGACGGGCGGCTGCCGCTGCTGATCTCCGGTGTCGTCGGTGGCTGCTTCGCGACGGTGCTGCTCGGCCGATGGGCACTCCAGACGGTTCGTCAGGCGGCTCGTTAAGCTCAGCGATATGCGCTCGATCCATGTCATCGGCATCGGGGTAGGCGACCCCGAACAGGTGACCACCCAGGCGATCCGCGCGCTCAACGACACCCGGGTGTTCTTCGCCATGGACAAACGGGAGGCCACCAGTGATCTGTTGGCGCTGCGGCGTGCGGTCTGCCGACGTTTCATCACCAGGCCCGACTACCGGTTCGTGGAACTTCCGGATCCCGTTCGTGCCCGCGACGGTGATTACACCCGTGCCGTCGCCGAGTGGCATACCGCCCGGGCCGGACTGTGGGCCGGGGCGATCGAGGCCGAACTCGCGCCCGGTGAGGTCGGTAGCTTCCTCACCTGGGGTGATCCATCCCTGTACGACAGCACGCTGCGGATCCTCGATGAGATCGCCCGCTATGTCGAGCTGCAATACGATGTCATCCCCGGTATCACCGCTGTGCAGGCACTAACGGCGCGGCACCGCATCCCACTCAACGACATCGGCGAGCCGGTCATGATCACCACCGGACGAAAACTTCGCGCCCAGGGATTGTCGGGCTCGGCAGTGGTCATGCTCGACGGGGATTGCGCGTTTCTGGACTGCCCGCCGGAGACCAGGATCTGGTGGGGCGCCTACCTGGGAACCCCGGACGAGATCCTGGTATCCGGAACCGTCGGCGAGGTCGGCCACCGCATCGCCGCATCACGGGCCGAAGCCCGAGCGCGCCACGGCTGGATTATGGATACCTACTTACTCCGCGTGTGAGATCCCGCGGCGTGCACGGTGGCAGGCGGCATGCGGCAGCACCATGAAAGCATGAGGCGTGGACTTTCTTTTCCGGGTCGGAACAACCGGGTTGGCGCTATGGGTGGTCACGCTGCTGGTTCCGGGCGTCGGCTTCGTCGGCGGTGACACCACGCTGCAGAAGATCGGCATCGTCCTGGTGGTGGCGGTGATTTTCGGTTTGGTCAATGCAGTCATCAAGCCGGTAGTCGCGTTGCTGTCCATCCCGCTTTACATCCTCACCCTCGGGCTGTTCCACATCGTGGTGAACGCGTTGATGTTGTGGATCACCGCCTGGATCACCGAGCACACCACGCACTGGGGTCTGCAGATCGACCACTTCTGGTGGACTGCGATCTGGGCCGCCGTCGTGCTGTCGATCGTCGGGTGGGTGCTCTCCATTCCGATGCGCAGCGCCGGAAGCACCCTCGCCCGGTAGCTAGCCTGATTAGATGCCGGAACTCCCCGAGATTGAGGCGCTCGCCGATCACCTCCGGCGGTACGCCGTCGGCGCGGCGGTGGAGCGAGTGGATATCGCGTCGTTGTCGGTGTGCAAGACCTTCGATCCGCCCGTAACCGCGCTGCACGGCCGCACCGTCACCGCCGCGGAACGTTGGGGCAAATATCTCGGCATTCAGGCCGGTGGCCTGTACCTGATCACCCACCTCTCGCGGGCCGGCTGGTTGCGTTGGTCGGACACACTGAACCCGCTGCCGCCGCGACCAGGTAAAGGGCCGATCGCGCTGCGGGTTCACCTCGGTACAGGCCAGGGTTTCGACCTGACCGAAGCCGGCACCCGGAAGCGCCTTGCGGTGTGGGTGGTCGACGATCCGGTCGCGATCGGGGGCATTGCCGGGCTGGGTCCGGACGCGTTGAGCGTCAGTGTCGAAAGTCTCGCCGAACTGCTCTCCACCAACACCGGCCGGATTAAAACCGTCCTGACCGACCAGAAGGTGATAGCCGGGATCGGAAACGCCTACAGCGACGAAATCCTGCACGCCGCCAGGCTTTCCCCGTTCGCGACGGCATCCAGACTCACCGAGGTTCAAGTGTCAACGGTGCATGGCGCGATGGTGCGGGTGCTGGGTGACGCCGTCGAGCGGTCGGTGGGCCAGCGGGCGGCAACCCTGAAGGGGGAAAAGCGCGCCGGGCTCGCCGTTCACGGCCGGGCCGGCCTGCCGTGTCCGGTCTGCGGTGACACTGTGCGGGAGGTGTCGTTTGCGGACAAGTCTTTTCAGTACTGTCCCAACTGCCAGACCGGCGGCAAGGTGCTGTCCGACCGGCGGATGTCGAGGTTGCTGAAATGAACAGACGGAAGATTCTCATTACCGGTGCGAGTTCTGGTCTCGGCGCGGGCATGGCCCGCGTCTTCGCGGCAAAGGGTCGCGATCTGGCGCTGTGTGCCCGTCGCCTGGATCGGTTGGCGGAGCTGAAAGCGGAAATCAACCTTCGCCACCCCGATATCACGGCGGCCATTGCCGAACTCGACGTCAACGACCATGACCGGGTGCCGGAGGTGTTCGCTGGGTTGGCTCGGGAAATCGGCGGCGTGGACTGCGTCATCGTCAACGCCGGTATTGGCAAGGGTGCCCCGTTGGGCAGCGGCAAGCTGTGGGCCAACAAAGCCACCATTGAGACCAATCTCGTTGCTGCGCTTGTACAAATCGAGACAGCGCTCGAGATGTTCACCAAACAGGGTGACGGACATCTGGTGCTGATCTCCAGCGTGCTGGGCAATAAGGGAGTCGCGGGAGTCAAGGCGGCGTACGCCGCCAGCAAGGCCGGGGTGTCCTCGCTCGGGGAGTCCCTGCGGGCCGAATACGCCTCCGGCCCCATCAAGATAACCGTTCTGGAGCCCGGTTATATCGAGTCGGAGATGACGGCCAAATCCAAAAGCACCATGCTGATGGTGGACAACCGGACGGGTGTGGGCAAGATGGTCGATGCGATCGAGAGGGAGAAGGGCCGGGCAATCGTGCCGGCTTGGCCGTGGACGCCACTGGTGGCCGCGCTCAAAATGCTGCCGCCCAGGTTTACCAAACGGTTCGCATAATGCCGGTGATCGGCGGACACTGGAAGAAGTAGACCGATGTGATGAGGGGTGGAAAGATGAAGATATCTATGATCCCGGCACTGGCGGTGGGCGCACTGTCGGTGGGCGCACTGTCGGTGGGCGTGCTGGCTTCGGCCGGCCCGGCCGCTGCGAACCCGTCGGACTGCATCAATCCGGACGGATCGTCCTGCGCCGTGATTGATTCCGACGGGGCGACCGGGTCGATTCCGGGCGGACCTTCGGGCACCGCAGGACCGGATACGGTCGAGGGTGCGATCCCCGGCGGACCCAGTGGGGCCGTGACGCCGGACGCGGTCAGCGGCTGCGTCCCGGGCGTCGGGTGTCTGGATATCCCGCGCTGATATAGCAATTTCCCGCGCGAGTAGAACCAAGCTCGCGCAGTCGAGGCCGAATTCATGCGAGTTGGCGTCTGCTCGCGCGAGATGGGTGGTGTGGGAAGGCCGGCTAGCCCTCCCGGCCGCGTTCTTCTCGGTACTGCCGTACCAGTGCGTCGGTGGAACTGTCGGTTTGCTCGTTCGGTGCGGTGTCGGACGTGATCACCGGTAGTAGTGCCTTGGCCTGGGTCTTGCCCAGTTCCACACCCCACTGGTCGAACGAGTCGACGCCCCAGATGACCCCCTCGGTGAACACCTGGTGCTCGTAGAGGGCGATCAACTGGCCCAGGACCGACGGCGTCAGTCGGGTCGCCAGGATCGAGGTCGTCGGCCTGTTACCCGGCATCACTTTGTGTGGCACCACGCTCGGCGGGGTGTCCGCTGAAGCATCCCGGGCGATCTCCTCCGCCGTCCTGCCGAACGCCAGCACCTGGGTCTGGGCGAAGAAGTTGCTCATCAGCAGGTCGTGCATACTTCCGCTGCCGTCGGCGGTCGGCAGGTCGTCGGTCGGCTGGGAGAACCCGATGAAGTCGGCCGGCACCAACCGGGTGCCTTGATGAAGCAGTTGATAGAAAGCGTGCTGGCCGTTGGTGCCCGGTTCACCCCAGAAGATCTCACCGGTTGTGGTGTCGACCGGGGTGCCGTCGGCGCGGACCGATTTACCGTTGGACTCCATGGTCAGCTGCTGCAGGTACGCAGGGAACCGGCCCATATCGTTCGAATACGGGAGCACCGCGCGGGTTTCGGCGCCGAAGAAATTGGAGTACCAGATTCCGATCAGGCCGAGCAGTGCCGGAGCGTTGGCCTCCAGTGGTGCGGTGGCGAAATGAGAGTCGACGAGGTGGAAACCGGACAGGAAGTCGGCGAAGGCCGCCCGGCCGATCACCGCCATCAGCGACAGTCCGATCGCCGAATCCACTGAGTAGCGGCCACCTACCCAATCCCAGAACCCGAACATGTTCGCCGAGTCGATACCGAACGCTTCGACGAGCTTCTTGTTGGTCGAGACCGCCACGAAGTGTCTGGACACCGCCTCGTCGCCGAGGGCGTCGGTGAGCCAGCGCCGGGCCGCGGTGGCGTTGGTGAGTGTCTCCAGGGTGGTGAACGTCTTGGACGCGATCACGAAAAGCGTTGTCGCCGGGTCCAGTCCATCGAGTTTGGCAATCAGGTCAGCCGGATCGACGTTGGAGACGAACCGCGCCGAGATACCGGCGTCGGCATAGTGACGCAAAGCCTGGTAAGCCATGGCGGGGCCGAGGTCGGAACCGCCGATGCCGATGTTGACTACCGTTTTGATCCGCTTGCCGGAGGCCCCCGTCCACCGGCCGTCGCGCAGTCGATCGGTGAAGTCGCCCATGGCGTCGAGGACGGCGTGGACATCGGCCACCACGTCCTGTCCGTCGACCACGAGTCTCGCGTCCCGCGGCAGTCGCAGCGCGGTGTGCAGCACGGCGCGGTCTTCCGAGGTATTAATGTGGCCACCGGTCAGCATGGCGTCGCGACGATGTTCCAGACCCGCCGCGCGGGCCAGTGCCAGCAGCAGCGCCAGGGTCTGCCGGGTGACCCGGTGTTTGCTGTAATCGATGTACAGGTCGCCGACGCTCAGCGTCAGTTCGTGACCTCGGCCGGGGTCTTCGGCGAACAGTTCCCGGAGGCTGGTGGCGGCGATCTGGTCGTGATGTCGGCTCAGTGCCGCCCACTCGGCGCTGGCGGAGATGTCGCTAGTCATTCCTCAGACCCTAGTGCGGCAGGTCGGCTGAGGGTGTAGATGATGGAGGTATGCGCACACCAGACATCGAGCGAATTTTGGCCCTGGTTCCGTCCGGAATATGGATCGGCGGCCAGGAGAGGCCGGGGTCTTCGACCTTCGACGTCATGAACCCGGCCGACGAAGAGGTTCTGGCCAAGGTGGGTAACGCGACGGCGGCCGACGCCCTCGCAGCACTCGATGCCGCGTGCGCGGTGCAGGCGCAGTGGGCCGCCACCCCGGCGCGTGAGCGGGGCGAGGTTCTGCGGTCGGTGTTCGAGACGATCATTGCCCAAGCCGACGATATCGCCGCCCTGATGACCCTGGAGATGGGAAAGGTCGTCGCCGAAAGTATGGGCGAGGTCCGTTACGGTGCCGAGTTCTTCCGGTGGTTCGCCGAGGAGGCGGTGCGGATCGGCGGCAGGTACACGGCGAGCCCGGCCGGGACGGGCCGGATCATCGTCACCAAGCAACCCGTGGGGCCGTGCTACGCGATCACCCCGTGGAACTTCCCTCTGGCGATGGGAACCCGCAAGATGGGCCCGGCGCTGGCAGCCGGGTGCACCATGATCGTCAAGCCGGCGCAGGAGACCCCGTTGACCATGCTGCTGCTGGCCAAGCTGATGGATGATGCCGGGCTGCCCAAGGGTGTGCTTTCGGTGTTGCCCACGACCAAGCCGCGCGAGGTCACCACCGCGCTGATCGACGACGGCCGACTGCGCAAACTGACCTTCACCGGTTCGACGGGAGTGGGTAAGGCACTGGTCAAACAATCCGCCGACAAGGTGCTGCGCACGTCGATGGAACTCGGCGGTAACGCACCGTTCGTGGTGTTCGACGATGCCGATATCGACGCCGCGGTACAGGGCGCGATGCTGGCCAAGATGCGAAACGGGGGCGAGGCCTGCACCGCGGCAAACCGGATCCACGTCGCGAACTCGGTGATCGAGGAGTTCACCGACAAATTCGTCAAACGTATGGGCGAGGTCAACCTCGGCGATGGGCTGGACCCGTCGGCGAAGCTGGGCCCGCTGGTCAGCGCCAAACAACTCAGCAGTGTTCAGGAGCTGGTCGATGATGCCGTCGAGAAGGGTGCCACCGTCGCACTCGGTGGGCAGGCGCCCGGTGGCACCGGCTTCTTCTACCCCGCGACGGTGCTCGTCGATGTCCCGCCGAATGCCCGCATCCTCAAGGAGGAGGTGTTCGGACCGGTGGCCCCGATCATCGGATTCGACACCGAGGAGCAGGGCGTTGCCGCCGCCAACGACACCGAATACGGCCTGGCCGCTTATATTTTCACTGAGTCGCTGGATCGCGCGCTGCGGGTCGCCGAGTCCCTTGAGGCCGGCATGGTGGGCGTGAATCGTGGTGTGATTTCCGACCCGGCGGCTCCGTTCGGCGGAGTCAAAGAGTCCGGCTTCGGCCGCGAGGGTGGCTCCGAGGGGATCGACGAGTACCTCGACATCAAGTACATCGCGCTGACGCCCGGCTGACGTCCGGCGGGTGGCGGCGGGTGGCGGCGCTAGTGGCCCAGGCGGCCCCGGCCCATCCGCAGCAGCAGCATGGCGAGGTCCTTGCCTCCGGCGCCGAGGGCGCTGTAGCGCTCGATCACCTTCATCTCGCGGCTGTGCACCAATCGGGTGCCGCCGGAAGCCATCCGGACCTTTCCGATGGCCTGGGACACCTCAGTGCGCCGCTTGACCGCGGCCAGGATCTCGGCGTCTAGGCGGTCGATCTCGATGCGCAGGGCGTCGATATCGGTGGGCTGATCGGTGGTCGTATCGGTGGTCATATCGTCGGTCTCCTCGTGTGGGGGTGGTGGTGTCATTCCGCTGATCCGTATCTGGAAGGGGCCTCACACAGAGAACGAGCCCCGGGTCCGGATGCGGACCGCGGGGCTTTGTCGAGATGAGCAGCTAAGCCTCCACGGGCACCGCGGACCGGTACCCGTAGAAAAATCGCTGCGAACAGTGCACGAACCAGAGTCTGCCACCCCGGTCGCCGGGTGGCAAAACCCGTCCCCGAACGGCGGTAGGTTTGGGTGCGATATGACTGTGCACGCGATTGACGGTGAGTCTTCCGGAGCCGGCGAACTTCTCGACGGTCTCAATCCCCAGCAGCGCCTGGCCGTGCAGCACGAGGGTTCGCCACTGCTCATCGTGGCCGGCGCCGGCTCGGGCAAGACGGCGGTGCTCACCCGGCGCATCGGCTATCTGCTGGCCGCTCGCGGTATCGGACCGGGCCAGATCCTGGCCATCACCTTCACCAACAAGGCGGCCGCTGAGATGCGGGAGCGGGTCGCGCAACTGGTCGGTCCGCGGGCCCGCACCATGTGGGTCTCGACTTTCCACTCCACGTGTGTGCGGATCCTGCGCAATCAGGCTTCGCTACTGCCCGGGCGCAACTCTAATTTCTCCATCTACGACGCCGATGATTCGCGGCGGCTGCTGCTCATGATCGGCCGCGATATGGGCCTCGACGTCAAGCGCTACACGCCGCGCCTGTTGGCGAACAACATCTCCAATCTCAAGAACGAGCTCATCGATCCCGAACAGGCCGCCGCCGAATTGGAACCGGGTGCCGACGACCTGACCCGGATCACCGCCGAGGTCTACGGGGAGTACCAGCGCCGACTGCGGACGGCCAACGCACTGGATTTCGATGACCTCATCGGCGAGACCGTTGCTGTCCTGCAGAACTATCCGCAGATAGCCCAGTATTACCGTCGCCGGTTCCGGCACGTCCTGGTCGACGAGTACCAGGACACCAACCATGCCCAGTACGTCCTGGTTCGCGAGCTCGTCGGCGTCGGTGCGGCCGACGCCGACGTGGTGGCCCCGGCCGAACTGTGCGTGGTCGGCGACGCCGACCAGTCCATATACGCGTTCCGGGGCGCCACTATCCGCAATATCGAGGATTTCGAACGGGACTTTCCCGACGCCAGGACGATTCTGCTGGAGCAGAACTACCGCTCCACCCAGAACATCCTGTCTGCAGCGAACGCGGTGATCGCCCGCAACACCGGGCGCCGGGAGAAGCGGCTGTGGACCGATGCCGGTACCGGGGAGCCCATCGTCGGTTATGTCGCCGACAACGAACACGACGAGGCGCGCTTCGTCGCCGCCGAGATCGACTCGCTCGCCGATCGCGGCGAGATCACCTATGACGACGTGGCCGTTTTCTACCGCACCAACAATTCCTCGCGTGCCGTGGAAGAGGTGTTCATCCGCGCCGGCATCCCCTACAAGGTGGTCGGCGGCGTCCGATTTTACGAGCGCAGGGAGGTGCGCGATATCGTCGCCTACCTTCGGGTGCTGAACAATCCGGGCGACACGGTCAGCCTGCGGCGGGTCCTCAACACCCCGCGGCGGGGTATCGGAGACCGCGCTGAGGCGTGCGTTGCAGTTCATGCCGAAAACGCCGGGCTGAACTTCGCCGACGCGCTGGTCGCCGCCGCGCAGGGCCGGGTTCCGATGCTCAATTCCCGCTCCGTAAAGGCTATTTCGGCGTTCGTCGAACTGCTCGACGATCTTCGGGGTCAGCTGGGCGACGAATTGGGCGATCTGGTCGAAGCGGTCCTGGAACGCACCGGCTACCGGCGCGAACTGGAGAATTCCAATGATCCTCAGGACCTGGCCCGATTGGACAATCTCAACGAATTGGTGAGCGTCGCACATGAATTCAGCACCGATCGGGCCAACGCCGAACAGCTACGGGGCTCCGAGGACGCCGGGACAGACGAGCAGGACGAACCGCCGGCAGGCGTGCTGGCCGAATTCCTGGAACGGGTATCGCTGGTGGCCGATGCCGATGACATTCCCGAGAACGATTCCGGGGTGGTCACTTTGATGACCCTGCACACCGCCAAGGGGCTGGAGTTTCCGGCGGTATTCGTCACCGGCTGGGAGGACGGCATGTTCCCGCATATGCGGGCGCTGGGGGATCCCGCCGAGTTGTGCGAAGAACGCCGGCTGGCCTATGTCGGCATCACCCGGGCCCGCCGGCGGCTGTACGTCAGCCGGGCCAAGGTGCGCTCGTCCTGGGGTCAGCCGATGCTCAACCCGGAATCACGCTTCCTGCGGGAAATCCCGGATGACCTGATCGATTGGCGGCGCACCGATGCCGCGCCCGCGTTCAGTGCCCCGATCAGCGGCCGGTTCGACCCGGCCCGGCAGGCGAGTGGGCCGTCCCCCGTGCGTTCTGGATTCGGTAGGCGGCCGCCGATCGTGCTGCAGGTAGGCGATCGCGTCAACCATGACAAATATGGGCTCGGACGGGTCGAAGAGGTATCCGGTGCGGGAGAGGCGGCCATGTCTTTGATCGATTTCGGCAGTGCCGGACGGGTGAAGCTGATGCACAACCATGCCCCGGTACAGAAGCTGTAGCGACTCCGGACGAGGGCCGGGAAACGTCAGCCGGTGTAGCCGCCCAGCGAAACTCCCCGGGCGGCCAGCCACGGCACCGGGTCGGTCTGGTTGGTGCCGCCGAGCAACACCTCGAAATGCAGGTGAGGTCCGGTGGAGTAGCCGCGGTTGCCGATGGTGGCGATCTGGTCGCCGGCGAACACCCGCTGGCCGATCTGGACAGTCCAGCTGCTGATATGGCCGTACAGCGTCACCGTGCCGTCGTAATGGCGGATCTTCACCCAGGCGCCGTAGCCGGAGTTGGTCGGGCCGGCGTCGGCGACCACGCCATCGGAGACGGCGTTGATCGGCGTGCCGATGGGTCCGGCCAGGTCGACCCCGCCGTGCAGGGCGCCCCAGCGATAGCCGAAGCCCGAGGTGAACAAGGTCCCGCTGGTGGGCTTCACGAACAGTGGGCGCTGCAGACGGGCTTCACGCTCGGCACGCTCGGCTGCATAGGCCGCCCCCTTGGCCAGCTCCTCGGCGTGTACCGCGGCGGCAGCGGCTGGTTCGACCGTGACCAGTTCGACGCCACGGGGCGCCGGAGTGCCCGCGATCGGGGCCCGGTCGGAGGCCAGGACGGTTCGCTCCACGGACTCCTCGCGCGGGGCGATCATTCCGTAGGTGGCCGCCGCAGCGGCGCCGATGGCCATCGCTGCGATGAGCGTGCGGCCTTTGGCCGCACTGGTCGGCTGGCGACGATGCCGCGGGGTCCGGGGCAGCAGATCGGTGTCCTCGGTGCTGCTGTACCTCGGGCGCTCGGCACGTTCCCCGGTCGGTGTCCCGGAGAACTTGGCGGGAACATCCAGAAGCGGGGTCAGATCCTCGACATCGGCCATCGAATCCGGAAGTCCGTCGAGGTCGGCGGTGGTGAGTCCGCGCGATTGCGGGGTCGCGATACAGGCTTGAGCCAGCGGGTCCCGGGTGGAGACCGTCGTAAGTTTCGTCAAACCAAGTCCTCTAGTCCGTGACCAAAGCGTTATCTAGACCGGAGAAAGGTAACCAAATTGAGATACAGGTCGCAAGCCAAGAGGAAACCGCGCCGGGGGATTGTGATGTGGATCACCTTGGGTCGGCCTGGGGCTGGCGCGGGGGCAGTCGGTTATCGAGGTCGGGTCCGTTGGACCCACCTCGTGCCGATACAGTTCCCCCGGAGCGTCTTCGTCAAACCACCCACGTACCGAGTACGAGACCCAGTAAGAGAGCCCGTAGAGAGCCCATGGACCTTTTCGAGTACCAGGCGAAGGAGCTCTTCGCCAAACACAATGTCCCGACCACGCCCGGCCGGGTGACTGAGTCGCCTGACGACGCGAAGGCCATCGCTACCGAGATCGGCCGTCCGGTCATGGTGAAAGCACAGGTGAAAGTGGGTGGCCGCGGTAAGGCCGGCGGAGTGAAGTACGCCGCGACGCCAGAGGACGCCTTCACCCACGCCTCGAATATCCTCGGCTTGGACATCAAGGGGCACATCGTCAAGAAGCTGCTGGTTGCCGAGGCCAGCGATATCGCCGAGGAGTACTACGTCTCCTTCCTGCTCGACCGCGCGAACCGGACCTACCTGGCGATGTGTTCGGTCGAAGGCGGCATCGAGATCGAAGAGGTGGCCGCCACCAAGCCGGACCGACTGGCCAAGGTTCCGGTGGATGCGGTCAAGGGAGTCGACCTGGCGTTCGCCCGTTCGATCGCCGAGCAGGGCCATCTGCCCGCAGAGGTACTCGACGCGGCCGCGGTGACGATCGCCAAGCTGTGGGATGTGTTCGTCAACGAAGACGCCACCCTGGTCGAGGTCAATCCGCTGGTTCGCACCCCCGACGATCAGATTCTGGCGCTGGACGGCAAGGTCACTCTGGACGGTAACGCCGACTTCCGTCATCCTGACCACGCCGCGTTCGAGGACAGGGAAGCCACTGATCCACTCGAGCTCAAGGCAAAGGAATACGACCTCAACTACGTCAAACTGGACGGGGAGGTCGGCGTGATCGGCAATGGGGCCGGCCTGGTGATGTCCACATTGGACGTAGTGGCATACGCGGGCGAGAAGCACGGCGGGGTCAAACCGGCGAACTTCCTCGATATCGGCGGTGGCGCCTCGGCTGAGGTGATGGCCGCCGGACTCAACGTCATCCTCGGCGACGACCAGGTGAAGAGTGTGTTCGTCAACGTCTTCGGTGGGATCACCTCCTGTGATGCGGTGGCATCGGGGATCGTCAAGGCGCTGCAGATGCTGGGCTCGAATGCCAACAAGCCGCTCGTAGTTCGTTTGGACGGCAACAATGTCGAGGAGGGCCGGCGCATCCTTGCCGACGCCGACCATCCGCTGGTCACCCTGGCCCAGACCATGGATTCCGGCGCCGACAAAGCCGCTGAACTCGCACATGCCGCCGGGAAGGACGCATAGACGTGTCGATATATCTGAACTCCGACTCAAAGGTCATCGTGCAGGGCATCACCGGCGGTGAGGGTACGAAACACACGGCGCTGATGCTCAAGGCGGGCACCCAGGTGGTCGGCGGCGTGAACGCGCGCAAGGCCGGCACGACGGTGTCTCACAAAGACTCCGATGGCGCGGAGATCGAACTGCCGGTATTCGGCACGGTTGCCGAGGCGATGGCGAAGACCGGTGCGGACACCTCGATCGCCTTCGTGCCGCCCAAGTTCGCCAAGGACGCCATCGTGGAGGCCATCGATGCGGAGATCCCGTTGCTGGTGGTGATCACCGAGGGGATTCCGGTGCAGGACACCGCATACGCCTGGGCCTACAACGTCGATCACGGCAACAAGACCCGCATCATCGGCCCCAACTGCCCGGGCATCATCACCCCCGGAGAAGCGCTGGTCGGTATCACCCCGGCCACGATCACCGGTAAAGGTCCGATCGGTCTGGTGTCCAAGTCCGGCACGCTGACCTACCAGATGATGTACGAATTGCGCGATCTCGGCTTCTCCACCGCGATCGGCATCGGCGGTGACCCGGTGATCGGCACCACTCACATCGACGCCATTGCCGCGTTCGAGAAGGATCCGGATACCAAGCTCATCGTGATGATCGGCGAGATAGGCGGTGACGCCGAGGAACGGGCGGCCGACTACATCAAGGCCAACGTCTCCAAGCCGGTGGTCGGCTATGTCGCCGGTTTCACCGCACCGGAGGGCAAGACGATGGGCCACGCCGGTGCCATCGTGTCCGGTTCGTCGGGAACTGCCGCGGCGAAGAAGGAGGCGCTCGAGGCGGCCGGAGTCAAGGTCGGCAAGACCCCCTCGGCCGCAGCCGAATTGGCCCGGGAGATCCTCAACGGGCTGTAGGCCACCACGGGTTCAGGCAACTACGGTCGGTAGTCCGCGGTGTCCGGTCATCAGCTCATCGCCGCGAGCTTGCCGGCCAGCCGTTCGACATAGCCGGCGACCTCGTCGGCCGGTTTGTCCGGCAGCCCGAACAGCACCTCGGTGACGCCGATCTGCCGCCAATGATCGAGTTTCTCGGCGACCGGTTTGAAATCCAACGCCACGATCCGTGGTGTGCCGGCGCGGCCGGCTGCGGCCCACGTGTCCTGCAGG
>CAZGPT010000057.1:0-18156 GCA_964527015.1 uncultured Mycobacterium sp. | reverse complement strand
GCGGGGGCTCACTTCTTGCCTCGCTTCGCTCGGCTGCGGGGGCTCATGGCGCCCCCTGTAGAGCCGCTGCCACTGTGGCCCGTCCGATCGGCGCGGCCAGCGCACCACCGGTCGCCGACAGCCGGTCGCCGCCGTTCTCGACGAGTACCGCGACCGCCACCCGGGGATCCTGGGCCGGAGCGAACGCGATGTACCACGCGTGCGGAGGGGTGTTCCGGGGGTCGGAACCGTGCTCCGCTGTGCCGGTCTTGGAGGCGATTTGTACGCCGGGAATCGCCCCGTCCTGTTGGGTGAACTCCTCGGCGCCGACCATCAAATCTGTGATCTTAGCCGCGACCTGCGCCGAGACGGCACGCTGCTGCTCCCGGGGTGCGGTCGAGCTGATGTCGGAGAGGTCCGGCCCCTCGATGCGGTCGACCAGGTAGGGCCGCATCAGGACACCGTCGTTGGCGATCGTGGCGGCCACCATCGCATTCTGCAGCGGGGTCACCGCGACGTCCTTCTGGCCGATGCTCGACATACCGACAGCCGCGGCGTCGGTCATCGGGCCCACGGTGGACTCGACTACCGGTAGGGGGATGGGGTCCGGTGTGTTGTCGAACCCGAATGCGTCGGCAGTGCTGCGTAGCGCGTCGGCCCCCATCCGGATACCGAGTTGAACGAATGCGGTGTTGCAGGACCGTTCGAAGGCCTCGCGAAGGGGTGCCGTCGGGGCCTCCCCGCACGGGGTTCCGCCGTAGTTCTCCAGGCTGTTGGTGCTGTTGGGCAGCCGTATCCGGGGGGCCGCGGTCAACTGCTCGTCCGTCTCGACTCCGGCCTGCAGTGCCGCCGCGGTGGTGATGACCTTGAACGTCGACCCCGGGGGGTAGCGCTCGGAGATGGCGCGGTTGGTCAGCGGTGAGTCGGGGTCGTCACGCAGTTGCTCCCAAGCCTGACCCTGGGTGTCGGTGTCGTGGCTGGCCAGCAGGTTGGGGTCGTAAGACGGCGCGGACACCATTGCCAGGATCTTTCCGGTGGACGGGTCGAGCGCCACCACGGAGCCTTTGCAACCGCCCTCGCAGCCCTCTTGCAATGCGTCCCAGGCCGCTCGTTGGACCCGCGGCATCAAGGTTGTGTCGACGTTGCCGCCGCGCGGGTCGCGGCCGGTAAAGAAGTCTGCCAGCCGCTTGCCGAAGAGGCGCTCGTCGGAACCGTTGAGGATCTGATCCTCGGCGCGCTCCAAGCCGCTACTGGAAAATCGCAGCGAGTAGAAGCCGGTGACCGGCGCATAGACGAACGGCTCCGGATACACCCGCAGGAACCGGTAGTGACCGCTTGTCGACAACGAGTAGGCCAGCAACTGGCCGCTGGCGTTGATCTGGCCGCGCTGCCGGGAATATTCGTCGAGCAGCACCCGCTGGTTGCGCGGGTCCGAACGCAGCCCGTCCGCTCGGAAAACCTGGGTGATGGTCGCGTTGATCAACAGCAATACGACCAATGCCATGATCATCGTCGAAACCCGTCGCAGCGAAGTGTTCATGACCGGCTGATCACCTCGGTGTGGGCCGCCGCGATCGGGGTGTGCTGGCTGGTGTGGATGGGCCGGCGGGCGGCGTGCGAGATCCGGAGCAGGATCGCCAGCAGCAGGTAATTAGCGACCAGGGAGGAGCCTCCGTAGGACATCCATGGCGTGGTAAGGCCGGTGAGGGGAATCAGCCCGGTGACGCCGCCCACGACGATGAACAGCTGGATACCGAGGGTCGAGGCCAGCCCCGCCGCCAGCAGTTTGCCGAAGCTGTCTCGCACCGCGATCGCCGTCCGCATGCCCCGCACGATCACGATGGTGTAGAGCATCAGCACGCCGGCCAGGCCCACCAGGCCGAGTTCCTCCCCCACGACCGCCATGATGAAGTCGGTGGATGCGGCCGGAACCGTCCCGGGCTGACCGTTGCCCAGCCCGGTACCGAAGACCCCGCCGGTGGCGAAACTGAACTGCGACTGCACCATCTGGTAGCCGGCGCCTTCGGGGTCGGCGAAGGGATCCATCCAGGTTTGGACCCGGTCGCGCACATGGCCGAACATGTAGTACGCAGCCACACTTCCGGCGGCGAACAGACTCAGCCCGATCACCACCCAGCTCAGCCGGTCGGTGGCGATGTACACCATCACCAGGAAAGATGCGTACAGCAGCAGTGAGGTGCCGAGGTCCTTCTCGAAGACCATGACCCCGATCGAGATGATCCAGGCCGCCAGCAACGGGGCCAGGTCGCGAGGGCGGGGCAGGTCCATTCCCAGGAAGTGCTGACCGGCGCTGGTGAATAGATTGCGTTTCGCTACCAACACCCCGGCGAAGAAGATCAGCAGCAGGATCTTGGAGAACTCTGCGGGCTGAATGCTGAAGCCCGGCAAGCGAATCCAGATTTTGGCACCGTTGGTCTCGGAAAGGCTGTTGGGGAGCAGGGCAGGGATGGCCAGCAGTACCATTCCGACGGCCCCGCAGAGGTAGTCGTATCGGGCCAGCAGTCGGTGGTCCTTGAGATAGATCACCACCAGCGCGAAACCGACGACCCCAACCAGCGTCCACAGCATCTGTTGTCCGGCGCTCGGACCGCCCTCGGAAACACCCGGAAGCAGATCCAGCCGGTGTATCAGCACCAGCCCCAGACCGTTGAGCAGTGCCACGATCGGTAGCAGCAGTGGGTCGGCGTAGGGCGCGAAGCGGCGGACCGCCAGATGTGCGCAGACGAAGAGGGTGAGGAACGCAAGGATGTAGCTGAGCAGAGTCCACCGGATGCCCTGCTCCTGGTTCGCTTCGACGATCAGTAGCGCGACCCCGGTGATGAACGTGGCGAAACACAAGAGTGCCAATTCGGCGTTGCGGCGGGTCGGCAGTGGCGGAGCGATCCGCACCGGCGACTGCGGAGCCGTGCTCATGCGCGATCCGCCTGCGCTTGTCGCCGGATGCTCACGCCACCGCCCGGCAGTCGGTACCCGGCTGCTGCCGTGGGTTGGGCAGTGCCGTGGTCGGTGCCGGTTTGGGTGCCGGCGAGGACGCGGCCGATGAGGTCGGCGCTGCCGGCGAGGGCGATGAGTCGGGCGAAGGCGTGGCAGATGAAGGCGAGGCAGGCGAGGGCGAGGCAGGCGAGGGCGAGGGCGAGGCGAGCGAGGGCGTTGCGGGCGAAGGCGAGGCAGGCGAGGGAGCGCTGCGCTGCCTGGGCGGCGGCGCGCATGGCGGAAGTAGCGAGCCCGCGGCTAGTTGGCGCAGTTGGCCGATCGCCTCGTCGAGGCTTCCGGCCGGGAGGCCCGCGGTGACCTGGGCCCGTTCGGATGGCCGTAGATCCTGCAGGCGCATCAACTCGCAGCCGAGTTCGGCGTCCTGTTTTCCATAGCTGATCTGAGACAGTTCGCTGCGCTCGTTGATACAGCCCAGCAGATAGGGGGATTGCAGCCGTACGCCGAGGATCGAGCCCTGGATACCGCGCATGATCGCCACGGTGTCACCGTCGGCGCTGACGTAGTAGTAGCTGCGGATGATCTTGTACCCGACGCCCAAGCCGGCCAGCACCAGTAGCGCCAACAGTGCCGCGATGATGACCATTCGGACGCGGGACTTCGGTTTCGGCGGCGGCTCCGGTTCGGGGACAACCTTTTTTTCGACGGGCTGGCGAGGCGCGATCGCCGCGGCCCGGCCGGCGGCGGTGTTGGGCGGGGCGGTACTCCGGTCGTCGTCGTCGGAGACGGCGCCGGCGATGATGGGCTGAGTCTGGCCGACGTAGTCATGGTCGACGACGTCGGCTACCACCACCGTGACGTTATCCGGACCACCGCCGCGCAGCGCCAGTTCGATGAGCCGGTCGGCGCTATCGGCGACGTCGGGAACTTTCAGGGCGTCAAGGATGGTCTCCTGGCTGACCGGATCGGACAGTCCGTCGGAGCACAGCAGATAGCGATCGCCTTCCCGGGCCTCGCGCATGACCAGCGTGGGTTCGACCTCCTGCCCGGTCAGCGCCTGCATGATCAATGAGCGCTGCGGGTGGCTGTGTGCCTCGTCGGCGGTGATCCGGCCCTCGTCGACCAGGGTTTGGACGAAAGTGTCGTCCTTGGTGATCTGTGCCAGTTCGCCGTCGCGCATCAGGTAGCCGCGGGAGTCGCCGATGTGGACCAGTCCAAGCCGGTCGCCGGCGAACAGGATCGCGGTGAGAGTCGTACCCATCCCGTCGAGTTCGGGGTTCATCTGGACTTGCTCGGCAATCGCTGAGTTACCTTCGTACACAGCATTTTCCAGTTTGCCGAGCAGGTCGCCGCCGGGTTCGTCATCGTCGAGGTGGGCAAGGGCGGCGATAATCATCTGGGAGGCGACTTCGCCGGCGGCGTGCCCGCCCATCCCGTCGGCGAGAGCCAGCAGTCGCGGGCCCGCATAGACCGAGTCCTCGTTGTTGGCGCGGACCAACCCGCGGTCGCTGCGGGCGGCGTATCGCAATGCCAGGGTCACGGGCGCAACTCAATCACCGTTTTGCCGACGTGGACCGGCGTACCGATCGGAACCCGGACCGCCGTCGTGACTTTCGAGCGGTCCAAGTAGGTGCCGTTGGTGGACCCGAGATCCTCGACGAACCAGTCCGGCCCGCGGGGCGATAGCCGGGCGTGGCGAGTGGAGGCGTAGTCGTCGGTGAGCACCAGGGTCGAATCATCGGCACGACCCAGCAGGACGGGTTGGGTTCCGAGGTTGATCCGGGTACCGGCGAGAGCGCCCTCGGTGACCACCAGGTAGCGGGCCGCGTTGCGATTCTGGCGTGCGGGAGACCGACCGCCGCGCAGCGCCAGGCCCCGGCGCATCATCATCGCCCCGGTGGGTGCGTAGATGTCGGTCCGGAGCACGCGCAGCACCGACCAGATGAACAGCCACAACAGCAGCAGGAAACCGGCACGTGTCAGCTGCAGCACTAGGCCCTGCATGCAGCGTCCCTCCGTTCTCCTGTCGTCCACGCAGCCAGGTTCGGCAACGTCACAGGATACTGGGACGCCCCACCTCGTGAGGGTGAAGTCACCAGGCTTCGCCGACCCCGATCTGCGAGCGGCCGCAGTCCTGTCTTCAGTGAACCCGGACGACGATCTCGGAGTGCCCGAGCCGGATGATGTCGCCGTCTGCGAGTTGCCACTCCTGCACCGGCGCGTTGTTGACCGTCGTTCCGTTGGTCGAGTTGAGGTCCTGCAGCAGCGCAACTGCTCCATCCCAACGGATTTCCGCGTGCCGGCGCGAGACCCCGGTGTCGGGCAGCCGGAACTGGGCGTCCTGGCCACGGCCGATTACGTTCGCACCCTCCCGAAGTTGGTAGGTGCGGCCGCTGCCGTCGTCGAGCTGCAGGGTGACGGCCGCCCCGGCGGAGGCGTACTCCCCCGGCTCTGCCTGCGGAGGATAGCCGCCGTAAACCGGCTGCTGGCCGCCCTGCTGGCCCCCGGGCTGGCCATAGTCGTAGTCCGGCATCGCGGGTGCCGCCGGCGGGTAGCCACCCTGTTCGCGGCGGCCATAGTCGGGCTGGCCGTAGTCGGGCTGCCCGTAGTCCGGACGGTTGTAGGGAGCGCCATAACCGGGCTGGGGGTACCCGGGGGGCGGGTAGCCGGGCTGCGGTTCATAGCGGCCGTATCCGGGATCTTCGTGCCGCCCCGGTGCCTGACGGCCGTAGTCGTAGTCCCCCGGCGGGGGTCCGTAGCCAGGCGGTGGCCCGTACGGCTGCTGGCTGACCGGTGCGGCGCCGTAACCCTGCGGGGCGGGTCGGTATCCCTGCTCATACCCCGGGCCGTAGCCGGCGGGGGGACGCTGCTCGTAGCCGTACCCCTGCTCGGGGTAGCCGCCCTGTTCGGGATAGCCGTGGCGCGGCGGGTATCCCGGCTCCGGCGGATTCGGGGGTCGTTGCTGCTCCGGGGCGCCCGCGCGGGGATCTTCCGGGGCCCGCCCGTACTGCTCGTCGTAATATTCGTCGCCGGGGCGGCCTTGGCCGCGGTAGCTCGGATTGTCGGTCATGGCTGGCACTCCTGGTTCTGCGGTGTACGCATGGGTCGATTGTGCTGGTCCGGGTACGGAAGCGGACGGGCGGGGGTCGGAGTCCGGGTTGACCACGGCTCGGGCACGGCACTGGCCGGTGTGCAGGGTTCCGGACTGCTCGAACCGGACCACCACCTCACCGTAGGTCTGCCACCCTTGATCTCGGATGTAGCCTTCCAGGTACCGGGCGAAGGTAGCGACGGTGAGCTCCCGGTCGGCGCTGACCGCGTGGATGTCGGACTCGCTGAGGGTAATGATGAAATCGTTGGGAGCCAAAAGCCGGTCTCCCGGCAATGTCCGCACACCGTCGGATGCCTCCTGCCGTAGCAGTGTCTCGACCTCGGCAGGCACGATGGATCCGCCGAAGACCCGGGCGAAGGCATCTCCCACGCTGTCCTCGAGCTTGCGCTCGATGCGTCGGACCAGACCCTTCTGGTTGCCCATCGGACCGCCTACCTCGATTGCGCCGGCGTAGCGCCAGGCTGCGCCATTTCCCCAATGGTATCGGCCGGGACGGGTATTCGGGCAGCAGGAGGCCTCTGCGGTTTCTATTCTCGCAGCTCAAGGCGGGTATGGCGGTGTCGGCTAATGATCGTCCTGCTGCCGAATCGGGTTGGGGACCGAGCCGATCGCCGTGATAACCTCATGCGGTCGTTTCGGGCGAGTGGCGGAATGGCAGACGCGCTGGCTTCAGGTGCCAGTGTCCTTCGGGACGTGGGGGTTCAAGTCCCCCTTCGCCCACATCGAGCAGTTCCTCGAACTGCAAGCACTTAGGTCACGAACTCGAAAGAGGTCGTGACCTTTGTGTTTGGGGAGTGGTTGAGCGGACTCAGCGGACAGAAATACAGACGAGGGGACTTCGCCGGCGAAGTCCCCCTTTTTGGGTCAATACTCGGATGCCGACCAGCCGCGAGAGAAGCGCATCGCGTTCCAGCGCAAATCATGCCCGCGGGAAGACGAGCCTAAGAACGCCCGCCGGCTAGGCCCGTCGCTTCAGCGCTTCGTCTGCCCGCCTGCCCATGACCTTCAACACCGGATGTCTGTCGATCTGGTCAAGGGTCATGCAGCGCTCGGGTCTCACGATCCGGTCCAGGTCAGCCTTCGACACCTCCGGAACCTCTCCGACGATGGCGCCCGCCTGGCCGATGTGAATGTTGTCGTGGACCCACAGCCCCGACTCATGGGCGTGGTCTTCCGTGACGAACCAGTTGGCGATGAACATTCGAAGGCCCGGGACCAGGGTCCAGACTTTCGTCCGGTCGATCGGCGCCCGTGCACCCGGCCGGGTAATCGCGAGCCAGGCCAATGCGGCGTCGTGGACGGTTTCAAGCCTCCAGAATTCCCAACCCCTGACTGGCACTGGACGCCCCTTCATCCCGACGCCGGGGCAGCTAGCGCATCCCCCGCCCCGCGGGGCTGGCCGAACCCGCGGCCAAACCGCTCCTTGCACTGGCCGTCGCGGCGACCAACCACCAAATCCAAAAGACCCACTCCGCCCGCCCCGTGCGGACGGAGTCCGTCGATATCCGGTGGAGGCAACTGACCCGGCACCTCGGCCACGAACCCACCCGGATACCTCCCCGAACTTAAGTTCACACAGGCCTGCGGGAAACCGGCGGGCCGGGACCCCCACGGGGGACCCGGCTCGCCGCGCCATGCGTTCGGCTCAGAAAAACCCTCCCGCGGAATCGGTCGCAGAAACCAGAAAGGGCCTGAGGCGACCGCTCCGAGCACCGGCCAGCGACCGATTCCCCTCAGCGGCCGTGGTCCGGTCGACGAATCGGACCGGACGTCATAATGCTGAAAGGTTAGATGGCGCCGATTACCGCCAAGATGAAAAGGGGTCCAACCCATCCCCGTGGAGGTCTGGTGGAACGGCAGAGACTCGGTATCCAGGACTCCCTCTGGCTGGAAATGGACCGCCGGAACAACCTGATGGTTGCCGATGTCGTGGTCTGGACCGCATCCCCGGTACACCTTGGTCGTCTCCGGGCCTTGCTCATCGAGCGTTTCGTCGAGCGCTACCCGGTTTTCAGCAGCACCGCCGTCCGTGACAGCGACGGTAGCTGGTGGTGGCAAACCAGTGAAAACTTCGCTATTGAAAGCCATTTCGTGACTGCGGCCTTGGAGAACCCCGATGACCCGGAAGCGCTGCAGAGACTGATGTCAACTTATCGGATGCAGGCGCTGGATCGCAGCCGGCCGCTATGGCAGGTAGTCGTTGTCGAGCGCTATCTGGAGGGCAGCGCGATGATCTTCCGCAGCCACCACTGCATCGCCGACGGCATGCGGATGGTCCAGTTGGCGATGAGCCTGTTCGATGCCGCACCCGAGGGCGGGGCCATCCTCGCGCCGCCTGCCCGCACGGGTGGTTCTCGTTCGGAAGCGAAAGCTGGGCCGCGAGCGCGGCGTTCACCCGCGACCAGCACCGGGGCAAGGCTCAGGTCAGCACCTCTGGGCAGATATGCGCGCCTCAACCCGCTGGGAGCCGCCCACACCCTGCTTGGGCGCTCGCGCCGGGCTCGTTCCTGGTTGCGCGACGCCCTCGCGCCGGCGCTCGGCGCGCTGGATGCGGTCCGCAAATTCCTGCTCGGCACCCGCAACGACGTCACGCTGTGGACCGGAATCGCAGGCGCGCAGAAGGGCATCGCCTGGTCGGAACCGCTGGCGCTGCCAAGGGTGAAGTCGGTCGCTAAAGCCAACCAGTGCACCGTCAACGACGTATTGGTCGCCACGGTCGCCTGCACGCTGCACGATTACCTTGAGGCACGTCAGGCCCACTGCTCCTCGGTGACCTTCATGGTCCCGGTCAACATCAAGCCCCTTGATCTGACGTTGCCCGACACTCTGGGTAACGAATTCGCCCTCGTGCAACTGGAATTGCCGACCGACGAATCGGACCCGTTGCACGTTGTGCGGATTGCCAAGCGCCGCATGGACCGAATCAAACGGGGTAACGAGGCGGCCATCGCCTTCCGGCTTCAGGAGGCTATCGCGGGATTCAGCGGCGGCCTGTACCGCGCAGCGGTAAACCTTTTCACCAACCGCACTCTCGGTGTACTGACCAATGTTCCCGGTCCGCCGATCCCGGTGTACCTGGCGGGTTCGTTCGTACAGTCCATCGTCGGTTGGGCACCTGTCGCCGGTAACCAGCCGATGAGTTTTAGTATCTGCAGCTACAACGGCACGGTCGCGGTGGGCATCGCATGTGATACCGCGCTGGTGCCGAACTACCAGGGCATTGTCGGCGGTTTCGCCGCCGCATTCGAACGGATCGCGGCGGCGACTCCCGGGATAGGGCCGCTAACGGCGCAGGTGAACGTGCGCTGACCGGATCACCCGACCGTTGGTCAGAGCATCGGCGTCGCCCAGCGCTGATGCCTGGCGAACCCGAGCTCGTAGGCAAGGTCGCCATGGTCTCGCCCGGCGGCAGACGGTCGGGAGCTTTGCGGCAGCGACAAGTCCAAGCGCAGGCTGCGACGGGTGTCGCTCAGAGCTGGGCAGAAGAGGTACCCCCTTCCGCCGGCGGGGGTCCTGGCGCTCGGGCCCGGCCCACGCTTGTCACAATTGTGAGCCTCTGTTTTGCCCCGCTTAGTCCGCTCCGGCGGCTGACTCCGTCTTGGGCGCTTTGGACAGCAGCGTGTCCGTGTTGACGACGGTCCGACGCTGGGCCGGTGACGAGGGCTGAAAAGTAGGCCTGGATCTTCTGACTCATCGGTGACGGCCGGAACTCGTCCATGTGGTCGAGAAAACGTTGGAAGGTTTCTGCCGATCGCCACCGCCGGTCCTCCGGTTCGTCCTCGGCGTCGGGCACCTCGATCACCTCTGCGGCGGGTCGAGCAGGGCGCGGGCATGAGCCGGCGTCGCGGGCACCGTGAAGTTGGTCAGATCGGTCCCCTCCACTTCGGCGGCACGACGAATCAGCGCGTCCTGCTCAGGAGTCAGGTGCACCGTGAAGCGCTCCGTTTTCCCAGCCATGCCATTTATTGGGTGCCTATCAGCCACACAATGCAAGCGAACGGCCGCCCGGCCATCCCGCGCGATGGCGGTCGGTGTTCTCGGTACACATCGGTGTTCTCAACACACAACAGTGGTCTAATCACACAACAGTGTTCTAATCGCCAGATGAGCACCACGGCGGATATTCCCGGCTCACCCGACCAGGTCACTCCGCAATGGCTTTCGGCCGTCTTGAGCACACCGGAGCACCAGGTCGCCGTCGAGTCGGTCGACGTCACTCCGATCGGCACCGGGCAGATCGGTGCCACCTACCGAGTCGCGGTTCGCTACGGGCAACCCGAAACCGGTCTGCCGGACTCCTTCGTCGTCAAGCTGCCCGCCCAGGACGAGACCGTGCGTGAGCGGGTCGCACTGAGCTACCGCTCCGAGCATGCTTTCTACACCCAGGTCGCCGACACCGTGGCGGTGCCACTCCCCCGCTGTTTTCACTGCGCCATCGCCGATGATGGCAGCCAGTTCGCGCTGCTCCTCGCCGATATGACGCCGGCCGAGCAGGGTGATCAGATTCGCGGCGGCACGCCGGCCGAGGCGCGCCTGGCCGCGATCGCGCTGGCCGGACTGCACGGTCCGCGCTGGTGCGATCCGGCCTGGCTCGGTTTCGCCGGCACGGTCATGCCCAAACCGGATGAGCCGACCGCCCGTGGCCTCGGTGACATCACCAGGCTTGCGGCGACGACGACGGTGGACAAACTGGGCGATCGGCTCAGCTCGGCGGACCGGGCGACGGTGCTGGCGTCGGCCGACCGGATCGCCGACTGGCTGCTGACCGCCCCGGACAGGTTCGCTTTGTTACACGGCGACTACCGCCTGGACAACCTGCTCTTCGACCCGGATCGCACCCGGGTGACCGTCGTGGACTGGCAGACGCTGGCCGTGGGCTTGCCGGCCCGCGATCTGGCTTACTTCGTCGCGACGAGCCTTCGCTCCGAGGAGCGGGCCGGGTACGAGCGCGACCTGGTGAACGACTATCACCAGGCGCTGACCGGCTATGGGGTCAACGAGTACGACACTGAAACCTGTTGGCAGGACTACCGTTTGGGTATGCTGCAGGTGCCGCTGATCAGTACGTTGGGGTTTGCGTTCTCGGCGTCCACGGATCGCGGCGATGAGATGACGCTGGCAATGTTGCAGCGCGGGAGCCGGGCTATCCGGGAGCTGGGGACCTTGGAGCTGCTGGGTTGAGCTCAGTCCGCGCGGGCATCGGACGATGGACCGTCGGGGTCCCCTGAGATATCCGGGGACAACTCGTCGGCCTTCATGTCGGAGCCCGCCGATCCGGCGCCGGACTCCTCGGCGAGCCGTAGCCCCGATTCCTGCCCGGCAACGTGGCGGCGCTCGTCGCGCCAGTGCCGGGTCAGCAACACGATGCCGATTGCGGCGAGCACGATGACCAGGATGGCCATCGGTGTGCTGCCGGTCAGCAGCGCGACGACGAGTACGACCAGACCGGCCAGGGCCAATACGACGACGGGGCGCACCCCCACAGTCTGCGCCCCGGTCAGCCGACCGGCCGGTCCGCCTCGCCGGAGAGTCAGGCAGCGGTGCGGGGACCGTGTCCGAGCGGCACGTGGACGACGGTGGCGGGCTCGGCGGGCAGCGACTCTCCGCGCGCCAGCAACTCGGCGCTCTCCGGCAGCTCGCGCGGGTTGACCACACCGTCGGCGATCTGTTGTAACACCCGGTGCGAGTGCGCCAGTTGGTGGCGTTTCCGGTATTGGCCGCCGGGCAGCTTCACCCCGGCCCAGACGCCGTACTCCTCGCCCGCCTCGACGGCCCGGCGGGCGCATTGCCTCTGCTGGTCCAGCGGGCAGCGACGCAGGCAGATGGTGCGGGCCCGGCTCGCGGACTGCTCGTACACGCGGGCCTTGGCGGCCCCGTCGCTCGCGTCGTCGTCGGCGTAGCCGAACCACAGGTCCGGGTCGGCGGAACAGGGCCAGATGACCATAGCAACCTCCTGAGTCAGTTTCAGATATCAAAGCGTATACACAACGGCGCCGCCGTATCAACAAAACATACACAGAAACGTATATTCGGGACCGCTGTGTACGATCCGGTTATGGCCGGAGCCCCTCGGTGAGCCGCGAAGCGGCCGGTGCCGCGCTGCGGGCTCTGCGGGAATCACGGGATTGGTCGCTGGCCGACCTCGCCGGAGCCACCGGGGTCAGCATCATGGGGTTGAGCTATCTCGAGCGCGGTGCCCGCAAGCCTCATAAAGGCACGGTCCAGAAGGTTGAGAATGGTCTTGGCCTGCCACCGGGCACCTATGCGCGATTGCTGGCGGCTGCCGACCCGGGTGCCGAACTGGCCCAGTTGGAGGTGGCCGCGCCGGCTGGGCCGGTGGGCTCGGAGAGTCCGGCACCGGTGGTGGTCAGCCGACACAGCGATGCCGAGGTCTTCGAGGCGCACGCCCAGGCGCATATCGATTCACTCAACTCGTTGATCCACCGGCTGCCAGCGGTGACATCAAACGAATACGAGACGTATATTCTTTCTGTGATCGCACAGTGCGTGACGGCCGAGAAGCTGACCGCCAACTCGTGGCGGGTCGCCGTCAACGCCGGGTCGGAATCCGCCGGCCGGTTGATGTCCCAGCTTCAGACCCTCGAGGCAATCCGTACCGGCCTGCTCGACCGGATGCCCGGCGCCATCGGTGCCCACTTCGACCGGGCCTGCCGGCGCAGCGGCCTGCCCGACACCGTGGTCGCCGAGTTGCTGGGGGTGACCGCCGAGGAGATGTGGGATATCCGCAACCGCGGGCGCATCCCGCCCGGCGCGCTGCCGCGGGTCCGGGCTTTCGTCGAGGTCCAATCGTGAGCGTCGAACTGGAGATCCTGAGCCGCGCGCACGCGCTGTTCTCCGGCGGTGTCGAATCCCGCGCCGGGGCGGTCGCCGTGTCGGCGCCGGCGAGGGTGCCGGGCGGGTCGGCCGGCGCGACGGTGGCCGGTTACCGCGACCAGGCCGGTACCTGGGGTGCGCACCTGGATCGCGCCCGCCAGGTGGATGCCGAGTTGGACAGGATTCTCGCCCGGGCGTACCAGGATCACCGCGAAGCGCGGCGCGGTACCGGCGCGGTGCTGGCCGCCGCCCGAGCGGATGCCCCGTTGGTACCGGCCAACTCGATAGTGGCTCGGGAGCTGTTGCGGCGCAGAGTCTATCGACTGCGCGCCCAGCGGGCGTATCTGTTGGCAGCCAGGCGGCGGGGGCGCCGGAGCAGGGCGGCGCTGCATGCGTTGAGGTATCGGTCCAGGGCGCGCCACGGCGGCGGGAGCCGTTCGGAGGTCGCCGTGCGGGCGGCACTCGGCAAGCTGGGTCGGCCGTATGTCTGGGGAGCTACCGGGCCGGACCGTTTCGACTGCTCCGGGCTGGTCCAGTGGGCCTACGCGCAGGCCGGCGTTCCGCTGCACCGGACCACTTACGAGCAGATCCACGACGGCATTCCCGTCGCTCGTTCCGCTGTGCGCGCCGGTGACCTCGTCTTTCCGCACCCCGGACATGTTCAACTCGCGATCAGCGGGGACCTCGTCGTGGAGGCACCGCATGCGGGCGCCACGGTTCAGATCAGCAGGATGGGCTCGGACGTGGCGATCCGCCGGCCGATCTAGCGGGCCCCCACTTAACGGCGATGAGTTGTTGTCCCCGGTCGGGCCTCGGTACGGTCATGCCCATGGCGCAGGAGGGTGTGCCCGGGCGGGCGCTGGTGGCCGAGCGGGCCGTGCTGGCCGCCCGCGATGGTGCTCTCGCCGACGCCGATCGGGTGCTCACCGAGATCCTGGCCGCGGCACACGCCGTCGCGGTGGAGTCGATCGCCCGAATCGAGACTCTGCGGGCGGAAATCGATGCGGCGGCCGGCCAGTCGACTAACAGTCCGGCCGGGGCCCACGAACTGAGCACTCTGCTGGTTGCCAAACAGCGTGAGATTACTGCGATCCTCAAGGAGGCGAGAGCGGCTTCGGAGTCGAAAACCGCTGTCCTGCAGCACCTCACCGGACACTATCGCAGTGCCCTGGGTGGGCTCACCGCTGATCCTCAGCGGTGAATTGTCCGCCCTCGGCACGATGTCTAAGGTCACCGGTATGAAAGGCACGCGGTGGCGACTCATCAAGATCTGCTCGACGCGATAGCTCGGGTCCGGACTGCCACCGGTGATCCGGACGGCTGGACGGCCGGGTTGTCTGGGTATGACGTCGCGGTGGCGACGAACCCGTTGAGCACACCCGCCGCGCTCGGCGCTGTGCTGGCGAAGGTCGTCGCGGCGAATCCCGATGTGTTCCGGTCCAGCGCATCGGACCAGAGTGCTGGCGCGGCTGGGGTTGAGGGGGAGCAGCAGGCCCGGGGCGAGGCAGCCGAAGCGATCCGGGGTGCCGAAACCAGGCTGACTGAACAACAATCGGCCGCTGCGCAGGTTGACCGGCGAGTCCTGAGCGCGGCGCTCGACGCACATGCCGGTCATGCCGACGGGCTGGCCGCACTGGATCGGTTGCAGCGCGAGATCGAGGACGCGGCTGCGCGAACCGATCTGGGCACCCCGGCCGGTGCCCGGACCTTCCAGCAGTACCTCATCGGACGGCTGCGGGATATCCGCGCAGTGGTGGAGAAGGCCGGGCTGAACTCCGGTTCGGAGGCAACCCTGGCCGCGGCACTGGCCGTCGTGTATGCCGAGGTGATAGCCGAAAGCGCTGCCGAAGAGCGCAGTTCACCGAAATCGGCCGATGATGATCGGGATCCGGAGAGGGAGCGGGAGCGAGACGACGGGCGTGCAGGGGAGGGGGCGGGGGAGCGCGGGGCCCGTGTGCCCCTCGGCTCGCTCGACTCGCTCGGGTGGGAGCCCGATCCGTGGGCAACGCTCGGGGATGATCTAGGACCCGCGCCGCTGCCGGAGACGGCCGCACCGGCGATGGCGGCGGGTCCGGCGGGGCCGGTCGGGTCGGCGCTGGCCGCACCGCCCACCGGTTGGGGTGGCGGTGTCCCCGCCGGCGGGGCTCTGGCCGGCGGACCGGCCGGGGGACCGTTCGGCGGACCGCTCGGTGGGGGTATGTCGGCACCGACAATCCCGGCGCTGCCGGATTTCCGGCCGGATCCGTGGATCGCACCAACCGGAGATCCGGAAAGCGATCCCGATGAGGTCGCGGAGCAGTTCCCCGGCGAAGTCGCGGAAGAAGCCGACCCCGATCCCGACACCGACCCCGACGAGTCCGACGGCGAGCAGTCGGTGGACGAAGCCACCATCGTCCAACTCCCCGATGGCGAGACCGTCGCCGCACCCAGTCCGGAACTGGCGGCCGTGATCACCGCCGCGGTGGCCGGGTCGCCCATTCCGGAAGCCTTCCGACAGCAGGGCATCAGCATTCCGGAACCGGGAACCCCGGTGATCGGGCCGCTGGCGGAACAGCAGCTCCTTCCCGGCGATATCGGTGTGTTTGCCGACCGGCACGCGTTGGCACTCGGCAACGGCACAGCGCTGCTCGACCAGCAGATCGGACCTCTCACCGACGTGGCGGGACCCGACTTTCTAGGCTGGCAACATCCCCCTGCCCCGCAATCCGAACCGTTACCCGACACGCCGGCCCTCGTCCCGTCGGCCCAGACGGCCCCGTCCTGATAGGAGTCAGCAATGGCAGAGCGCCTCACCGTGGTGCCGGAGGACCTTCGGCGAGCGGCCCGTGAACACCTCGAGACCGCCGAGCACCTCGCCGCGGTACCCGCCGGCAATGCCGAGGTGATGGCCAGCCTGGAGTCGCTGGGCCCGATCTTCGGCGATCTGCGGGATGCCGGGCAACACCTGCTCGAGCAGCGCCAGGCCTGCTACGAGCAGCAGGCCGCCGCCCATGCCGACCTGGCCCAGCGGCTGAGCAGCGCGGCCGACGTCTGGGAACAGCACGACGCCGAGGCCGCCGATCGGCTGCGAACCGTCGCCGAGGGCGAACCGTGACAGAACCCGACCCTCAACCCGACCCTCAACCCGACCCTGAGTTCGACGCCGTCCACCCCGACGGGAACCTGATGTTCCGGTCCTGTCGCGGGGGTTACCTGTACGACGTCGTGCTGTCCGAAAGCGCGATGGACGGCGACGCCGCGGCCCTGGCCGAGGCGGTTCTGCGGACCGCGGAGGTCTCGCACCTGAAGTCGGTGATGCAAATCCGCCGGGAAATCATCGAGAGCGGTTTCACCCCGACGCCGGCCTTTCCGACGCCGGCTGATCTCGACCGCGCCGAAGCAGCACTGCGCGGGGACGGCCGCGGGGACGGCTGCGGGGACGGATTGAGCGCCCGGCGCCCCGAGAGCTACCGCTGACGCGGTGCCCGGATATCGGCCGGACCGATCGACTCCGGCGGCGTCACCGGTCGGGGTCCGAACAGATCTCGGGCGCGTTGCAGCAGCGCCCGCACCTCGTCGAGTTGTTGCTGCAGCAGCGACTCACCCATGTGGTCACGCTAACCGGACGGCCAGCCGCCCACAATTCACCTGCGCGGGTCACCCGCGCAGGATCTCGGCATTGATCCGATCCAGCAGGGCCGGGTAGCGGCCCGCCTGCGGATGCCGGCCGGGCTTGCCGCTGCTGACTACGCCCACCGACAGGTGGCGCTGGGGGTCGGCCCAGATCGCCACATGGGTCAGGCCGGTGTGCCCGAACGCCGCAGCCGCGTCGCGGCCGAACGGGCCGAAACGTCGGGACCCGAGCATGTAGCCGGTGCCCCAGCGCAGCGGTACCAGGCCGGTGGCGATATCCGGCCGCAGCCGACGACACGGCCGGGTCGCCGCCTGGAGCGTCTCTGGTTGCAGCACCCGGACTCCATCGAGCTCACCTCCGCGGCAGAGGATCTCAGCAAACCGGGACAGCTCGTCGGCAGTTGACACCGTGTTCGAGGATGGCACCACGCTGGTCAGGAACATCGGACTGTTGGAGAAGGGGATGATCCGTTGCATCGTGCCGCCCAGCGCGATTTTCATCGCCGCGGCGATCGGGCCCGGCAGCGGTTTGCCGGTCACGCGGCTCGGGGCCACCAGCGGGACGTCGGCCTCGTCGACGCCGTAGTTGGTCCACCGGAAACCCAGCGGGTCAAGGATCTCGGTGGCCAGGATCTCGCGGATACCGCGACCGGTTGCCGCCGAGACGATTTCGCGCACCAGTGGTCCCCAGGTGAGCCCGTGGTAGAGGTGGATCAACCCGGGCCGGTGCACCGGTTTGAGTTCGGCCAGCTTCTCCCGCGCGTATTCGCTGTCGTTCATCCTTTTGAGATCCGGCCGCGGCCCGGTCGCGAACGGAACCCCCGCACTGTGGGTCATCACGTGCCGAATGGTGGTGAGCTCCTTACCGTGGCCGGTATAGCCCGGCAGGTACTCACAAACCCGGTCGTCGAGCGAGAACTGCCCGCGTTCGACGAGCATGTGCACCACCGTGGTGGTGATTGCCTTGGCCGCCGAATACACGCAGTACGGAGTACCGACGGTGACCGGCACCAGCTCGGCGTCGGGAGGGTCGTCGGGTCCGTTGCCGCGGGCATGCCCGATGGCGCGGTTGAGCAGCACCCGCCCGTTGTGCCGGACACAGACCTGGATCGCCGGGTGCATGCCGGCCGAATACCAGTGCCGGGCCGCAGCCCAGATCCGTTCCGCTGCGGCGGGGGACAGACCGGCCGGGTCCTCCGGGCCGATATCGGTGACGGCGTCGAGGTCGGCCGGGACCCGGATCGTGCCGTCACCGGCCCGCAGACCGGGATCCGGATCGGCCACTCAGAGCGGCCCGACGAGTTCGACCCAGTTGCCGTCCGGGTCGGCGACGAACATCCACCCCATGCCGGGTACCGGGGCGAATTCGGCCAGCGGCTGGGCCACCCGGTAGCCGGCCGTCTCGACCTGCCGGGCCGTCTCGGTCACGTTCGACACGACCAGCGTGAGATAACGGATCCCGGCTTGGGCGGCGCCACCGCCGGGGGCCACCGGCGCGGCCGGCGGCTCATCGAGGGTGACCAGTTTGAGCACGTTATTGCCGATGGCGTAGCGCTTCATAGTTCCGCCGGGGAAGTCCAGGTCGCCCTGGTGTGGCAGGCCCAGGAAGTTGTCGTAGAAGTCCACCATCGCATCCAGGTTGGTGGTCACCACGCCGATCTCGACGC
>CAZGPT010000056.1:8153-19634 GCA_964527015.1 uncultured Mycobacterium sp. | reverse complement strand
ACCGCAAGCAGTTCGGCCGTCCGGTCGCCGACAACCAGGGTGTGCAGTTCATGCTGGCCGATATGGCGATGAAAGTGGAGGCGGCCCGGCTGATGGTGTATTCGGCCGCGGCCCGCGCCGAACGCGGCGAGGGCGATCTCGGCTTCATTTCCGCGGCGTCGAAGTGCTTCGCCTCCGACGTCGCCATGGAGGTCACCACCGACGCGGTGCAACTGTTCGGAGGCGCGGGCTACACCGTCGACTTCCCGGTGGAACGGATGATGCGCGACGCTAAAATCACCCAGATCTACGAGGGCACCAACCAGATTCAGCGGGTGGTGATGTCGCGCGCTCTGCTGCGTTGACCACTCCGGTGTCGGCGTTACCGAACCGGAAGTGCGTCGCCATGATTGACTGGCCGCAGCGGGGCTGGGCTAGGAGTTGATGCAGTGGATTCGGTGGAAACCGTCGTTGAGAACGGGGGAGCCCGCCCGGATCGGCATCGCCCCTCGGTGCGACACGGCCGCCTCTTCGGTGCCGCCCTGGCGCTGGGGATAGGCGCGGCGATCGCGTCGGTGCCGGCGGTCGCTTCCGCTGATTCCACCGGGCGAGGGGATTCAGCCGGGTCGAAATCTCAGAGTGCTTCGAAGCTCTCGAGAGCCGGGATGACGCCGCCGAAGCGCATCGCACCCCCGAGGCGGACCGCGTCCGGGGCTCGGCCCGCGGCTGCCGCGGTCACAAGGGCACCTGATCGCGTCGCCATGCGCGCTGCACCGGCGGACTTGTCGATTCGCCCTGCCGTCAACCCGGGCCAGAAGCCGAACAAGAAAACCGACTCGGACACCCCGGCGGTGGCACCGCTTTCGTGGGCGGCGGCAGCGGTCACCCGCCGCGAGCTGGGTCCCGATCAGGGCTGGCAGCCGGGGTCGGTCATCCGTTACTTCTTCGGCAACGGCACCGCAGACAACCCGAATGCGGGAATCCTGGTCGGTAACGGCTACAGCTGGACCCCCTCGACGTGCTCCCGTGGCGGGTGCGACGGTGGCAAGGCCGGCCTGCTGGGCAACGGCGGCAACGGCTACAACGGGGGCGACGGCGGCTCGGCGGGCTGGTTCGGCAACGGCGGCGACGGCGGCTCCAGCGTCGGGTGGAACGGGGACGGTGGCAGCGGCGGGGCCGGCGGGCTTTTCGTCGGCAACGGCGGTGCGGGCGGGGCCGGCGGTGCCGCCGGCAGCGGCGAGATCAGCGGCAAAGGCGGGGCCGGTGGGTCGGCCGGTCTGATCGGTCGCCCCGGTCGCGCGGGTGCCGACGGCGGCGACGTGGTGATCTCGGACAACTTCGGGACGACCACGATCCAGGGCAGGTACGTGGTGATGAACAACAACTACAGCGGTAACGGCGCGCAGACCATCACCGTGACCCCGACCGGGTTCTCGATCACCGCGAGGACTGGGTCCACCTCGACCTCCGGTGCCCCACTGGCTTATCCGGCGGTCTACTTGGGCTGCCACTACAGCAATTGTTCACCGTCCACTCCGCTCCCCCTGCAGATCAGCGGGATCACCAGCGCCACAAGCAGTATCGACTACACCTATCCCAGTGACCCCAGTTCCATCTACGACGCCTCCTATGACATCTGGATGGATCCGACTCCCAAGACGACCGGAGTCAACCAGCAGGAACTCATGATCTGGTTCACCAAACAGGGCGGCATCCAGCCGATCTCCTACAGCTACGATGCCGGAGGCGCCGTCCCGATCGCCACCGTGGAGATCGCCGGTGTGAGCTGGAACGTCTACCAGGGCAACAACGGTGCCAACAACGTGTTGTCCTACCTTGCGGTGAGCCCGATCGACTCATTGGCCGACTTCGATGTCATGAGTTTCATCGAAGACACCTACATCCGGACCGCCAGTTTCGCGCAACCGGTGACCGACGCGTGGTACCTCACCAGTATTCAAGCCGGCTTCGAACCCTGGAGCGGTGGCGTCGGCCTGACAGTGAACTCATTCGAAGCCACCGTCTCATAAAGGCTGATCCGGTGACCTCGGAGACAGTGACCTCGGAGACAGTGACCTCAGAGACAGCGGTCCTCCGTGCCGAACGGAGCAGTCTGTACACCTACATGGTCATCATGTTCGTGCTGGCGATTCTGGGCTTCGTCGTCTACGCCGTCACCCGGGTGTCGGCCACCCAGCTGGACGGGATCATCTCGCTGATCAACGCGGGTGCCGCGTTCATCGCGGCCCGACTGGCGGTCACGGCGTCAACGCCACCGGCGGTTGGGAGTCCGTATGGGCGACTGGCGCTGGAAAACCTCTACGGACTGTTCCGCTCGCTGATGATTCTCGGAGTCGTCGTCGTGGCCGGGGTCACCAACGCGGTGAAGGTGCTCGACTACCTGGTCACCGGTAAGGGCAGCGAACCCGAGTTCGGTCTCGCGGCGGTGTACACCGCACTGGTCGCGGTGGTCTGCTACGGCCTGAAGTGGAATCACGAGCGGAACAATCGGGCGGTCAACAACGCTTCGGCTCTGTTAAAGGTCGAGGCCACGGCCGCGAAGATGGAGAGCCTGATCAGTGCCGGCATCTGTGTGTCCCTGATCATCGTCGCGGTCATCCCGGAGGGCACGCCGGTCACATCAACCGGCTTCAACATCAAGAACATCGCGGACAGCATCATCGTGCTCATCCTGTGTATCGCATTGGTGGGCGAGCCGGTCCGCCAGATCCGCCTCGAGTTCGGGCGTCTTTCCGGCCGTCGCGCCGATCCCGCGCTCGACACCGCCGTGGCGGATGCCATCGCGGCGGTCCAGGACGAGTACGCAGACACCCTCGACTACCAGCTGACGCTGATCGACGCCCTGGCGATCGGCCGGGGCAAGACGACCGAGGTGGACATCAGGGTGTCCTACACCGGCACGATGACCGTCGCTGAATTGGACGAACTGCGGATTCACACCTACGCCGAACTCCGGCCGCGTATCGGTCCGCTCCGGCTCACCCTGATGTTCAGCGAGCTTCCCATCCACGCGACGCCGACCGGTGACTGAGGGCCGGTAGTCGTCAGTCGGCGGGGCGCAGATGGGTGATATCGCCGGCCGCCACCGCCACCATCGGTGAGCCGGCCTCCGCGGCGGTCCTGATCTGCAGCTGTCCGAGCTCATCGATATCGGTTGCGAATCCGACGATCTCGCGCCCGCCCGGCAATTCGGCCCGTACCCGGGTGCCCAGTGTGAGGCTGCGGCGCCGGTAGTCGGCCATCAGCCCGGCGTCGGCTCCGCCTGCGCCCCGCCAGCGGTCGATCCGCGCGGTCCACTCGGCCAGAATGCTGCCCAGCAACGCGCTGCGATCCAGCATCGTCGAGCCGAGCATCAGCAGGGAGGTGGCGCGGGCATCCGGGGCCTCATCGGCCCGCAGTGAGACGTTGAGGCCCAGCCCGACCACGATGACCGGGTCCGGCGCGGCCACCTCGGCCAGGATGCCGCCCAGTTTGTGATCGCCCACCAGGATGTCGTTGGGCCACTTCAACCCGGTTTCGAGACCGGTGATGGCGGTGACGGCGTCGACCACCGCAACCCCGGTCAGCAGTGGCAGCCAGCCCCAGCCGGCCGGCGGCAGGCCGGCCACGCGCAGGCCCACCGACAGGGCGATCTGGGACCGGGGCGGGCTGGACCAACTACGACCGTTGCGGCCGCGCCCGGCGCTCTGATGCTCGGCGATCAGCACCATGCCGTCGATATCCACCCCGGCTTCGTGCTGGGTGAGCAGGTCGGTGTTGGTAGAGCCGGTGCTGTCCACCACCCGCACGCTGCGCAGCGCGCGGTCGGGCCCCAGCAGGTCGCGGCGTACAGCCGTGAGGTCCAGCGGGGGCCGGTTCTCGGTCATAACGGCCAGCCTATGCCGGTCGGCTCGTGTCGGTCGGCGGCTGCAGGGCTCGGACCTCAGATTGACGCGGTAGCAGGCCAGCGCCTATCTTTCAGCACCGTGAATACTTTGCGCACAACCGCTGCCCTCTCCGGCGCCCTTGCCGTCGCCGCTGTCGGGTTCGCCGGCCCGGCCGCCGCCGACAGCACCGTCCCGCCGGCCATGCTGAACACCAACTGCTCGCTGGATCAGATTCTGGCCGCCACCAAGGTCGTCGACCCGGTGACTTACGGCGAGTTGATCGGCAAGTACAACTCCGAGCCCCGTTGGGTCCAGGGCGGGATCGTCTACCACATGAACCTGCTGCTGCAGAAGTCGCCGCAGGAGCGTCAGGACGAGGTGAACACCCTGGTGGGCATCTTCCCCGAGTATGTGTCGATCTTCACCGCCGCGGAGCCCGAGGCCAACGAGATCGCGGCCAAGTGCACGACCTTCCCGGCCGAGGATCCGTCGGTGTGGGACGCTTCGGCCCCGGCCCCGGCCCCGGCCCCGGCTCCGGCTGCAGCCCCCGCTTAATCCAGCGAGCGGGTGACCTTCTCGGTCACCCGTCGCCGGTCCAGCACCGCTGGGTCGGCGTTGGTCAGTTGCACCAGTGATGCCCCGGCGGCCAATACCGCCAGCAGGTGATCGGTCAGTTCCCGCGGTGTCGACCACGTCCGGTCTGACATCACCCGGTCACCGGCGGTCAGGCCGCGGGCCTCGGCGCTGCGCCGCGCATGCCGGAGAGCCTCATCGACGGACCAGCCGGCCAGGGCCGGTCCGGGGGCCTGCTCTGGTACCACCTGATCGCCGTGCACCCGTACCGCCGTTGCATAATCGGTCACGCCGACCGGCAGATCCGGCACCGGCTTGCCGAACGGGTCCAGCGACAGCACCGCCACCTCGGCCGTTCCGCTGCTGTCGGCCACCGTGTGGTCGGCTTCGGCAAGGCGGTCGATCGTGCACAGGGCGATGTCGGCGGGCTCCCCCGACAGCACCACCTCGGCGCCGATCCACCATGCCCCGAGAAGTACCGCGACGGTCTGCCAGTGCGCCGGTAGCAGCACCGCGACCCGGCTTTCCGGCCCGGCGTCGAGTTCGTCGCGCAGCAGGTTGGCGGTCTTGGCGGCCCAGTTGGCCAGCGTCACCGTCGACAATTCGATCCGCTCGCCGCAGGAATCGTCGTAGTAGGTGATCCGCGGGCCCATTCGGTCGGCACCGAGCAGGGGATCGAGCAGCGCGTCGGTGAGGTTCATCAGTTGACGCACTGCGGGTCGTCGGACCCCGCCGTGAACACTTGCGATGGGAGCGGTGTCTGGTCGTCGGACGAATCCGCGCCGGCCTCCCAGGATGCGTCCTGAGAGGATTTGTCGATGGTCGCAGCAGCGGGCAGCGAGCCGTCCAGCCCGGAACCCGGTCCGGCGTAGTCGTCGGCCAGGATGACCCGCGCGGTGCCCGCGGCGATCGAAGAGTCGGATACCACCGCAAGCCCGCCGAGTTCGGCCGCGACCGCCTGGGCGCCCAGATCATCCTCGGTCGCGGCCCGAACCTGGCTCTCGCTGACCCTCGCCTCGTCATGGTTGCCGATCGAGCCCTCGGCGAATCCCAGGGCGGTCAGCCGTTCCGACACCGCACCGGCCAGGCCGTTGATATCGGTGTCGTTGTAGACGTCCACCGTGGTCTTGTCGGGGGAGTAGGCGACCTCGGCGGTCTTACCCTCGTTCTGGTCCCGCAGCAGCCCGGACACCCACTGCTGCACCAGGGTCGGGTCCACTCGGACCACCGACTGCATACCGTCATCGCTCCACCCGTCCTCGGCCAGTACCGGGATGGTGGCGAACGCGACGTTCCCCGCGGCCAGCTTCTGCAGTTGGGTGAGGAAATCCATCACGTCCCAGCCGGAGGAGATCACCACCGAGCGGTGGATGGCGTCCTGCAGCCGGTTCAGCGTGCTCGGACTGCTCAAGGTCTTACCCGAGATCACCTGGTGGGCCAGTGAGGCCATGACAACCTGCTGGCGCACCACCCGATCAAGATCACCGCGCGGCATATCGTGGCGCTGGCGCACGAAGCTCAGTGCCTGCGCACCGTCCAGGCGCTGCCAGCCGGCCGGGAAGTCCGCCCCGGAAAGCGGCTCGTAGACGGGCTCCTTCAGGCATACCTCGACGCCGCCCAGGGCATCGGTGATCAGCGAGAAACCGAGCAGGCCGATCTCGGCGTAGTGGTCCACCGTCACACCGGTCAGGTCGGCGACGGTCTGGATCAGCGCGTTGCGGCCGGCCTCCACCGATTGCGGCTCGGCCACGGCGGCATCCACACCCTGGTTCTCCACGAGCTGCTTCATCCGATCGAGCTTGACCTCGCCGTACACCCCGTTGATTTTGGTCTTGCCCAGGTCCGGCGCCTCGACGTAAGAGTCGCGCGGAATGGAGATGGCCGTCGCCGAGCGGCCGTCGACGGGGATGCGGACCAGGATGATGGTGTCGGTGTTCGTCGCGACGTCGTCGCCGGCGTGCAACTGGGCCAACTCGGCCTCCGACAACGGATTGCCGTGCGCGTCGGTGCGGCTGTCCATGCCCACCAGCAGGATGTCCACCGCGCCGTCATCGTCGGCGCCGCCGCCACCCAGCATGGCGGTGGTGAAGTGGAAGATCCCGTTCTCGAAGGAGCGGACCGAGCCCCACGCCATCCCGGTGCCCAGCAAGACGGCCACGGCGAGCAGGGCCAGGATGGTCTGCCCCACCGGTTGAGCACGCGCCACTGCTGTCACTTCCGTCTCATCTGGCACCATCACAGGCTACTGGCCGGACGGGCACATCCCCGGTAGCCGAAACCGGCGTGCCAGACTCGTCACCGTGGCGATTCGGATGGTGATCACCGGCGCTGGTGGCCAGGTCGGGCGGTTTCTGGCAGCTCAGGCCGCCCGGCAGGGCTATGAGGTGTGCGCACTGTCGCATCGGGATTTCGATATCACCGATCCCGCCGCAGCCCAGCGGTGGGTGCGGCCCGGGGACGTGGTGGTCAACTGTGCGGCATTCACCGCCGTCGACGACGCTGAGGCCGACCCGGGGACTGCGTATGCCGTCAACGCGGCCGGGCCGGTCGGTATCGCCCGCGCCTGCGCCGCGGTGCGGGCCCGGCTGATACACATCTCCACCGACTATGTGTTCAGCGGGGATGCTCGCCGACCGTATGACATCACCGATCCCACCGGCCCGTTGAGCGTGTACGGGAAAACCAAGCTGGACGGCGAACTGGCGGTGCACGCCGCACTCCCGGATGCCCGTATCGTCCGGACGTCCTGGGTCTACACCGGCGGTGCCGGCTCTGATTTCGTCGCCGTGATGCGCCGGCTGGCCGCCACCGACCGGGTCATCGACGTGGTCGATGATCAGACCGGTTCACCGACCTACGTCGCCGATCTGGTCGCCGCGCTGCTCGAAGCGGCGGCCGGCGGTACCGGGGCGCCGGTGCTGCACGCCGCCAACGCCGGTGCGGCCAGCCGTTTCGAGCAGGCCCGCGCGGTGTTCGCCGCGCTGGGCGCCGACCCCGAGCGGGTCCGGCCGGTGGGCACCGCCGCGGTGCCCCGCCCCGCGCCGCGTCCGGTGTACTCGGCGCTGTCGATGGTCTCCTCGGTGCGAGCAGGCCTGACCCCGCTGCGGCCGTGGCGCGAAGCGCTCGCCGAGGCGGTTGAGGTGCCGTTCGACGATGGACCGCTAGCCTCTACGCCGTGAGCGACGAGCCGGCCCTGACCGTGGTGACGGTGACCTATTCGCCGGGCTCGCACCTCGACCGGTTCCTGTCGTCGCTGACGGTGGCCACCGATCGTCCGCTGCGGGTGGTGATCGCCGACAACGGGTCCACCGACGGCGCTCCGGAGGAGGCGCTCGAGCGTTATCCCGGGACCGAACTGCTTCGCACCGGCAGCAACCTGGGCTACGGCACCGCGGTCAACCGGGCCGTCGCGATGGTGCCGCCCGGTCAGGAGTTCGTGCTGGTGGCCAACCCCGATGTGGTCTGGGCCCCGGGCAGTATCGACGCCCTGCTGGAGGCGGCCGTCCGGTGGCCGCGGGCCGGCAGCGTGGGACCGCTGATCCGTGACCCGGACGGTTCGGTGTACCCCTCCGCTCGGCACCTGCCCAGCCTGATGCGCGGCGGTATGCACGCGGTGATCGGGTTCGCCTGGAAGGCCAACCCCTGGACGAAGTCCTACCGTCAGGAGCGCGTCGAGCCCAGCGAACGGCCGGTCGGCTGGCTGTCGGGTTCCTGCCTGCTGGTGCGCCGGTCGGCATTCGACGCGATCGGCGGTTTCGATGAGCGCTACTTCATGTACATGGAAGACGTCGACCTCGGGGACCGGCTTGGCCGGGCGGGCTGGCTCAACGTGTACGCCCCCGGTTCGGAGATCCTGCACGACAAGGGTCACTCGACCGGGCGGGACCCGGCACGCAATCTGCGTGCCCATCACGTGAGCACCTACATCTACCTTTCTGATCGTCATTCCGGCCCGTGGCGGGCCCCATTGCGGTGGACTATGAGGGGTGCTCTGCGGGCACGGTCGCGGGCGGCGGTACGCAAGTCCCGCCGGGAATTGAGGAAAGCGATGTCGGGAGGGATGCGATGACCACCAACGTCGACGCCGTGATTCTGGTCGGCGGCAAGGGAACCCGGCTGCGGCCCCTGACTCTGTCCGCGCCCAAGCCGATGCTGCCGACCGCGGGCCTGCCGTTCCTGACCCACCTGCTGTCGCGAATCGCCGCCGCCGGTATCGAGCATGTCGTGCTGGGTACCGCCTACAAGGCTGAGACTTTCGAGGCCGAGTTCGGTGACGGATCCAAACTGGGCCTGCAGATCGACTATGTCTTCGAGCAACAGCCGCTGGGCACCGGCGGCGGTATCGCCAATGTGGCCGGAAAACTGCGCCACGACACCGTGATGGTGTTCAACGGCGACGTGTTGTCCGGGATGGACCTCGGTGCGATGTTGGCCGCCCACTCCGAGCGGGCCGCCGATCTGACCCTGCACCTGGTCCGGGTCAGCGACCCTCGGGCCTTCGGGTCGGTGCCCACCGATGGTGACGGGAATGTGCTGGCCTTCCTGGAGAAAACCGAGGACCCGCCCACTGATCAGATCAATGCCGGAACCTATATCTTCAACCGCGACATCATCGACCTCATCCCACGCGGTCGCGAGGTCTCGGTGGAACGGGAGGTCTTCCCTGCGCTGCTGGCCGACGGGACGAAGGTGTGCGGCTATGTCGATGCCAGCTACTGGCGGGATATGGGCACCCCGGAGGATTTCGTCCGAGGTTCGGCCGACCTGGTTCGGGGTATCGCCCCGTCCCCCGCGCTGGGCGGCCGGCGAGGGGAGAGCCTGGTGCACGACGGCGCTTCGGTGGCCCCCGGCGCCCTGCTGTACGGCGGCACCGTGGTGGGCCGGGGTGCCGAGATCGGCCCCGGTGTGCGACTGGACGGAGCGGTGGTCTTCGACGGCGCCCGGGTGGAAGCCGGTGCGGTCATTGAACGTTCGATCATCGGGTCCGGCGCCCGGATCGGCCCGCGGGCGTTGATCCGAGACGGGGTGATCAGCGATGGCGCCGATATCGGAGCTCGTTGCGAACTGCTTAGCGGGGCTCGGGTCTGGCCGGGGGTGCTCATTCCGGACTGCGGGATCCGCTACTCAAGCGATATTTAGCGACCTGCACCAACGCGACCAGTCCGGCATCGGTTCCGTCCGGGAGGGTATCGATCGGCCACCACCGCAGGTCCAGGGATTCATCGCTGATGACGGCCTCCGCGTGTTCCGGCGCGGTCGCGATAAACTGCAGGTCCAGATGGCGGGTCGGGATGCCGAGCGAACAGGTCACCGGATGGGCGTGGATCGCCGCCAGCACCGGATCTATCCGCAGACCCTCGATCCCGGACTCCTCGGTGGCCTCCCGCAGGGCCGCGCTCAAAAGATCAGTGTCGGAGTCCTCGCAGTGCCCGCCCAGCTGCAGCCACCGGCCGAACCGGGGGTGCAGGGTGAGTAGCACCCGCTCCCCGGTGTGGTCGACCACCAGGGCCGAGGCGGTGATGTGGCCCGGCACGCAGGCCCGCTGGCAGCCGTCCGCCCGGCCCAGCAGAAACGCCAGCACGGCGTGGCGCAAGGCGTCCTGGCCGGCATCGGGTGGCTCCCACGCGGTGAGCGTCGCTACCGCCGATTCGTGCAGGTTCACCGGCGTACCAGCCGATCGTCGACGGGGCCGGGATCTTTCGGCGGCAGCGGCTGTTCCGGGTAGCCGACTGCGATGGCGCCCAACGGTTCCCAGTCATCCGGAAGGTCGAGGGTCTGTCGCACCACCTCGGGGGCGAAGATCGTCGAGCCGATCCAGCAGCTGCCGACCTCCCGCACGGCGAGGGCGACCAGCAGGGCCTGCACCGCCGCGCCGACCGCGACGGTGAACATGGTGCGTTCGGCCGCGGTGCGCACCGGGTCGGGGTAACTGTGGGCCCCGTCCGGCACTAGGAACGGGATCAGAACCTCGGGAGCGTCGTACAGGATCTGGCCGCGGGCCACCCGGCGCCGCACGGACTCCGGCGGGTGGCCGTCGGCGGTGAGATCAGCCCGCCACGCCTGCTTCATCCGGTCCAGAAGTTCGACGCGCCGATCACGGTCCTGCAGCCACACGAATCGGACCGGCCGGGTGTGATGCGGGGCGGGGGCGGTCAGTGCCTCCGCGACGGCGGCCTCGATCACCGCTGCGTCCACCGGTCGGCCGGCGAACCGGCGCACCGACCGTCGCATCAGCTGGGCCTGTCGGCGGCCGAGCTCGATCGCTTCAGCGCTCCCCAGCCAGAACAGGTCATCCGGGCCGCCGCGCAACAGCCCTGCCGCGCAGGAGCCGTCATCGGCCAGCGTCAGCCCGCGAACCACGGCCACCGGCGTCCCGGTCAGCTTGCCCTTCACCAGATCGGCCGCCGCGGCGATCTCGTCGGCCACCGCCACCTCGGTCACCAGTAGTTCGTTACCGTGGCGATCGGTCGCCCCGGCGTAGCTGTGCAGCACCGGAACACCCGCGGAGCCGATCGCGGCATCGGTCTGGCCGTTGCGCCATGCGCGGCCCATGGTGTCGGTGATGATCACGCCCACGTCCGCCCCTGAGATACGGCACAGTTCGGCACGCAGCCGTCCGGCGCTGGCATCGGGGTCCTCGGGCAGCAGAGCCAATTCGGTTGTCCCGACGTTGGATCCGTCCACACCTGCCGCCGCCTGAACCAGGCCGTGCCGATTGGCGGTGATCAGGGTGCGGCCCTTGCGGGCCAGGATCCGCACCGCCTCGGTTTCGATCAATCGGCGGCGCAACTCATCCCGCTGCTCAGGGTCGGCCGGTGCGGCGACGATACGCCCCTCGCACTTGGATACCACTTTGCTGGTGATCACCACGATGTCGCCGTCGCACAGCCAGGGTGCGGCGGCGGCGATGGTGGCCGGCAGGTCCTGCCCGGGCCGGAATTCGGGGAGGCCCGTGACGGGCCGGATCTCCACCGGCGCCCCGGTTCCATGGTCGCCGCTTGCCGGCGCCGTCGGGCCCCGGTCGCCGCTTGCCGGCGCCGTC
>CAZGPT010000056.1:0-8053 GCA_964527015.1 uncultured Mycobacterium sp. | reverse complement strand
GGTCGCCGCTTGCCGGCGCCGTCGGGCCCCGGTCGCCGCTTGCCGGCGCCGTCACAGCGCCAACCCGGCCGCGTCGAGGCCGGCGCGGACCATGGCGGCGGTGGCGGCCGGATCGGTCATCAGCAGTGGGACCGATCTCACCTCGACCCCGGGAATCTCGGCGGCATCCCCGTCGTGGACGAGCCAGTAGTCGAGCAGTCCGGTGGTTGAACGGGAGCCGTAGTGCCGCCCGACTGCCTCCGAGGTGGTCTCGAGGCCGAGAACCGAAAGGCATTCGTCGGCCATGCCGCGCAACGGTTTTCCGTCCACGATCGGCGAATACCCGACCACCGGGGCCGCGGTGGAACGCAGCGCGCCCCGGATCCCGGCGATTGCGAGGATGGCGCCGATGCTGACCACCGGGTTCGACGGCGCAAGTATGACGACGTCCGCCGTGCTGATCGCCTCGACGACACCCGCGCCGGCGGTTGCCTTCTCGGAGCCGACGAAGGCGAAGCTATGGGTGGGGATTTTGGCGCGGTAGCGCACCCACCACTCCTGGAAGTGAATCGCCCGCCGGTCGCCAGTCTCCGGGTCGGTGACCACGACATGGGTCTCGCAGCGATCGTCACTTGCCGGTAGCAGCGTGGCTCCGGGGGACCACCGGGCGCACAACGCCTCGGTGACCTGTGACAGCGGATAACCCGCACGCAGCATCTGGCTCCGCACCAGATGGGTGGCCAGATCCCGGTCGCCGAGGCCGAACCAGTCCGGTTGGACGCCGTAGGCGGCGAGTTCCTCCTTGGCGTGCCAGGTTTCGTCGCGGTGGCCCCAACCGCGTTCCGGGTCGATCCCACCGCCGAGGGTGTACATGCAGGTGTCCAGATCGGGGCAGATGCGTACCCCGTACATCCAGGCGTCGTCACCGATATTGACGATCGCGGTGAGCCGGTGGCCCTGATGGACCTCGTCACCGGCCTGACCGGCGAACTGATCGGCGAACCGGCCGGCGAACTGACCGAGGCCGAGAAGCCGCTGCACCCCGAGTAGGAAACGGGCTCCGCCGATCCCTCCGACGAGCACGGTGATGTTCACACCGGTCGACACTAGGCGGTCGTGCCCGGGCCGCTTGAACGCGGTCACGGTGACGCAACTCGCAAGACACGCCAAGGTGTCGACACGCCGTATTCGGTCACGAAAGTGGTAGTGAATTACCGCTTACAGCTTGACCCGGGCACCTCAGCACTGTCTAATCACAACTGTGTCATTTCCCGGTCGACCTGCCGGTTTCGGTGTCGCAGACCGTGTTTCGACCACATGTTCGAAGAAGTCAAGCTTCACTACGAAATCAGGTTAGGAGGGTGGACATGTCCTACGAAAAATTCCTCGGAGCGATTGGCGCTCCGCACGCTGATCCCGGGCCGACGAGTGCGGGATCGCTGGCGCGGGCTCACCTGAGTGTGGTGCCCGATCCGATCGAGCCGATGCTCACGCCGGACGATCCGCAGTGGCAGGAGAACGCCCTGTGTGCGCAGACCGATCCGGAGGCCTTCTTCCCGGAGAAGGGCGGCTCCACCCGGGAGGCCAAGCGGATCTGTCTGGGCTGCGAGGTCAAGGATGCCTGCCTGGAGTACGCACTGGCCAACGATGAACGGTTCGGCATCTGGGGTGGGCTCTCCGAGCGGGAGCGCCGGCGCCTCAAACGCGGCATCATCTGATCAGTCGTCGGTGTCCAGGCTCGGGTCGATCTCTGACGGTTCGACCCCCAGATAGTTGGCCACCTGCGCCACCAGGATCTCGTGGAGCAGATCGGTCAGATCAACAGAGTCCTTCGCGCGCCGCTCGATCGGCTTGCGGAACAACACAATTCGCGCCCGCGTGGGGTTTCCGCGGACGTCCACTCCCGCCGGGATCAGCCGGGCCAGAGCTATCGGCCCATCGGCCACCACCTCCGGCGGCCACTGCACTCCCTCCGGATCCCTGGGGACGATGCGGGGAATCTCATCGACGGCCACATCGAGTTGGGCCAGCCGTTTATGCCAGCGTCGCTCGATGGGTTCGTAGGCCTCCAGGGCCGCCATATCGAATCGCTCGCCCCGGCTGCGCCACCCCGGTACGGACGGCGGAAGCAACGGGCCGCGCATCTCCCGCCCGCGCCGGGAACCGCCCGCCTTGCCGCCGCCGCGCCGCGAACTCCGGTTATCGGCCATGGGCTGAAGATCGTAACGGTTCTACATCGGCGCACCGGCGAGTGCGCGTGTCCGGCGCGCACCGGCATTCGACCGGGATAGCCTCGCCAGCGTGAATGTTCCCCGTCGCTGTATCCGGCCCGGGTGCGGGCACTATGCGGTGGCGACGCTGACCTACGTCTACTCGGACTCCACCGCAGTTGTGGGACCGCTGGCCACCGTGCGCGAACCGCACACTTGGGACCTCTGTCTGGCCCATGCCACCCGGATCACCGCACCGCGCGGCTGGGAGATGGTCCGGCACGCCGCCCCACTGCCGACCAATCCGGACGAGGACGACCTGGTTGCACTCGCCGATGCTGTCCGCGAGGGCGGAGGATCCGGTGCAGCGCCGATCACCGGTTTCTCCGATCCGCACGGGTCCGCCCATGCGGCGCTGCCCAGGACCGGCATTCCGCCGGCGGCCCACGGGAACGGTCCGGCCGGCCGGCGTCGTGGGCACCTGCGGGTTCTGCCCGATCCGGGCGACTGAGCCCGGGCTGGAGCCTGACGCGCAGGCTAGGCTTTCGGTCGAGGAAGTTCCACCGTCCGAGGAGTTGCGCCATGTCCCGGCCCGCTGCCGATGTGCGTCGCGTCATCAAGGCTTATGACGTGCGCGGCCTGGTCGGTACCGAGATCGACGAGGAATTCGTCTTCGAGGTGGGTGCGGCGTTCGCCAGGTTGATGAGAGCGGAGGGGGCGCCAGGATCGGCCCGGGTGGTGATCGGCCACGATATGCGAGCGAGTTCCCCGGTGCTGTCGGCGGCCTTCGCCGACGGCGTGCTGGCCGAGGGCCTCGACGTGGTCCGGATCGGGCTGGCTTCCACCGATCAGCTGTACTTCGCCTCGGGTCTGCTGAACTGCCCGGGCGCGATGTTCACCGCGAGCCACAACCCGGCCGCCTACAACGGGATCAAACTGTGCCGGTCGGAGGCCAAACCGGTGGGTGAGGACACCGGTCTGGCGGTGATCCGCGATGAGGTCATCGCCGGCGTGCCCGCCGGACGGGACCGGACCGGACCGCGCGGGCGGATCGATGACCGGGACGTGCTGGGTGACTACGGCCGGTTCCTGCGTTCGCTGGTGGATATCGCCGGACTGCGCCCGTTGCGGGTGGCCGTCGACGCCGGCAACGGGATGGCCGGCCATACCGCCCCCGCCGTACTGGGCGAAATCCCCGGATTGACACTTCTGCCGCTGTTCTTCGATCTCGACGGCTCGTTTCCGAATCACGAGGCCAACCCGCTCGAACCGGCCAATCTGGTGGATCTGCAGGCCTTCGTCCGCGAGACCGGCGCGGATATCGGCCTGGCCTTCGACGGCGACGCCGACCGCTGTTTCGTGGTGGACGAGAACGGCGACCCGGTGTCGCCGTCGGCGGTGACGGCGTTGGTCGCCGACCGGGAACTGGCGCGCGACCCGGGGGCATCGGTGATCCACAACCTGATCACCTCGAGGGTGGTCCCGGAGGTGATCGCCGAACGCGGGGGGGTGGCGGTGCGGTCCCGGGTTGGGCACTCCTACATCAAAGCGTTGATGGCGCAGACCGGTGCCGTCTTCGGTGGCGAGCACTCCGCGCACTACTACTTCCGGGACTTCTGGGGTGCCGATTCCGGCATGCTCGCCGGCCTGCATGTGCTGTCCGCGCTGGGCAGGCAGGATCGTCCGCTGTCGGAACTGATGGGTCTCTATCAGCGCTACGCGGCGTCGGGCGAGATCAATTTCCGGGTAGAGGACGCCCCCGCCTGCGTCGATGCGGTGCTGAAATCCTTTGCTGCGCAGACGGTCTCGACGGACTTGCTGGACGGGGTGACGGTGGATCTGGGCGATGGCGCCTGGTTCAATCTGCGGACATCCAATACCGAGCCGTTGCTGCGGCTCAACGTGGAGGCCCGCACCGCCGACGAGGTGAGCCGGATCGTCACCGCGGCGTCGGAGCGGATCGCACCGGCCGGCGAGACCGTCCGATGAACACCACGAGCACCCACGTCGACCTCGACGACGCCGATGCCCTGCAGGAGGCAGACCGGGACGGGCTGCTGCGGGCGTCGGCGATGGCCGGTGCGCAAGTCCGCGCGACCGCCGCCGCCGTGGAGGAAGGGGCACTGGATCCGGTGACGGGTGGGCAGCGTCCCCGGACGGTGGTCTGGCTTGCCGGTCGGGGGCCCGCGGCGGCCGCGGGGGCCATGCTGATCGCTGTGCTCGGCGGGATCGCCGGCGAGCCACTGGTCGCGGCGGCCGAGGCGCCGCCCTGGATCGGCCCTCTGGATGTCCTGATCGTCGCGGGTGATGACCCGGGCGACCGGAACCTCGTCACGGCGGCGCACACCGCGGTGCGTCGGGGAGCCCGGGTGGTGGTCGCCGCTCCGAATCTGGGTCCACTTCGCGATGCCACCGCTGGGCGCTGCGCGGTCCTCGAACCCCGGCTGTCGGTGCCGGACGAGTTCGGGCTGTGCCGTTATCTGGCCGCTGGCCTGGCAACGATGGCCGCCGTCGATCCGGCGCCGCGGCAACCGATCGACGGCTTGGCGGCACTCGCCGACGATCTCGACGCCGAGGCGGTGCGCAACAGCGTCGGACGCGAGATGCTGACCAACCCCGCCAAGACGCTGGCCGAGCGGATGGCCGGCCGGCAGGTGCTCCTGGCCGGCGACCGGCCAGTCACCTGCGCGCTGGCCCGGCACGGTGCGTCGGTTCTGCTCCGGGTCGGCGGCCACCCCGTCGCCGCCGCGGAACTGGCCGATGTGCTGGTGGCGCTCCGGGACGGCGGGCCGGCGCAGGGGACGGCCGCCGGATTCGGTGACCCGGTTGACGCGTTGTTCCATGACGAACAGATCGATGGCCCACCGCCGGACCGGCCGCGAGTGGTAGCCCTGGCCCTGGCCGAGGAGCGTGCGGTGCTGAGTTCCCGACTCGCCGGAATCGGCGGCGCCGACCTGCTCGTTGCCGACGATGTGGGGGACACCGGTTCGGCGTCGGCGGCCGATGACACCATTAACGGCGACCGCACCGAAAGGCAGCTGGCCACCCTGGCCGTTCGGCTGGAGATGGCTGCCGTTTACCGCAAACTGGCGAGGGGATGACGGGCATGATGGGGCCGTGCAGCTGATTCGCGGAGCGATCCGCACCTACGCATGGGGTTCGCGCACCGCGATCGCGGAGTTCACCGGGCGCCCCGCTCCGACCGCGCACCCGGAGGCCGAACTCTGGCTGGGCGCACACCCGGGCGATCCGGCCACCCTGGTCGATGACGACCCCCGGGGATCCCTGCTGGATGTCATCGCCGCCGACCCCGACGGTGAGCTCGGACCGGCTGTCCGCGAGCGATTCGACGGTCAACTTCCTTTTCTGGTCAAGGTGCTTGCCGCCGACGAGCCGCTGTCATTACAGGCGCACCCGAGTGCTCAACAGGCTTCAGAGGGTTATGACCACGAGGACCGTTGCGGGGTGCCGGTGTTGTCGCCGGAGCGTAACTACCGGGATCGAAGCCACAAGCCGGAGCTGCTGGTCGCGCTCGGCGATTTCGAGGCGTTGGTCGGTTTCCGGCCCCCTGCGGCGACGGTCGAGCTCCTGCGCGCATTGGCGGTGCCCGCCCTCGAGCCCTATATCGCCCTGCTGGCGGGCCAATCCGACGCGGCCGGGCTGCGGGCGTTGTTCACTACCTGGATCACCGCGCCGCAACCCGATATCGACACTCTGATCCCCGCCGTCCTGGACGGAGCGATCGCTTATGTCCGTTCCGGCGCAACGGAATTCGCTGATGAAGCCAGGACGGCGCTGGAACTCGGCGAGCGCTATCCCGGCGATGCGGGTGTGCTGGCCGCGCTGTTGCTCAATCGGGTCAGTCTTTCCGCCGGCGAGGGTATCTTCCTGCCGGCCGGGAATCTGCACAGCTACCTGCAGGGTATGGCGATGGAGGTGATGGCCAACTCCGATAACGTGCTGCGCGGTGGTCTCACGCCCAAGCACGTCGACGTACCGGAACTGTTGCGGGTGCTGGACTTCCACCCCGTCGCCGACGCCCGGGTCGGCACCCGCCGCGCGGGCATCGAGCTGTTCTACGACACTCCCACGGCGGAGTTCGCCGGTTCGGTGCTGACCCTGGACGGGGACAACCTGGGCCACGAGGTCGATGCACCGTCGCGGCACGACGGGCCGCAGATCCTGGTCTGCACGCAGGGGTCGGTGATCGCCCGGGCCAAGTCCGGTGATGTGCGGATCGACCGCGGTTCGGCGGCCTGGGTGGCCGCCGACGACGGCCCGATCAGGCTGCAGGCATCCCGCCCGAGCCGGTTGTTTCGCGCTACGGTTGGCCTCTGACCTCAGGAGGACGATTGTCGGCGTCGGGCAGTACCAGGGCGATCATCGCGGCGCTGGCCGCCAACGCTGGCATCGCGGTCGCGAAATTCGTCGGTTTCCTCATCACCCAGAGTTCGTCGATGCTGGCCGAGTCGGTGCACTCGTTGGCCGACACCTCCAACCAGGCGCTACTGCTGTTCGGTCAGCGGCAGGCCCGCAAACAGGCCACCAGCCTGCACCAGTTCGGCTACGGCCGCAGCCGGTTCTTCTACTCGTTCGTCGTCGCGCTGGTGCTGTTCTCCCTCGGTGCGGTTTTCGCCATCTACGAGGGCATCCACAAGATCCAGCACCCCGAGCCACTGCGCTCGGCGGTGGTGGCCATCGTCATCCTCGTGGTCGCGATGGGACTGGAGGGCTACAGCTTCCGGACCGCGATGCGCGAGTCCAAGCCGCTGAAGGGTTCCGGATCCTGGTGGCAATTCATCCGGCGGTCCCGCAACCCGGAGTTGCCGGTGGTGCTGCTGGAGGACAGTGGTGCGTTGATTGGTCTGAGCTTCGCGCTCATCGGCGTCGGGCTGACCATGCTGACCGGCGACCCGGTCTGGGACGGGGTCGGCACACTGCTCATCGGCATCCTGCTCGGCGTGATCGCGGTGGTCCTGATGGTGGAGATGAAGAGCCTGCTGATCGGCGAGAGCGCAACCGGCGCGGAGTTGGCCGCCATCCAGAGCGCCTTGGAGCGAACCGAGCATGTTGATCGGGTGATCCACCTGCGCACCCAGTATCTCGGGCCCGAGGAGATCCTGGTCGGGGCCAAGATCGCGCTGGGGGCCTCCGATGATCTCGCCACGGTGGCCGCGGCGATCGACCGTGCCGAGGCGGCGGTGCGGGAAGCCGTGCCCGCGGCCCTGATCATCTACCTGGAGCCGGACCTGGACCGTAACCCAACCCGGTAGCGTCTGCGCGATGGTCCCCAAGGCCTTCAAATCGACGCGGACCAAATCGGTGGAGCAGTCCATCCGCGACACCGACGAGCCGAGCACCCGGCTGCGCAAGGAACTCACCTGGTGGGACCTGACAGTCTTCGGTGTCTCGGTGGTCGTCGGCGCCGGTATCTTCACCGTCACCGCCACGACATTCGGCAATATCACCGGACCCGCGTTGCCGGTGTCATTCGTCATCGCCGCGATCACCTGCGGGCTGGCCGCGCTGTGCTACGCGGAGTTCGCCTCCATCCTGCCCGTGGCCGGCAGTGCGTACACCATTCTCCTACGCGACGTTCGGCGAGTTCGTCGCCTGGATCATCGGGTGGGACCTCATGCTGGAGTTCGCCGTCGGCGCGGCGGTGGTGGCCAAAGGATGGTCCAGCTACCTCGGCACGGTGTTCGGGTTCTCGGGAGCCACTTGACATCTGGGCTCGCTCACCCTCGACTGGGGTGCCCTGCTGATCGTCGTCGTGGTCGCCGTCCTGATCGCGGTGGCCGCCTCGGTTTTCCCGATGGCCAAGCTCGAGGAGATGGTCAACGTCGGGACGCTGTTCGCGTTCG
>CAZGPT010000055.1:0-19668 GCA_964527015.1 uncultured Mycobacterium sp. | reverse complement strand
CGTCAGCCACGCCGTCAGCCACGCCGTCAGCCACGCCGTCAGCCAGAAGGGGGGCCACCATCTTCTTCGGATCCACGACTCGGTCGAATTCCTCCGCACTGACATAACCGAGTTTCAGCGCGGCGTCGCGGAGCGTCAGATCGTTGTCCATTGCATAGTGGGCGATCTTGGAGGCTCTGTCGTAGCCGATCACCGGCGACAGCGCCGTGACGAGCATGAGTGAGCTATTCACATAGCCGGAGATCTTCTGCCGGTTGGGTGTGGTCCCCTCGATCAGAAACCTACCGAAATTGACGCATCCGTCGGTCAGCAGTCTGATTGATTGGGCCAGGTTGTAGATGATCAGCGGCTTGTAGACATTCATCTCCAGGTAACCGCCCGAGCCGCCGATACCGACAGCCACATCATTGGCCATCACCTGTGCGGCAAGCATGGTCAGCGCCTCAGCCTGGGTCGGGTTGACTTTGCCGGGCATGATCGACGACCCAGGCTCGTTAGCCGGAATGATCAACTCGGCGAATCCGGCTCGCGGGCCACAGGACAGCAGCCGGATATCGTTACCGATCTTGAACAGGGTCACGGCCAACGTGCGCAGGGTCGCGGAGAGGTGCACCAGTGCGTCGTGGCCGCCTTGAACGCAGAACTTGTTGGCAGCGGTGACGAACGGCAACCCGGTGAGTTGGGCGATATTGGCCGCGGCGGCTGCCCCGAAACCGGGTGCCGAGTTGATGCCCGTACCAACCGCGGTGCCCCCGATTGCCAAGTGGTAGACGTCTTTGAGCGAATCTGCCACCCGCCCGAGATTATCCTCAAGCGCCGCCGCGTAGCCCGACCATTCCTGCCCAAGGGTCAACGGTGTGGCGTCCTGCATGTGGGTACGCCCGATCTTGATGATGTCCTGCCAATCGCCGGCCTTTACCGCGATCGCGTCCCGCAATCCACTCACTGCGGGGATAAGCCCCTTGGTGACGTTAACCGCGGCAGCGATGCACATCGCCGACGGGAACGAGTCATTCGATGACTGCGCCATGTTGACGTCATCATTCGGGTGGACCGGTTTCTTGCTGCCCAGGGGGGTCCCCGCGAGTTGGCAACACCGGTTGGAGATCACCTCGTTGACGTTCATATTGAACTGGGTGCCACTTCCGGTCATCCAGACGTGCAACGGGAACATGTCCGCGTGGTCCCCGCCGATGATTTCGTCGCACACCTGCGTGATGAGCCGGAATTGCTGATCACCGAGCCGGCCATCAGCGTGGTTGGCCTGTGCCGCGGACTTTTTCAGCAGCGCATGTGCGGAAATCATCTCGCGCGGGATGAGGTCGGCGCCAATGCTGAAGTGTTCCAGTGAACGCTGCGTTTGCGCACCCCAAAGCTTGTCGGCGGGAACCTCGACCGCACCGAGACTGTCCGTCTCCGTGCGAAAGGCTTCCATGGTGGGTCGGCAGCCTCCTGGTCCTCACGGCGACTTCGGGAGGGACATCATGTGGGGGCGGCAGCCGTCACGCGGACGCATGCCCCGCGGGCGACCGTCGGATCTGCGACTGGCCACGCCGCCGGCGCGGACCCGGTTTAGCTGACGCTGCGGTGCTTGCGCTGGGCGGCGAAGAATTCCGACCAGGACGACACCTCGGGATGCTGTTTGAGCAGGGCGCGCCGCTGACGCTCCGTCATCCCACCCCAGACCCCGAACTCCACCCGATTGTCCAACGCGTCCGCACCGCACTCGGTGATGACCGGGCAGTGCCGGCAGATCACCGCGGCTTTGCGCTGGGCGGCGCCGCGCACGAACAACTGGTCGGGGTCGGTCGAGCGACACAGCGCCTGGGACACCCAGGCGATCCGCGCCTCTCCCGCCGCTCCCTGCAGTGGTTCGTGAACTGAAACTGAGCTTGACCTGCGGGCAGCTGGCCGAATCCCCGACACGGACGATCCCTTCGTCGAGCCGCCCCCGGGGCGGCGAATCCCTCCGATGTAGACCCGATGCGATCTACGCCACATTGCTAACGGAGTGTTACCCACATCGCACTGTGTAGTTAAAGTAGGTGGTCAGATCGCGTTTGCGCAACAGCCTGATCACATTTTTTTTGCACAAGCGTCCAGTCAGCCAATGAACTGCGGTTTTGTGACAGCCGCGTCAGATGTGTGAATGCGGTTCCCCATGCTTCCCACGGCCCGCACCCGCCACGGGCGCATCCGCAAGTCGCAGCAGGCACCTCAGTACGCTGTACCCCATGTCGGAACGACTCCCGGCCGCTTCCACCCTCATCAAGCTGGGCTGGAGCTGTCTGCTGGCCAGCGTGATCCTCGCGGGCCTGCTGTTTCCCGTGGCCGGTGGTCTGGGCCTGATGTCCAACCGGGCCTCCGACATCGTCGCCAACGGTTCTGCCCAGCTACTTGAGGGCGACGTTCCAGCAGTGACCACCATGGTCGACGCCAAGGGCAACCCCATCGCGTGGCTCTACACCCAGCGCCGCTTCGAGGTTTCCGCGGACGATATCGCCGACACCATGAAACTGGCCATCGTCTCCATCGAGGACAAAAGGTTCGCCGAACACAACGGCGTGGACTGGAAGGGCACCCTGACCGGCCTCGCGGGCTACGCCGCCGGGGACTACGGAACACGCGGCGGCTCCACAATCGAGCAGCAGTACGTCAAGAATTACCAACTGCTGGTCGTGGCGCAGACCGACGCCGAGAAACGGGCCGCGGTGGCACCCACACCGGCCCGGAAGCTCCGGGAGATCCGGATGGCACTCTCGCTGGACAAGACGCTGATCAAGCCCGAGATCCTCACCCGCTACCTCAACCTGGTGTCCTTCGGAAACGGTGCCTTCGGCATCCAGGATGCCGCGCAGACCTATTTCGGCATCGATGCCTCAGATCTGAACTGGCAGCAGTCCGCACTGCTGGCGGGGCTGGTCCGGTCCACCTCGGCACTGAATCCCTATACCAACCCCGACGGGGCGCTGGCGCGCCGAAACCTGGTGCTGGACACCATGATCGAGCAGATGCCGGGCAAGGCTGCGGAATTGCGGGCCGCCAAACAGCAACCCCTGGGCACTCTGCCTCGACCCAACGAACTGCCCCGCGGGTGTATCGCGGCCGGCGATCGCGCGTTCTTCTGCGACTACGCACAGGAATACCTGTTACGAGCTGGCCTGAGCAAAGAGCAGGTCGCCCGGGGCGGCTACCTGATCAAGACCACGCTCGATCCCGACGTGCAATCCGATGTCAAGGAGTCGGTCGACTCGATCGCCGCACCGGATCTCAACGGTATCGCCAGTGTGATGAACGTCGTGCTACCCGGCAAAACCTCGCACCCGGTTGTCGCGATGGTCAGCAACCGGACCTACGGCCTCGACACCGACACCGGCCAGACCGTTCAGCCGCAACCGTTTTCATTGGTGGGCGACGGAGCTGGATCGATCTTCAAGATCTTCCCGACGGCCGCCGCTCTTGACATGGGGCTGGGTATCGACGCGGTCCTGGACGTACCGGGCCGGTTCAACGCCCGTGGGCTCGGCGCGGGCGGCGCCAAGGGGTGCCCCAGGGAGACCTGGTGCGTTGAGAACTACCGCGATTCACGCAACCTTCAGATGAGCGTCACCGAAGCGCTGTCGAAGTCGCCAAACACCGCGTTCGCCAAGCTAATCTCGCAGGTCGGTGTGACACGCAGCGTTGATATGGCCGTCCGACTGGGCCTGCGGTCCTACGCCGAACCCGGCAGTGCTCGCGCCTACAACCCGGATGACGACGAGAGCCTGGCCGATTTCATCAAGCGGCAGAACATCGGTTCCTTCACCCTCGGCCCGTTCCCGGTGAACCCGCTGGAGCTGACCAACGTGGGCGCCACCCTGGCATCCGGTGGAATGTGGTGCCCCCCCAATCCGATTGACAAGGTCTACGATCGCCGCGGAAACGAGATCGCGGTCAACGCCGAGCCGTGCGAGCAGGTGGTCCCGGAGGGGCTGGCCGACACCTTGTCCAACGCGCTCGGCCGGGACACCATCAGCGGTACCGGAGCCCCGGCCGCCAACTCGGTCGGCTGGAACCTGCCGATGTCGGGCAAGACCGGCACCACCGAGGCACACCGGTCGGCGGGTTTCATGGGCTACACCAACCGCTACGCCGCGGTGAACTACATCTACGACGACTCCGCCGAGCCGTCCGACCTGTGCTCGTTCCCGTTGCGACCGTGTTATTCCGGTGACCTTTTCGGCGGCAACGAACCCGCCTCGAGCTGGTTCACCGCGATGAAACCGATCGCCGAGGATTTCGGCGCGGTCAGCATGCCCCCGACCGATCCACGCTATGTCGATGGCGCCCCGGGATCGCGGATACCGAACGTCGGCGGTATGAGCCAGGGGCGTGCACGAGAAGCGCTGCGCGCCTCCGGCTTCCAGGTGGCCGACGGGGTCAGTTCGATCAACAGCGAAGCGACTGCCGGCACCGTGGTCGGCACCTCCCCGGGCGGCCAGACCGTTCCCGGGATCATTGTGACCCTGCTGGTGAGCAACGGCGTCAAACCGGCGCCGCCGCCACCGGAGACACCGCCGCCGGGAGCACCGCCGCCGCCCGGATTCCCGGGCATGCCGGGGGTGGGGTCGACGGTCGTGGAGATCCCGGGCCTACCGCCGATCACCGTGCCGATGCTGGTGCCCCCCGCGCCGCCGCCGCCTCCGCCGGAGGCGCCTCCACCTCCCCCGCCACCGGAGGCGCCGCCTCCGCCCCCGCCGTGACCGCGCGGCGGGACGCGGCTTCGGCACCCCGCCGGGAGGGCGACTGACGGTATTGTTCCGCTATGGCCGCTCACGCCCTGCGAACCTCTGCTGCCGCCGCGGGTACCGCCGCACTCGCCGTCGGCTATGCCACGGTCGTCGAACGCAACGCCTTCACCGTGCGCGAGGTGACGATGCCGGTGCTGACGCCCGGGTCGACCCCGCTGCGGGTGCTGCATCTCAGCGATATCCACATGCGGCCGTCCCAACGACACAAGCAGCAGTGGCTTCGCGACCTGGCGCGCTGGGATCCGGACCTGGTGGTCAACACCGGTGACAACCTGGCACACCCCAAGGCGGTGCCCGCGGTGATCCAGGCACTCGGTGATCTGCTGTCGGTACCGGGAGTCTTCGTCTTCGGCAGCAACGACTATTTCGCACCGACGCTGAAGAATCCGGCCAAGTACCTCACCGACAGCGACCACCGATCACACGGCAAACCCCTGCCGTGGCAGGACCTCCGCGCGGCTTTCAACGAACGTGGCTGGGTGGACCTGACCCACAGCCGTCACGAACTCGAAGTTGCCGGTCTGACCGTGGCCGCCGCCGGCGTGGACGACCCCCACCTCGGCCGGGACCGGTACGACACCATCGCCGGAGCCCCCAGTGCGGTCGCCAACCTCCGCCTCGGTGTCACCCACGCTCCCTACACCCGGGTTCTGGACCGGTTCGCCGCCGACGGCTACCAGTTGGTCATGGCCGGCCACACCCACGGCGGCCAACTGTGCCTGCCGTTCTACGGCGCCCTGGTGACCAATTGCGATCTGGACCGCTCCCGGGCTAGAGGCCCCTCACACTGGGGAGCGGAGACCGCCCTGCACGTCTCGGCGGGCATCGGCACCTCCCCGTTCGCGCCATTCCGATTTTTCTGTCGTCCGGAGGCCACCCTGCTCACCCTGGTGGCCGCACCGACCGGCGGGCGTGAACACACCCGCGGTGTGCGGAGTTCCAGCCCGACGGCCTCGGTTCGCTAGCGCGGCCGTGGCAGGGCACGGGGACGAGTCGGCCGTCCGTGGCCGCCGGGACTGGACCGCGGAGGCCGTCGGACTGATCACGGCAGACGCCCGTCGCAGCGCCGATACCCATCTGTTGCGCTACCCGCTGCCGTCGTCGTGGTGTGACGACGTCGACGTCGCGCTGTACCTCAAAGACGAGTCCACCCATATCACCGGCAGCCTCAAGCACCGGCTGGCACGATCGCTGTTCCTCTACGGGCTGTGTAACGGCTGGATAGTCGAAGACACCACGCTCGTAGAGGCCTCTTCCGGGTCGACGGCGGTGTCGGAGGCCTACTTCGCCGCTCTACTGGGGTTGCCGTTCATCGCGATAATGCCGGCGACGACCAGCCGCGCCAAGATTGCGCTCATCGAAAAACAGGGTGGGTGTTGCCATTTCGTCGAGCGTGCCGCCGATGTCAACGACACCGCTCAGGACATCGCCGAACGGACCGGGGGACATTTTCTGGATCAGTTCACCAACGCCGAACGGGCTACCGACTGGCGGGGTAATAACAACATCGCCGAGTCGATCTTCGACCAGATGGGTGCCGAGCGCCATCCGATTCCGTCCTGGATCGTGGTGGGCGCGGGCACCGGTGGGACCAGTGCCACCATCGGTCGATTCATCCGCTATCGAGGTTACGGCACCGGACTGTGCGTCGTCGACCCGGAGAACTCGGCGTTCTTCCCGGCCTTCGCCGAGGGGCGCCGCGATATCGACACTGGCGCGTCCTCGCGCATCGAGGGCATCGGTCGGCCACGGGTAGAGCCGTCGTTCCTTCCGGGGGTCATCGACCGGATGGTCCGGGTTCCCGACGCCGCCTCGGTGGCGGCGGCGCATCAGGTCTCGCGGGTGTTGGGCCGCCGGGTGGGTCCGTCCACCGGGACCAACGTCTGGGGGTCGTTCGGCCTGCTGGCCGACATGGTGGCCGCCGGTGTCAGCGGATCGGTGGTGACTCTGATTTGCGACAGCGGCGATCGCTATGCCGACACCTACTTCGACGAGGCGTGGTTGGCGGCCAACAACCTCGCCCCGGGGTGCCATGCCCGCACACTGACCGATTTCGAGAAGTCAGGTTCGTGGCCGGCGCCCGACTCGGCGAACGCCCCCTGACGGGCGTTTCGCCCGGCGCGGTGCCGTGCGATACGCTGACGTCGCTTCACGCGGGGTGTGGCGCAGCTTGGTAGCGTGCTTCGTTCGGGACGAAGAGGTCGTGGGTTCGAATCCCGCCACCCCGACTCTGTGAGTTGACACGCGCTGTGAGTCGGCACGCTGTAAGCCGGGTAGCCGTAAGCCAGGTCAGCCGACTCCGGTGGACCGGCTGCGCACGATCATGACCTCGGCGGCAGCGAAGACGACAAGGGAGACGACCACCGCCGCGATGATCCCCGGGTAGCGGCCGTCGAACCCGCCGGCTGAGGTCTGCCGCAACAAGATGCCGCTGAATGCCCAGATCAGCACCAGTCCGTAGGCGATGTCGCGGTTGCGCAGCATGGTGACGGTGCCGATCGCCATGGCGACCAGGACGATGATCACCGCCCAGAGCGAGTCCGCGAGACCGAAGCCTCCCCAGCCTGAATAGACCAGCAGCACGGTCATATTCGCCACCACCGCCACCGTTGTCCAGCCGAAGTAGACGCTGAACGGCAGGCTGACCAACCATCGTTCGCGCACGGTCGGGTTCGCCCCCCGCACCGTATCCGCGATCAGCGCGAGGCAGACCAGGATCACCGCGATCAGCACCGCCGAGAGCGGAATCAAGTCGTAATGCCAGGCGAAGACCCACGCGGTGTTGGCCAGCGAGGACACCGAGAACAGCACCCCGACCCGGTTGAGCAGCGCGACCTGTCTCGCCGACTCCGGGCCGTCCCGGAACAATCCGAGTTGATAAAGCACATGCGCGCCGAGTAGCAGGTAAATCACACCCCAGATGGAGAACGTCACACCCGCCGGGGTGAACAGACTCGGGTAGGCGGCGGATACGTCACCGGTGCGCCGGCCGTTCAACGGCAGGGAGTTGGCCAGGTAGTTCACCGCGATCATCGTGAGATAGGTGGCGACCACCAGAACCTTGACGGGGGTTCTGCCCGTCGAGGTCATCGCCGCGGCCTCACAGCGCCCCGGCCGCGTGCCGTCCGGCCGTCCGGCCCGAGAACAGGCAGCCCCCCAGGAAGGTGCCCTCCAGGGCGTTATATCCGTGCACTCCGCCGCCGCCGAATCCGGCGACCTCACCGGCCGCGTACAGACCGTCGATCGGGTTACCGTCGGTACCCAGTGCGCGGGAGAACAGATCGGTCTGAATGCCGCCGAGGGTCTTTCTGGTCAGGATGTGCAGTTTGACCCCGATCAGCGGACCAGCATCCGGGTCGAGGATCCGGTGTGGGGCGGCGGTACGGACTATCCGGTCGGCCAGATAGCGGCGGGAATTGCGGATCCCTTGCACCTGAGCATCTTTGGCGTACGGGTTGGCCATCTGACGGTCCCTGGCCTCGATCTGGGCGCGGATCGCCTCAGGTTCGAGCAACGGTTCATCGGTGAGCTTGTTCATCATGCCCACGAGCTCTTCGAGGGTATCGGCCACCACGAAGTCGGCACCGTGGGATTTGAAGGCTTCGACCGGCGCGGGTGCCCCTTTGCTCATCAACCGCTCGCGCAGCATGCCCGTGCGATCGAAGTTGGTGATGTCGGGGTTCTGCTCGGAACCGGAAAGCGCGAACTCCTTCTCGATGATCTTCTGAGTAAGGATGAACCAGCTGTGGTCGTACTCGGCGATTTCGGGAGTCGTGCGGAGGTATCTCAGCGTGCCCAACGTGTCGTAGCCGGGTAGATACGGGGCGGGCAACCGCCGGCCCAAAGCGTCGAACCACATCGATGACGGTCCGGGCAGGATGCGGATGGCGTGCAGCGGCCAGATCGGATCCCAGTTCTGCACCCCCTCGTTGTAGTGCCACATGCGATCACGGTTGACCAACCGGACCCCGCTGTCGCCGGCGATGTCGAGCATCCGGCCGTCGACGTAGGCGGGTACCCCGGTGATCATCGAGCGTGGCGGCGTACCCATCCGCGCCGGCCAGGAGCGCCGGACGATGTCGTGGTTACCGCCGATGCCGCCGGTGGTGATGATGACGGCCTGGGCCCGGATCTCGAAGTCGCCGACCGTATCCCGGTTCGACGGTGCGCCTCGTGGAGCGTCATCGGGTGCTAGCACCGCGCCGCGCACACCGGTGGCCGAACCGCCGGTGATGAGCAGTTCGTCGACGCGGTGACGGTGGTGCAGGGTCAACAGACCGCGGTCGGCGGCGGCGAGGGCGGAATCGACGAAGGGGTTGACCACGCCGGTCCCGGTGCCCCAGGTGACGTGGAACCGCGGCACGGAGTTGCCATGGCCGTCGGCGCGCAGGTCACCGCGCTCGGCCCAACCGACCGTCGGGAGAAACGTCATGCCATGGCTGTGCAGCCAGGATCGCTTTTCCCCGGCCGCGAATTCGACGTAGGCGCGGGCCCACTGGATCGCGTAGGCGTCCTCGTCGTCGAGCCGGTCGAAACCGGCGCTACCGCGCCAGTCGCTCCAGGCGAGTTCGAAGGAGTCCTTGACACCCATCCGGCGTTGCTCAGGGCTGTCGACCAGGAACAGTCCACCGAACGACCAGAAGGCCTGCCCGCCGAGGTTGGCGGCGTTCTCCTGATCGACCAGAGCTACTTTCTTACCGCGGCTGGTCAGTTCGTGGGCGGCGACGAGCCCGGCCAGCCCGGCACCGACGACAACCGCGTCCACTTCGCCGTCCACGTCCCTGTCCACGTCCCCGACCCCGTCGCCGTCCAGGTCCATCACGAACACCTCGTTTCACAAGCCCCGCCGCTACCGTACCGGTCAGGGTGGCGGCGCGGAGGCAGCTGCGCACCCCTGGTTTAGGCCCCGCCTCGGACGGGAAGAACACCGGGGTGACCCCCGCCGCCGCCCTTGCTCCCGTTCTTCCCGCGGCCCGTGGACCGCTGTCGATGGCGGTGATCGATCTCCTGCCCGAGCGCGCGCCCCGCGCCCGGCTCGACCGGATCGAGGCGCCGGTCGAGGACAGCGATCCCTACGGTATCGACGTCCAGCTTGCCCTGTACACCTGCTACGAACTGCACTACCGCGGGTTCGCCGGCGTGGATCCCGAGTGGGAATGGAACCCCGGTCTCCTACACCTGCGGGCCCGCCTCGAGGATGCGTTCCGCACCGCAATCCGCCGCGAGGCGGCTGATCCGGCCGAACGTGACGCCACCGCCGCCGGGGAGCTGCACCGACTCATGGCAGGGCCGCCCGCCGACGACGGTCCGGCCGGCTACCTACGGGACCGGGGCGACCAGCAGCAGCTGCGGGAGTACTTCGTGCACTGCTCGCCACGCCACCTCCGGGAGGGCGATCCGCGCACCTGGACCCTGTCCCGCCTGCCCCGCGTGGCCGGGGCCGGGCTCATGGCCACCGAATTCGACGAAATCGTTGCCGGCCGCGACGCCTGGGGGTGTGGACAGCTTTTCGCGGATCTGATGGTGGCGGCCGACCTCGACCCGGGTCATCTCGCCTATATCGATGTGGTGCCGGCCGAGGCGCTGGCGGTGGTGAACCTCGTATCACTCCTGGGTCTGCACCGGCGTCACCGCGGAGCGGCGCTGGGACATTTCGCCGCGACATCTATCACCATGGCTCGGCGGGCGCGGCTGGTGCTCGATGCCATGGACCGGCTGGATGCTCCCGAACCGTGCCGCGCGTTCTACCGCGGCGAAATCGCCGCCGATTCGATGGGCGAGGATTCCGTCCGCACCACCGTGGCCGCCGCGCTCACCGGCCGCGGGCCGGATCTTGAAGCCGATGCGATCTTCGGCGTCCGGGCCTTCGGCGTGGTCGAGAACCGGCTCGCGACCCGACTACTGCGGTGTTGGGAGGCCGGGAGCAGTTCCTTGCGCCGACCTCTCCGGACCGTCGACTAGAGCCGGTCTTTGACCGCCGCGGACAGCCGTGACCCGTCGGCCTTGCCCGCGGCGATCGCAGTGGCGGCCTTCATCACCAGGCCCATCTGTTTGACCGACGGCCGCTCCCCGATCTGCTCGGCGACCTCGGCGATGGCGGTGTCGGCCACATCAGCCACCTCGGCATCGGTCAGCGGGGTGGGAAGGTACTCGTCGATGATCCGGCCCTCGGCGTGTTCTTCAGCCGCCAGAACCCCACGCCCGTTCTGGGTGTAGATCTCGGCGGCCTCGGTGCGTTTCCGCGACTCGCGACCGAGGACCTTGAGCACCTCCTCGTCGGTCAGCTCCCGGGCCTGCTTGCCGGACACCTCCTCGGTCTGGATCGCTGACAGCAACATGCGCAGCGTCGCAGTGCGCAGCTTGTCCTGATTCTTCATCGACTGGGTGAGGTCGGACCTCAACCGATCCTTCATTTCCGACATAGCGTCTTACGCTACGCGCGGCCCACCGTCGGCAAACGACGGGTTTGAGAAAAACCGCAGCGATCGACAGGATGGTTCGGTGAGCAACGATGCCGGTGGCGCCGAGCGGTGACCGCGCCGCCTCCCGGTCCGATCTGGCCGCCACCGGGCTGGCCGGGACACCCCCCCTACGGCCGATACGGCCCACCCCCGCCGTATCCGGGGGGGTACCCGGCCCCAAACCATCCGGGCGGTCCGGGCGGTCCGGCCTACCTTCCGCCAGCCTATGGCTTTGCGCCGGCGGGCCGGCCACCCCCGGCGCGGGGTCGTTACCCGGGGGACGGCCCGCGTAGACCTGGGTGGAAACCGGGAGTTATCCCGTTGCGTCCCCTGTCGCTGAGCGACATCTTCAACGGTGCCGTCGCCTATGTCCGCGCGAACCCGAGGGCCACCCTCGGGATAACCACCGCGGTGGTTCTGAGTACCTCTGTAATCGGGTTTCTGATCGAGCATCTCGCACCGCTGGCACCCGGCGATATCGGAATGCTGGTGGGAATCCTGACCGGTGCGACGGCGGCGTTACTGGCCACCATCCTGCTTTCCGGCATGCTGACCGTCGTCGTGGCGCGTGCGGTCCAGGGCAGCCCGATCACGGTGGGCGAGACCTGGCAGCGGGTTCGCGGGCGAATGCCGGCGCTGATCGTGCTGACCCTGTTGGAAATCCTCGCGGTGGTGTTGCTGATCGGTGCGGTCATCCTGACGATCGCCGGGATTGCCCGGGCGGCCGGCAGCGCAGCGGCGGTGCTGCTGGGCTTTCCGCTGGTGCTGTTACTGATCGCCGCCCTCGGGGTGGTTTTCACCTTGCTGTCCCTGGCCCCGATGGCGATCGTGCTGGAGCGCAGGTCGGTGCCGGCCTCAGTCGCCAGGTCCGTGGCGCTGGCGCGCCCACAGTTCTGGCGAATCTTCGGAATCCGGCTGCTGGCCTCGATCGTCGCCGCCCTGGTAGCGATCGCCATCTCCGTTCCCTTCGAGTTCGCCGGCCAGTTCGTGTCCGTCGGCGACGGGCCCGAAGCCCCGGCAATTCTGCAGGCCACGATTTCGACCATCGGCGAGGCGATCGGCCAGATCATCACCACCCCGTTCACCGCCGGAGTCGCCGCGCTGCTTTATGTCGATGCCCGGATCCGCGCGGAGGCATTCGATTTCGTCCTGCAGAACGCCTCGGCCGACGGTCCCACCGCCGACGACATCTGGCTCCCCCGGTGAAACCACCTCGACATGCCGGCCATCGACATCGACCGTGAGGCGGCCCACGACGCCGCCCAGCGTGAGCTCGCGAAACCGATCTATCCGAGAGCCTCTCTGAGTGACCGGGTTGCCGAGTGGTTCAACGACCTGATGTTCCGGATGGTGAATGCCGGAGCGGAACTGCCCGGCGGGTGGTTCACAATCATGGTTCTCGGCCTCCTGGTGCTGGCCGCCGTCTTCGTCGTGGTAAGACTCGCCCGCCGCACCATGGGCCGGCCGGGTGATGGCCTGCTGTATCGGAACCAGACCCGCAGCGCGGCGGACTACCGGGCACGAGCCGAACAGGCCGCTGCCCGGGGGCACTGGACTACGGCGATCCGGCAGCGGCTGCGCGCCATCGGCCGCCAGCTCGAGGAGGACGGTGTGCTCGACCCCGTGCCCGGTCGCACCGCCGGCGAACTCGCCCGTGACGCCGGCGGCCTCCTGCCCGCCTTCGCCACCGACCTGGCCGCGGCGGCAGGCGCTTTCGACGACGTCACCTACGGTGAGCGACCGGGCACGGGTTCGAACTACCGGTTCATCGCCGATCTCGATGACCGGTTGCGGCTGTTCTCGGCCCGCGGCACCACCGGCGCCGGAGCGTCGGCGCGATGACCGGCCAGCGCCGGCGGGTCGGCCGCTGGGTCGTTATCGGACTGCTCGCCGTCACCGCCTTCGCCGCGATCAGCGCATGGCTCACCGCACCACGTCTGGGCGGCCGGATGGATCCCGCCGCCACATCACCGAACGGTGCCCGCGCCTTGGTGACATTGCTGCGGGACAACGGGGTGGAGGTGGTGATCGCCGAAACCGTGGACGATGTGGAACGGGCCGCCCAACCCGACACCCTGCTGCTGGTGGCGGAGACTTCCAACACCCGGGGGGCGGCCCTACTCGACCGGCTCGCCTCTGTTCCCGGCGATCGCTTGGTCGTCGAACCGAACGTCGCCAGCCGGGCGGCCCTGGCCGCCGGGATCAAGATCAGCCGGGCTGGACGGCCCGAGGCGGAGCCGGATTGCGCCCTGCGCGAGGCGAATCGGGCCGGAACGGCTCAACTCGCAACCGGCGACATCTATGAGCAGGCCGGTAAGGGCACCGTCACCCGTTGCTACGGCGGAGTGCTAGTGCGTTACCAGAACGACGGCCGCACAGTCACCGTGGTGGGAACCGCCGACTTCATGACCAACGGATCGTTGTTGAAACAAGGTAATGCGGCGCTGGCATTGAACCTCACCGGGGATCGGGCCCGGCTGATCTGGTACGCCCCACAAAGCCTGCAGGGCGACCGGTCGGCCGGCGCCACGATCGGTGACCTGATACCCGACGCCGTCCTCTGGGTGGTCATCCAACTCTGCCTGGTCGTGGTCCTGCTGGGGCTGTGGCAAGGCCGGCGACTCGGACCGCTGGTCGCTGAACGGCTTCCGGTGGTGGTGCGGGCGTCGGAAACGGTTGAGGGACGCGCCCGCCTGTATCGGTCCCGCCGGGCCCGGGGCCAGGCCGCATCGGCGCTGCGCACCGCGGCGCTGCAACGGGTGATCCCCCGTATCGGATTGGGGGACAACGTGTCCCAGTACACAGTGGTCACCGCGGTTAGCCGACGCGGCGGCACCGACGAGCCCACCGTGCAGCGCATCCTCTTCGGCCCACCGCCGGACACCGATTCCGAACTGTTCGATCTCGCCCAGGCGCTCGACACCATTGAAAGGCAGGTCAACCAGTCATGACCCGTTCCACATCACCCAGGGGAGCCGGGCAGGATCCTGCTCGTGCCGCGCTGCTGGCCCTACGCAGCGAGATAGCCAAAGCCGTTGTCGGGCAGGATGCTCTGGTCAGCGGACTGGTAATCGCACTGCTGTGCCGGGGTCACGTGCTGCTCGAAGGGGTTCCGGGAGTGGCTAAGACGTTGCTGATTCGGGCGCTGGCAGCCGCTCTGCAGCTGGACTTCAAAAGGGTCCAGTTCACCCCCGACCTGATGCCCGGTGATATCACCGGATCGCTGGTCTACGACGCCCGCACCGCTGCCTTCACCTTCCGGGAGGGTCCGGTGTTCACCAACCTGATGCTTGCCGACGAGATCAACCGAACCCCGCCGAAGACTCAGGCGGCGCTGCTGGAGGCCATGGAGGAACGGCAGGTCAGCGTCGACGGAGAGCCGCGGCCGCTGCCGGATCCGTTCATCGTCGCGGCGACCCAGAATCCGATCGAGTACGAGGGCACCTACCAGTTGCCCGAGGCCCAACTCGACCGGTTCCTGCTCAAACTGAATGTTCCGCTGCCGAATCGGGAACAGGAGATCGCGATCCTGGGCCGGCATGCACACGGTTTCGATCCACGCGATCTCGGTGCCATCCGACCAGTCGCCGGACCTGATCACCTCGCCGCCGGTCGCGAGGCCGTGCGGCGGGTACTCGTCGCCGACGAGGTCCTCGCCTATATCGTCGACATCGTCGCTGCCACCAGAAATTCGCCGTCACTGCAGCTGGGTGTTTCGCCTCGCGGAGCAACCGCGCTGTTGGGGACGGCGCGGTCGTGGGCCTGGCTCACCGGACGCGGTTATGTCACTCCCGACGATGTCAAGGCAATGGCGCGGCCGACGCTGCGGCACCGAATCGGATTGCGCCCGGAGGCCGAACTGGAGGGTGCGACTCCCGACGGTGTCCTCGACGGCATCCTCTCCTCGGTAGCGGTTCCGCGGTAGTGATTCCGGTGGTGGCTATCACTGGCCGCACCGCGGCGATCGCACTGATCGCGGTCCTGCCCATCGCGGTTGCGCCCTGGCCCGCAGCGGCTTTCCTGGTCTGCGCCGTCACCCTGGCCCTTGCCGTTGCGGTGGACGCCGCCCTCGCGGGCGATCCGGGCGGATTGCACATGCACCGCTCGGGGAGCGCATCGGCCCGGCTCGGCGAATCGGCTGTCACGATTTTGCGGATCTGCAATGACGGCACCCGCAGGGTTCGAGGGTTGGTTCGCGATGCGTGGCCACCCAGCACCAATGCCGAGCCACACAGTCATCCGCTGAACCTGGCTGCCGGCGAGTCCGAGTCCCTGGCCACCCGGCTCCGGCCGGTTCGCCGGGGCGATCAGAGCTGCGCGGCGGTGGCGGTGCGTTCGATCGGGCCGCTCGGCCTCGCGGGGCGGCAGCGGCTGATCGATGTGCCGGGCACGATACGGGTGCTACCGCCGTTCCTGTCCCGCAAACACCTGCCGTCCCGGTTGGCTCGGCTGCGGGAGATCGACGGTCTACTTCCGGTTCTGGTGCGCGGCCAGGGAACCGAGTTCGATTCGTTGCGGGAGTATGTCGTCGGTGATGACGTCCGCTCCATCGACTGGCGCGCGACGGCCCGGCGATCCGACGTGGTGGTGCGCACCTGGCGACCGGAGCGGGACCGGCGGGTCGTCATCGTCGTCGACACCGGCCGGACGTCGGCGGGACGGGTGGGAGTGGATCCCACCGCCGGTGACCCGGGCGGCTGGCCCCGGCTGGATTGGTCATTGGACGCGGCACTGCTGCTGGCTGCTCTGGCGTCACGGGCCGGTGATCACGTCGACTTCCTGGCCCACGACCGGGTAACCCGGACGGCGGTGTTCGGTGCGGCCCGTAGCGAACTGCTGGCCCAACTGGTCGGAGCGATGGCATCGGTGCAACCCGCACTGGTCGAATCGGACGCCGCGGCCATGGTGTCGGCCGTACGGCGCCGCGTTCGCCGACGGGCACTGGTGGTTCTGCTGACCGACCTCAATTCCTCGGCTTTGGAGGAGGGGCTGTTGCCGGTGCTGCCGCAACTCTCCGCGCACCATCAGGTGATCGTCGCGGCGATATCCGATCCGCGGGTCGCCGAACTGGCCGTCGGCCGCGACGATACCGCCGCGGTGTACGACGCGGCCGCCGCCGAGCGGGCCCGCAATGACCGGCGTGCCATCGCCTCCCGACTACGACTGGCCGGGGTCGAGGTGGTCGATACCCGACCCGAGGAGTTGGCTCCGGCAATCGCCGACCGGTACCTGTCGATGAAGGCCGGCGGCCGACTGTAGCCGGCGGGAGAGACTCAGCCGGTCGGGATGACGTCCGGCGCGTCGGCGAGATCACCGGTCTCCCCGGCACGCGCCGCACGGCGGCCGAAGTAGCTGACGTAGGCCAGGAACGCGATTTCGGCGAGCACTCCGATCCCGATCCGTGCCCAGGTCGGCAGCGGCGAGGGGGTGACGAGGGCCTCGATGAGGCCGCTGACCAGCAGCACGACCACCAGACCGATGGCCACCGACACCACCGCGCGGCCCTGTTCGGCGAGCGCCTGACTGCGCGGCCGGTTGCCCGGCGAGATGACCGTCCAGCCCAGCCGCATACCCGCCGCACCGGCCAAGAACACCGCCGTAAGCTCCAGCAGTCCGTGCGGGGTCAGCAGCCCGAAGAGGACGTCGGCCTTCCCGGCGTCGATCATCAGGCCGGCCGTCACGCCGAGGTTGGCGGCGTTCTGGAACAGCACCCAGGGAATGGGAATGCCGAGCAGCACCGCGAAGGCGATACATTGCGCGGCCACCCAGGCGTTGTTCACCCATACTCGCAGGGCGAATGAACCGGCCGGATTATCGCTGTAGTACCCGGCGAAATCCTGACTGACGAGTCGCTCGATCTCGGCCGGGGTGCCCAACAATGCCCGTACCTCCGGATTGCCGGTCACCCACAGAGCGATCACCCCGGCCACCGCGCAGAACGCCACCGCGGTAGCCAGCCACCACCAACGGGTCCGATAGGCCACAACCGGAAACGAGACGGTCCAGAATCCGACGAACTCCCGCCACAGCGGCGCGTGCGCACCGGTAACCGCCGACCGGGCACGGGCGACGAGAGCGGACAGCCGGCCGATGAGCACCGAGTCGGTCGATGCCGAACGCACCATCGACAGATGGGTCGACACCCGCTGGTAGAGGTCGACGAGTTCGTCGACCTCGGGCCCCGTCAGCCAGCGGCGACGTCGGACCAGGGCGTCCAGTCGCCTCCAGCTGTCCCGGTGGGCCAGCACGAAGGCGTCGACGTCCACCGGGTCAGGCTACTAAAGCGTCCAGGTCAGATTCCCGGTCGCAGCGCCGGCGCCAGCGCACTCAATGGGATCCGCGGTTGTACTGTGCCACCACTCATCGACCACAAGTAGCTGCCCGGGGTGAAGTCGATCGGGGTGTCCCGGGCGACCGGATAGTCCGGCATGTAGAGAATGAGCTCATCCGGAGTCAACGCCCAGGCCTTGTACCCGCCGGAGTACACCTTGTCCGGCGTCCACCGCTCCGGGATGAACGGGTAGGTGTTGGGCTGATGCGGCGGCAGTGCCGCGTCCAGCGCGGTCTGGATGAACGGGGCGCCCAGCGCGGGTATCGACGCGGGATCCACCACATCCGACAGTTGCAGTTGCCGACCGCTGTTCTGATCGAAGGTGAAAGTGCGGTAGGCGCTTTGGATAGCCGGTCCGTCCAGTCGGGCCGTGCTCTCGGAGTTGTAGGTCTCGTGGAACACTACGGTGCGGATGTTGCCGTGCTGGAAGGTCTCGAAATTGGCGTCGCCCCAGCTGTTTTGGTACATCTGCGCGGCGGCCGTCCGCCAGTTGTTCATCAAGGTGCCGAGGTAGCCTCCGATAACCTCACCGATGGCCGAGTCGACCTCCGGCGGGATCGCGATATTGATCTCGCGGACCCCCTTGCGCTCAGAGACGACCGTGGCGTGGCAGTACTGGCCGTTCCACTGACCGCCTATCTGGTCGCAGAACGAGGCCGGCGTGCTCGGCGCGGCCGACGCGGCAGGCGCGAAGGCAACCGATGTCGCCGCAGCTATCACCACACCGGCTAATCCGGCCATCCGCATTGGTCTGTCCGCCTTATGTCGTCAGTCTCAGGGGAGTTCGACTTTGCTTGCCCTCCAGCGCCCGTCGATTTTCTCCAGGGTCATCTTCATCCGGCTCCGATCAATACGCGGGTCGGGAAGCTTGGTGTTCGACACCGACTGGTCGACGAACAGCAGCACCACGGCTTTGTCCTTGGACGCCGACTGCACCGCCGACTCGACCACCACCCCACGGGCGGTCGCCTTATTCTCGATCAACAGCTGCCGAAGTTCCTCGCTGGACTGCGAGTACATCTCCTTGAACTCACCGGTCGCACCGTCGAGCACCGCGCTGAAGTTCTCGTCCACCTTGTCTGAGTCGATACTGGTCAGCACCTGCGCGTAGCTGACCGCCGCGCGATCGGCCTCGGCACTGGCCGCGGCGAGTTGCTGCTGCTGCCACACCTTCCAGCCGAGGAAGCCGATAGCAGCCATAAGCATGACGAACACCGCGGTGACCGCCACCGTCCGGAAATCAGAACGTTGGCGTTGAGTTGGTGCCAGATCGTCGCGCGCCGCCGCCTCGTCCGCAACGTCCTGCCCGCTGTCGTCGGACCGGGAAAACTCGGGCTCGGTGAGCTCAACCGGTTTCGCGGCGGGCTCGGCGGGCTCGGCGGCGTCGTCGCCTCCGGCGGCCCGGGCGGCCTCAGCTCCTTCATCGGTCATGACAGGCATCATCGTCCATCCGTTGGCGCGGGCATCAGCGGGGCGGCTCGATCGGCAGGGTCGGACCGCCATAGGGCGTCGGAATCGAGTACCTGCCCTCCGGCGATGGAGCGGTCTGGGTGCCGAGATCGGCCCCCATCGGAGGTCCCGCGGTATCGTCGCCGGCCGGCCGCGGCGCATTCTTGGCCCCCCGGATCAGGACGGCGACGTCGTCGTCCCGGCAGTAGTTGTACTTGAAGGGCTCCGGGTAGTCGGCGGAGGCCGGTGGCCGCCGCGGGGTGCCGTAGTCGCAGGTGTAGCGCGGATAAATATCGGCGCTCACCCAGAACCCGTCGTCGTGGATGATGCTGCTCAGCGAGTCCAGCACCGAACCGCGGTCGCCGGGGAACAACTCGTTGAGTGCCGGCACCCGCAGATAGAGCAGCTCCGTGGTGGTCGTCAGATCACCGAGCAGCTGCACCATCGTGTCGGAGTTGTCGGCGAACAGGTCATCGGTGGCGGCGAAGGTCTTCGGCGCCTGCTCGGTCAGGGTCCGGAATCCACCGGTCATCCGGTTCACCCCGGCGAACACCTCGTTAAGATTCGCGGTCGCGACCTGCATCCCGGCGTCCTTGTCCGCCACCAACTGCAGGGTGATCCGGCTGGTGTTGAGCAG
>CAZGPT010000054.1:10898-19729 GCA_964527015.1 uncultured Mycobacterium sp. | reverse complement strand
ACGGGATGAACGCCTCGACCTTCACCGCCCGGGTGATCGCCTCCACCGGAGCGGACGTCACCGCGGCGCTGTCCGGTGCGGTCGGGGCGATGAGTGGGCCCCTGCACGGCGGGGCCCCGGCCCGGGTCATCCCGATGATCGAACAGGCCGAGCGGGGCGGGGACCCGGGCGCGGTGGTGCGCGACATCCTCGACCGCAAGGAGAAGTTGATGGGCTTCGGCCACCGGGTCTACCGGGCCGAGGACCCACGCGCCCGAGTGCTGCGCGCGACCGCCAAACGGCTGGACGCCCCGCGCTACGAGGTGGCGGCCGCACTGGAACAGGCGGCACTGGCCGAACTGCGCGAGCGTCGGCCCGACCGGGCCATCGAGACCAACGTCGAGTTCTGGGCAGCGGTCATCCTCGACTTCGCCGAGGTACCTCCCGCGATGATGCCGGCCATGTTCACCTGCGGGCGCACGGCCGGCTGGTGCGCCCATATCCTCGAGCAGAAGGGGCTCGACAAACTGGTTCGGCCTGCGGCCGTCTACGTCGGCCCGGCCCCACGGGCGCCGGAGGCGGTTATCGGCTGGGATGGGATCTCCCACACATAAACCCCCGGGCTGCCCCGCCCCGCGAGCAGACACAAACTCGCGTTAGCGGATCAGTTTTCGGGCGAGTTTGCGTCTGGTCGCCGAGGGACGGCGGGCGGCGGCAACCGCCAGCATGTCGTCCACCGCGGTGAACTTCACCCGGGGCCGACCGGCGACCGAACCGCGGGCGATCTCGGCAGCGTCGATCGCCCGCCACCCGTCGGCGTCGACAACATCGGGCTGCCGTGAGCGGATCAGCCGGCGCAGCACCGACGGCCGGGGGTTCGGTTCGGCGAGCAGTCCGGCGTTGAAGTCGTCGGCCAGCGCCGCGATGGTCCGCAGTGCGCAGGATTTGTTCGTGCCGATGAACCCGGTCGGTCCCCGCTTGATCCAGCCCGCCACGTAGGTGCCGGGCACCGGCCGGCCGGTGGCCGGGTCAATGACCCGCCCCTCCCGGTTGGGAACCACCGCCGCCGCCTGGTCGAAGGGAAGGCCGGGAACCGGGGCGCCCCGGTATCCGATCGAGGTCAGCACCAGACCGGCCGCCATCGTTTGGATGTCCCCTGTCTGGATGTCCCCTGAACCGGTGTCGGCGAACTCCACGCCCTCGGCCCGCCCCCGCCCGAGGATCCGCTGCGGGGTGAGGCGATAGGCCAGCCGGATACGTGGCCGGGTGACCGCGCCCGCGGCATCGGGAAGGCCGGACAGGATCTCCAGCTTTGCGCGGTTCGCGGGGTCACGGGCAGTGGCGAGGTCACGACTGACGCGGGCGTGGTCTGCGGCGTCGAGCACGACATCGGAGTCGGCGGTCAGCCCGATCAACTCGGGCAGGGTGAACGCAGAGTGCGCCGGGCCGCGGCGGGCCGCCACCACCACCTCCCGGATCGCCGATCTGCGCAAGCTCTGCAACGCGATATCGGAGATATCGGTTGCGGCGAGGCTCTCCGGGTCCGCGGTCAGGATGCGAGCCACATCGAGGGCCACATTGCCGTTACCGATCAGCACCGCCCGTTCATGGCTGAGATCGAAGGTGCGGGCGGCGAACTGCGGATGGCCGTTGATCCAGGCGACCAGTTCGGTGGCGCTACCGGTACCCGGCCGTCCCATCCCGTCGACCTCCAGCCTCCGGTCGCCCGGAGCGCCCACGGCGTACACCACCGCGTGATGGTGTTCCAGTAACTCGTCGTGCGAAATATGCTTTCCCACTTCGACATTGAGGTAATAACCAAAACCGCGGGCGGCAGCGATACGGTCGAAGAGCCCGGTGACGCCCTTGGTGTTCTGATGGTCCGGAGCCACCCCCGCCCGTACCAGGCCGTAGGGGGTGGGCAGCTTGTCGAACACGTTGACCCGCACGCCGGCTTGGGTGAGCAATTCGTCCGCGGCGTACATACCGGCCGGACCGGAACCGACGACCGCCACCGTCAGGCCCCGGTCGCGCAGCCGTGGCGCGGGCAGCACGGGGGCCAGCTTGGATGTGGGCGGCAGCTTCGATCCGGCGGGCCGGGGTGGGTAGTGGTCGGCATTGACGCTGACGAACGGCAACTGCCCGGGGGTGAGTCGGCTGTCGTGCCGGATCGCCCCGACCGGGCAGGCGCTCACACAGGCGCCGCAGTCCACGCAGGCGACCGGATCGATGTAGAGCATCTCGGCGGTCGCGAACCCCGGTTCGTCCGGGCTGGGGTGAATACAGTTCACCGGGCAGGCGTAGACACAGGAGCCGTCGCTGCAGCACGACTGCGTGATGATGTGGGGCATCGGAGTCCGATTGCCCCGGATCAGGCAGCGCTGATGACGTGGGCCCGCTGCGGCTCGCTGCGGAATCTGCTGGGCGGGCCCCCGATTGCGCATAGCCGCCAGAGGAGCTTCGCTGCGGGGTTCATCAAACCGGTGTCGTAGCAGAGCATCCGAACGTCGCCGAACATGTCCTGCAGCATCTTCCGGGACTCCGGGGAGCGGAAGAACAGCTCTTTGCGGATCTCGCGCGGGATGCCGAACTCATGGAAGAAGCTGCGCGGGGGAACCAGGATGGCCTGGCAGAGCACCCGCATGATGACCGGCACGTTCAGCGACAGCCAGAACCGCTGGCCCCGGCGCAGCCGCGGCACGCGCTTGCGTAGGTATTCATGGGCAAAGGAGATGTGCCGGGCCTCCTCGGCCACGTGAATGGCCATCACCCTCTCCATGATGGGATGCAGCGCTTTACCGTCACCACCGTCACCACCGTCACCACTTTCGCGCAACACTGCTTTCTGTGTGTGGTCGATGGGTTCCTCACCGGCGAGCACCCCGAAGAAGAACGGGATCGGAAGCGGGCCGGGCACCAACGGAATCAGCGGGGACAGCCAGCGAAGCAGCCTCGGCATACCGGGCACGTCGACCCCGATCCGGTTCACCATCTCCTGAAACATCAGGGTGTGGTTGCCCTCCTCGATGGCCTCATGCAGGCAGTAACGATATTCCGGTGATCCGTTGGGCACCCAGAACGTGTAGTTCATCAGGCCCCGGATCAAGATGGACTCGAATTGCAGACCGACCTTGGCGACATTGGCCTGCCTCCACTGGCCGATCGCGATGCGGGTCTCAACCGGTTGCGCCCGGTACCAGGGATGGCGACCGAGCATGTCGGACTCCGGCAGAATCCAGCGCTCGTCGTCCGCGGTGACAGCAAATTCCGGGGCATCCCAGTCGATATCGGTATACGGATTGAAGTTCCGCCGCACCGATCCCTCTGACAGGGTGGTCAGCATCTCGACGTAGGCGGTGTCCTCGCGGACGTCCATGTTGCGGCGCCAGCGCCTGACCATCCGAGTCCTGGCTTTTTTCTCAGCCCACATCTTTGCCATCAGCGGCCTCCTAGGCGGTGCTCCCACCGGCACGTACAAACAATACGGTACCGCAGGTACCGGGTACTGTCCATGACACCCAGGACGGTTTGCGGGCCGCCTCGATTTCGGCTGCGGGGGCCTCGGATCCTAGGCTTGGGGTATGGCCGACCTCGCCCGACTGACGATCCCCGCCGACCTCAAGCCGACCGATGGCCGCTTCGGATGCGGCCCATCCAAGGTTCGGCCCGAACAGCTGACGGCATTGAGCGCCGCCGGCACCGCACTGTTCGGCACCTCACACCGGCAGGCGCCGGTCAAGAATCTGGTCGGCCGGGTGCGCGAGGGGGTGCGGGAGCTGTTCTCCCTCCCAGAGGGCTACCAGGTGATCCTCGGCAACGGCGGCGCGACGGCGTTCTGGGACGCCGCCGCCTTCGGTCTCATCGAGAGCAGGTCCCTGCACCTGACTTACGGTGAATTCAGCTCGAAGTTCGCTTCCGCGGTGGCGGCCAACCCGTTCGTCGGGGAGCCGATCGTGGTCAAGGCGGACGCCGGCAGCGCTCCGGCTCCGCGGTCCGATCCCGCGGTCGACGCCATTGCCTGGGCACACAACGAGACCTCGACCGGCGTCGCGGTCGGTGTCCGCCGGCCCGAGGGCGCCGGCGACGCGCTGGTGCTGATCGATGCCACCTCCGGAGCCGGTGGACTGCCGGTCGACATCACCGAGTGTGACGCGTACTACTTCGCGCCACAGAAGAATTTCGCCAGCGACGGCGGACTGTGGCTGGCCGTTCTCTCCCCGGCCGCACTGGCCCGCATCGAGGCGATCGCGGCCTCCGGCCGCTGGGTGCCCGACTTCCTGTCCCTGCCGATCGCCGTGGACAACAGCCTGAAGAACCAGACCTACAACACTCCGGCGATCGGCACCCTGGTACTGATGGCCGAGCAGCTCGACTGGATGCTGGCCAAAGGCGGTCTGGACTGGGCGGTCAACCGGACCGCGGACTCCTCGTCGCGGTTGTATTCCTGGGCTGAGGCCGCCGCGTTCGCCACCCCGTTCGTGACCGATTCCGCGCTGCGCTCCCAGGTGGTCGGCACCGTCGACTTCACCGACGAGGTCGACGCGGCCGCCGTCGCCGCCGTGCTGAGGGCCAACGGCATCGTTGATACCGAGCCGTACCGCAAGCTGGGGCGCAATCAGCTTCGGGTGGCGATGTTTCCGGCAATCGAGCCCGATGACGTAACCGCGCTGACACACTGTGTCGACTGGGTCGTCGAACGCCTCTGATCCCCGGCGCACGGGCGTGTCCTTTCCGTTACCTCGCCCCGGTCTGGGTTACAGTCCAAACAAGGAGGTCGACATGCGGGAACTCTGTCTTATCGGGCTCGATGTCGATGGCAAACACGTCATCTGCGAAGGTGGCGACCCGGCCGACAAGTTCCTCATCCGGGTCGATGACCGGTTGCGTGCCGCGGTGCGCGGCGACCGCGCCGGACTGGTCCAGAACCCAAAAGACAACGAGGTCAAAGGCGTGCTACGTCCCAGGGACATCCAGTCGCGAATCCGGGCCGGCGCATCAGTCGAGGAGGTCGCCCAATCCTCCGGGATGGACACCTCCAAGATTGAGCGCTTCGCCCACCCGGTGCTACTCGAACGGCAACGCGCCGCAGAGTTGGCGACCGCGGCCCACCCCGTGCTGGCCGATGGACCCGCGGTCGAGACACTGCTGGAGACCGTCACCTCGGCCCTGGCCGAGCGCGGACTCAGCGCGGAATCCACCAACTGGGACGCCTGGCGCACCGACGACGGCCGGTGGACCGTCCGGATGTGCTGGCCGGCCGGTCTTTCGGAGAACAACGCGCACTTCCGGTTCACGCCGGGTGCGCACGGCGGCACCGTAACGGCGGTAGACGAGGCGGCCAGCGAGCTGATCGACCCGGAGTTCGAACGTCCACTGCGTCGAGTCGCACCGTTGACCCAATTGGAATTCGAACAGGTCACCCCGCCCTCGGCGGAGGCGACCACTGGAACCACCGGGACCACCGCAGCCTCACGACCCGCTCCGGCCAAGCGCGCCAAGCGAAAGGCCGAGGTTCCGGCCTGGGAGGACGTTCTGCTCGGTGTGCGCACCGGCGGCGACCGCTAGCGAATAATCAGCGTCAGCGTCACCACCCAACCGACGGCCACCCCGGCCGCCGCGCCGAGGGCGAACCATCGTCGGACAGGCTGACTGCGCCAGTCCCACAGCGTCGGCGCAAGTCCGCCGACCGCGACAAGGTTCAGCCCGATCGACACCACAGGATGCACACGGGTCATCCCTAGAGTGAGCACCACGATGGCCGCCGCCGTGACCGCACCGACGAAGGCCGCGACGGTCAGCCCTGTTCCCCAGGGTGTCGAGTCGTCAGGCATCGGGTCAGGTTATCCGTCCGGTCCCGCCGGCTTGCCGGGCGCGCTCATAGAAGGCCAGCGCCGCCGCGGTGGCGACGTTGAGCGAGTCCGTGCCGCGCGCCATCGGTATGCGCACACGCGTGTGGCTGGCCCGCATCGCGGTCTCGGTCAGGCCCGGCCCCTCCGCACCCACCAGGATCGCGACCTTATCGGCCGTGAGCGTGCCCAGCACATCGGCCAGGGCGCGGGCCCGCGGATCGGGGGTCATCGCCAGCAGCCGGAAACCGGTGTCGCGGAGCAATTCCAGGTCTGCGGGCCACTGACTCGCACGGGCAAACGGCACCAGCAGCGCGTGTCCCATCGACACCCGGACCGCTCGCCGGTACAACGGGTCGGCACACCCGGTACCAAAGACCACCCCGTCGATTCCGAGCCCGGCGACATTGCGGAACATTGCGCCGAGGTTCTCGTGGTCGTTGACCCCCTCGAGGACAGCGACCGTGTGGGCCCCGGCCACCACATCGGCGACGGCGAGCTCCGCCGGACGGCGGGCAGCGGCCAGCACACCGCGGTTCAGGTGGAAACCCACCACCTGGGCCATCACCTCGGCATCCGCCCGGTAGAACGGTGTCTCGCCGGCACCGGGGTCAGCCGGCAGATACGCGTCCAACTCGGCCAGCCGGCGGTCGGTGCCGAGGAAGGCGTGCGGGGCGTACCGGGATATCAGCATTCGCCTGACCACCAGCACCCCCTCGGCGATCACCAGTCCCTTGCCGGCCGGCAGGTCGGGCCGACGGTCGATGCTGTTGAGGTCGCGGAAGTCGTCGACCCGCGTGTCACCGGGGTCGGTGATATCGATGACAGCCACCATGGGCGCTAACGTACGCCCACGCCCGGTCGGTTACGGTGAGCGCAATGCGCCCCCCGTCCCCCCCGTCCACCTCCGGGCAGGCCCTACCCGGGTTGCCCGCCGCCTTGCTGGATCCGCGGCCGGTCATCGGCGCCGGAGTGCTGTTCTGGATAGTCGCGGCCGTGGCGGCGTTCGCCGTGCCGGCGCTGGAGAGTTGGCGGCCGGTGACCGTCGCCGGTCTCGGCGTGAGCATCTTCGGCGCGTCGGTTTTCCTATGGCAGCGCTCTGCGGCTCGGCGCGGTGCGCGCGGCGCCCAGAGTGGGTTGGAACAGAGCAGGCAACAGTGACCGAAGAAGGAGAACCATGGCAGCCCCACTTCTGAAAGCCGAGATCGACATCAACGCCCCGGTGGCCACGGTGTGGAGCCTGATCTCGGATCTCAATCGGATGCCGCAGTGGAGTCCGCAGTGCCGGAAGATGAAAGCCCTCGGGCCGATCCGCCCGGGTACGCGGACACTGAACCTCAACCGGCACGGCATGCTGTTCTGGCCGACCACATCGACGATCACCGAGGTGATCCCGGATCGCAAGCTGGCATTTCGCGTCGATATCAACCACACGGTCTGGACCTACGAATTGGAGCCGACTGCAACCGGCACACGGCTCATCGAGTCCCGGCATGCCGAGAACGGTGTGACCGCGGTCTCGGCCGCGGCGACCAAGGCCGCACTCGGCGGTGTCGACAAATTCGAGAAAGAACTCCTAGAGGGGATGAACCTCTCGCTGGCCCGGATCAAGGCTGCGGCCGAGGGCAGCTAGCCTTCGACAGCGCCAGGCTTCGTCGATCCGTCGCCCGGGGTCCCCAAGATGTCCGCTTCGACGGCGGCGGGATTCTCGGCGGCTTCCTCAGCGGCTTCCTCCGCGGCGGGGGGCAACTCGACGACCTCGACCACACCATCGTCATAGGGCTCGTGCCTGGGTGACCCGGATCCCATTGGGGCCGGGGTGTCGGAGTGGGCCCCGCAGCCGTAAAAGAAGTCCACGACGTGCCCGTCGGCGGACTGCTCGTTGCAGCAGACCCCGAACCTGATTCCCAGCGCCCCGGCCAGCGGCACCATGAACCCGCAATCGCGGCACACCCGCTTGGTGGACCGGGCCATCGCGGCTTCGGGGCCGTAGTCGCCGTCATGCCAACGCTGGGCCGCGTCGTCTCGGCCGAAGCTGCTCAGCACCTGACGGCGGCCGAATCCGACCTCCACCGCCGTGTCGTCGATCAGCGGGTCGCCGGTGGCGACGAAACCGGGCACCAGCCGCGGATCGTCGGGCAGCGTCGCCAGCAAGTCGCCCGGACCCAGATCGCCGGGCTGGACGCGCTGATCCCACGGCACCCACGGCGGAGCCAGCAGCGCCGTTGGACCCGGAACCAGAACCACCTCGCTGATGGTGGCGTGGTCGGACATCGGACAGGCCGCCACCACCACGGCCCACTGCCAGCCCCGATACCCCGGCAGGGCGGCCAGGAAACGATGGGTCGCCGAGGCCTCATCGGTGTAGCCGACACCCAGGTAGTCCCCCACCGTGTCACCGCTGAACTCGATGATCGCCGCGCGAGCCTGTTCCACCGCACCGGCCAGCAGCGCCGCAACTTGGGCCGACGGCTCAGCCGGGGGGGCCGTCGGCCCGGGATCGCGGGTGTCGGTCGAAGTATCCATTGCCAACAATCTTGCCTCACCGGGGATCGGCCCAGCCACACCGGTCGGCTGCCCACGCCCGGCCGGGATCATGGGGGACAATCAACACCGTGTCTGGACGACGGCGTACTCACCCGGGCGCCGGTCCGCCGGCCCGGCCCGGTGGGCCGCGCCGCCAACATCCGGGCATGGCGAACTACCCGCGCGATGAACCGGATTACCGCGCCGATCCGGCCGACGGTCCCGGAACTCGTGACACCTCGCGCCCTGGTACGAAGTCCAATCCCGGCGGCAACCGTTATCTACCCCCGCTGGGCTCCCGGCGGCGCGCTTACCGCGATCGGTACCACGATCCCCACCGCGATCCCCACCGCGATCCCCACCGCGATCCCCACCGCGATCCCCACCGCGATCCTCACCGCGATCCGGAATCGGATTCCGGTTCCGGCGCCGAACGCGCCGGTGTCACCCGCGCGGCCGCCGAGGTGGGTTCACGGATGT
>CAZGPT010000054.1:6321-10798 GCA_964527015.1 uncultured Mycobacterium sp. | reverse complement strand
GGCGCCGAACGCGCCGGTGTCACCCGCGCGGCCGCCGAGGTGGGTTCACGGATGTACTCGATGGTGCACCGGGCTGCGACTGCCGACGGCGCCGACAAGTCCGGTCTGACAGCCCTGACCTGGCCGACGGTCGCCAACTTCGCTGTCGACTCCGCGATGGCGGTGGCTCTGGCCAACACTTTGTTCTTCGCGGCGGCCACCGGCGAGAGCAAGGGCCGAGTGGCGCTGTACCTGCTGATCACCATCGCCCCGTTCGCGGTAATCGCACCGCTGATCGGCCCGGCGCTGGACCGCCTCCAGCATGGCCGCCGCGGAGCCCTGGCGATGTCGTTCCTACTGCGAACCCTGCTGGCGGTGGTGCTGATCTCAAATTACGACGGTGCGACCGGAAGCTACCCGTCCTGGGTGCTCTATCCCTGTGCGCTGGGCATGATGGTGTTGTCCAAGTCGTTTTCGGTGTTGCGCAGTGCCGTCACACCGCGGGTGATGCCACCGACCATCGACCTGGTGCGGGTCAATTCCCGGCTGACGATGTTCGGTCTGATCGGCGGCACGGTCGTCGGCGGGGGGATCGCGGCGGCGGTGGAGTACACCCTTTCCAGCCTGCTGAACCTGCCCGGTGCGTTGTTCGTCGTGGTGTTCGTAACCCTCGCCGGCGCCTCGCTGACGATGCGGATTCCGCGTTGGGTCGAAGTCACCGAGGGCGAGGTCCCGGCCACCCTGACCTATCACGGACGTGGCGGGGAGTGGGACTGGCTCGACGAGGAGCCCACCCGCGTCATCACGACCGGGCCGCGCCGACAGCCACTGGGCCGCAATATCATCACCGCGCTGTGGGGAAACTGCACCATCAAGGCGATGGTGGGCTTCCTGTTCCTGTACCCGGCATTCGTGGCCAAGGCCCAGGATGCCAGCGGCTGGGTGCAGTTGGGCATTCTCGGCATGATCGGGGTGGCAGCGGGGCTGGGCAATTTCGCCGGGAACTTCACCGCTGCCAGGCTGCAACTGGGCAGGCCCACCGTGCTGGTGGTGCGGGCCACCATCGCTGTTTCAGTGATGGCACTCGCGACCGCGGTGACCGGAAACCTGATCGTCGCGGCGGCCGCCACCTTCGTCACCTCAGGCGCCAGCGCGATCTCCAAGGCATCGCTCGACGCGTCGCTGCAAGACGATCTCCCCGAGGAGTCCCGCGCATCGGCGTTCGGCCGTTCGGAGTCGGTACTCCAACTGGCCTGGGTGCTGGGCGGTGCGATCGGGGTGCTGGTCTACACCGAGTTGTGGGTGGGCTTCACCGCGATTACCGCGCTGCTCATTCCCGGCCTGGCGCAGACCGTCGTCAGCTACCGCGGCGCCTCACTGATCCCCGGCTTCGGCGGGAACCGACCGGTGCTCGCCGAACCGGAGGGACTCGCGGAGGTATCGCAGCGATGAGGAGACATCTGGCCTGGATGCTCGCAGTTCTGGTAGTGCTGGCCGCTGCCGGCGCCGGATTCGGTGCCTGGCGGCTCGCCCGGGACAACGCCGCGTCCACCCTGCCACAGATCAGTGCCTACTCCCGCGGCACGACCGTGCGGGTGGGTCCCTACCTGTACTGCAACGTGATCAACCTCAACGATTGCATCAAAGAGAGTGAGCAGGAACGACTTTCGGTCACCGAGGACTACCCCGTGCAGCTTTCGGTGCCATCCGAGATCGCCCGGGCGCCCTGGCGGCTAATAAAGGTCTACGCCGATGAGCGCAACACCACCACCGCTTCCTACCGTCCCGATACCCGCCTCGCGGTGACCGTGCCCACGGTCGATCCGCAGCGCGGCAGAGTGGTGGGCCTGGTCGTGCAACTACTGACCCTGGTGCAGGACGAGACCGGCGAACTGCGCGACCTGCCGCACGCGGAGTGGTCGGTACGTCTCGCGTGGGATTAGCTCCGGGCCGGTTCAGCCGTCCAGTTCGGCGGCGACCGCACGGACCACTTCAGAGACACGCCGGGCGACCTTGCGGTCCGGGTACCGGCCACGGCGCAGTTCAGGCTGCACCGCGCTCTCCAGAAGGGTGATCATGTCTTCGACCATGCCGTGCAGTTCGTCAGGACTGTGCTTGTGTTCGGCGGCCGGGGCGGCCTCGCGGCGCGTCCGCGACAAGGAGGGCGGCGGGTCGATGAGCTTGACGCTCAACGCCTGCGGGCCGCGCCGGCCGGTAGCCAGCCCGAACTCGACCCGCTGACCGGCCTTGAGCCCTTCGACGCCCCCGGGCAGTGCCGAGGAACGCACGTAGACGTCCTCCCCCTCCTCCTGGGATAGGAAGCCGAAGCCCTTCTCGGCGTCGTACCATTTCACCTTGCCGGTCGGCACCTGGCTCACCTGCTTGTCTGACGTCACGGAACGCCCGGGGCAGGACGCGTCGACGATCCTACTCAAAGCCCCGGCCGGGGAAGTAGGCCACTTTGGGATCGGTAGGATTGGCATACCGCTGGAGGAGCGCATGAGACTGATCCTGAACATCATCTGGCTGGTCTTCGGCGGTCTGTGGTTCGCCATCGGCTATCTGCTGGCCGCGCTGGTCTGCTTTCTCCTGATCGTCACGATCCCCTTCGGTTTCGCGTCGGCGCGCATCGCGATGTTCGCACTATGGCCCTTCGGCCGGACCGTAGTCGACAAACCGGGGGCCCGCCCCGGGGCACTGATCGGCAATGTGATCTGGGTGTTGCTCTGCGGAATCTGGCTGGCGATCGGACACCTGCTCAGTGCCTTCGCGATGGCGATCACCATCGTCGGCATCCCACTGGCGCTGGCCAACCTGAAGCTGATCCCGGTCTCGCTCATGCCATTGGGTAAGGAGATAGTGCCGGTCGACGGCGCGGAGGACTGGATGCACGTCCAGGGCCGGGCATGACCGTCACCACCCTGGGCTTGCCGACGGTCCGGCAGGACGATCAGTCACCGGCCGCAGAGATGCCCCGGCACGGTCCACTGCGCGACACCTTCGGCCGGGCTGCCACCGATCTTCGCGTCTCCCTGACTGATCGGTGCAACCTCCGGTGCGGCTACTGCATGCCGGCCGCCGGCCTCGACTGGCTCCCCGGGGAGGAACTGCTCAACTTCGATGAACTGGTCCGCCTGCTGCGACTGGCGGTCACCCGACTGGGAGTCACCAGCGTGCGGTTCACCGGCGGCGAACCGCTGCTGTATCGGCGGCTCGAGGACGTGGTGGCCGCAACGGGGCTACTGCGACCCCGGCCCGAGATCGCGCTCACCACCAATGGGGTCGGGTTGGCGCAGCGGGCCACTGGACTGGCCGCCGCGGGACTGGACAGGGTGAACGTATCGCTGGACACCGTCAATGCGACACATTTCGCGGCCATCACCCGGCGGGACCGCCTCGACGCCGTCCTCGACGGCCTCACCGCCGCGGCACATGCCGGACTGACGCCGGTGAAAGTCAATGCTGTCCTCGATCCGGTCACCGGCCTCACCGACGCTGTCGAACTCCTTCGGTTCTGCCTCAGACACGGCTATCAGTTGCGGATCATCGAACAGATGCCGCTCGATGCCGATCACCAGTGGAGCCGTGATGCCGCCCTGACCGCCGACGCGATCGTCACGGCATTGCGCGGGATTTTCGATCTCAGCCCCGATACGGCCCCGCGCGGATCGGCGCCCGCCCGACTGTGGCGGGTCGGCGGCGGCCCCGCCACGGTCGGCATCATCTCCTCGGTCTCCGATGCGTTCTGCTCGGCCTGCGACCGGACCCGACTGACCGCCGACGGCCAGGTTCGCAATTGCCTGTTCGCGACGGCCGAAACCGACCTGCGGACGCTGCTACGAAACGGCGCGCATGATTCCGACATCGAACTGGCCTGGCGGACCGCAATGTGGCAGAAGGCGGCCGGGCACGGCATCAACGACCCCGGTTTCGTTCAGCCGCACCGTCCCATGAGTGCAATCGGGGGCTGACTATGACTGAGATCACCACCCTGACCCGGATCACCGTACGGTTCTTTGCTGCGGCCCGCGCTGCCGCCGGCACGGATTCCTCGGCCCAGACCCTGCAACCGGGAGCGACGGTAGCCGACCTCGTCCGTGAACTGAGTGGTCAGAGTGAAGAAATGGCACTAGTGTTACGCAAGTGCACATTCCTCTGCGACGGGATCGCGGTTCGCGACAGCCGAACTGTGCTGCAGGCCAACCAAACCCTGGATGTTCTGCCCCCATTCGCGGGCGGTTAGTCGTGACTTAGGTCACATCACGGAGCCATCACGGCGTGGCCACGAGCAGATAAAGACATGGCCCGAGCAGTGTCAATACTGCGGTTTTAGAGTTTCTTTAGAATTTGCCACCAGGGAAAACACCAGTTTGCCTAAAAAGTGACGGACCGGTAAGGACCCACTACCGTTGCCGTTGGCCCGCCCCCGATGGCGGGTCCCTTCCGCTCCCCGCGCCGGATTCGATCCGCCGAGCGGTCGGTACGACGACACGTTGAA
>CAZGPT010000054.1:4948-6221 GCA_964527015.1 uncultured Mycobacterium sp. | reverse complement strand
GACACGTTGAATACGCCCGACAACGCAACTGACCGCGCAGGCGCGCCCCGAAGCGGGCGTGCCCAAGAGAGGACCGATTCATGAGCGGACGGCACCGCAAGCCCACGACCTCCTCCGTCGGGATCGCCAAGATCGCCCTCACCGGCGCTGTTCTGAGCAGCGGCAGCATCGGACTCGCCGCCCAGGCACAGGCCGCCACCGACTCCGAATGGGACACCGTCGCCAACTGCGAGTCCAGCGGCAACTGGGCCATCAACACCGGCAACGGCTACCACGGCGGCCTGCAGTTCGCGCCGAGCACCTGGCTCGGCTACGGTGGCGGCGAGTTCGCATCGGCGGCCTACCTGGCGACTCGCGATGAGCAGATCGTGATCGCCGAAAAGGTTCTCGCCGGACAGGGCAAGGGCGCATGGCCGTCCTGCGGTCGTGGACTGTCCGGGCCGACGCCGCGCAGCGCCCCCACGGAAGCTGCCGACACCGCTGCGGCCACCGAAACCCCGGAGAACGACGTGGCGGCGGTCCCACTCGATGCCCCCGCAGACGCCCCCGCCCCAGCCGAGGTGCCCGCACCGGCCTCAGCTCTGGACACCCCACCTCCCGCGGCCCCTGCCGACCTGCAGGACGCCCCAGCCCCCGCCCTGCCGGACCCGTTCGCGGCTCCGCAGGCTCCGGAGCCCGAGATCATCACCATCGCTGAGACGAGGGTCGCACCGGACGAGATAGGTGCCCCGGGCGACCCGGCGGCGCCCGGTATGACGATTGTGCAGGCCAGCCTGCCCGGCGAAGTCCCGCTTGCCCCCGCCGATCCGGCCGTGCCGCCGGCGGATACGGCGGCGCCGGGGGACTCAGCCACCCCTGCCACCCCGGCCACCCCGGCCGGCGATGTCGTGGCGGTCGCTTCGGACCAGCTACCGACAGGCGTACCGCACCTGCCGAGTCCCGACAGCCTGCCGCCGGGCACCTCCGCCGAACCGGTCGGACCGGCGTCCAACCCGAACGTGTCCTATATCAAGGATCTGTGGCAGGCCCTGAGGAACGATGAGATCGACCGCGACGAACTGATCGTCGCGCTCGGCCAGCGAAGGTTCACCGCGCCGATCCCCGGCGACGCGTCGACGGCCCCAAGCTTGGTTGTCGACCCGGCAGCCGACCCGGCATTGGCCCCCGCGGTGGACCCGGCACTGGTGGCCGAGGCGCCGACCGCACCTGCCGTCGACCCCGCGCTGGCGCCCGTTGCGGACCCGGCACTGGTGGCGGACCCGGCGCTGGTGGC
>CAZGPT010000054.1:0-4848 GCA_964527015.1 uncultured Mycobacterium sp. | reverse complement strand
CTGGTGGCGGACCCGGCGCTGGTGGCCGAGGCTGCCGACCCGACACCGGCACCCTAGGCGCTGTTCACCCACTCATCGGTTCCGTCGGCGAAGAACTGGTGCTTCCACACCGGTAGCCGCTCCTTGACGGTGTCGACCAACCGCGCGCACGTGTTGAATGCCGCCGCCCGATGGTCCGCCGAGACGGCGACTACCAGGGCAGCCTCGCCGACCTGCAGGCTCCCGACCCGATGGCTGGCCGCGATCGCACGCACCCCGGACGCATCGGCGGCGGCCTCCGCGAGCACCTCGAAGAGAATCTGCTCGGCATGCGGGTGGGCGGAGTAATCCAGCCGCATCACCTCGCGGCCGCCGTCGTGGTTGCGGACCACACCGCAGAACCCGACCACCGCGCCGGACGCCCGATAAGCGACCAGTTCCTCGTGCTCGGACAGTCGTAGCGCATCCCCCGTGACCGCGGCGCGCACAATCCGCGTCACCGGTGATCTCCCCCGGCCAGTTGGTCCAAGGCATGGTCGAGCACCTCGGCGAGGACACTCAGTCCATCGCGGACACCGCCGGCCGACCCGGGCAGGTTGACCACCAGCGTCCGGCCGACCACCCCGCACACCCCCCGGGACAGCACCGCGGTGGGAACCTTCGGTAGCCCGGACCGGCGGATTGCGTCGGCCAAGCCGGGAATCTGGCGGTCCACGACCTCTAGGGTGGCCTCGGGGGTGGCATCGGTGGGTGAGATACCGGTACCACCGGAGGTGATGACGACATCGACGCCCTCGTTGACCGCCGCCCGCAGCGCCCGCCCCACCTCCGGACCGTCGGCCACCACCTTCGGCCCAGGCACACCGAAGCCGCGGGCGGTGAGCCAGTCGGCGATGATCGGCCCGCAGCAATCGTCGTAGATGCCGGCGGCGGCACGCGTGGAGGCAACGATCACCCTGGCTGACCCGCTCACTGCTGCGACGTCCAGACCCCGCTGCGGCCGCCTTCCTTGCGCACGACGTGAATACCGTCCAGACGGGCGGCCGGGTCGACGGCTTTGATCATGTCGTACACCGTGAGCGCTGACACTGTCACCGCGGTCAGCGCTTCCATTTCCACTCCGGTGCGGTCGGTGGTGCGCACCGAGGCGGTGATGTCGACCCGGTCGGCTCCGATACGAAAGTCGACATCGACACCGGTCAGCGCCAACTGGTGGCACAGCGGCACCAGTTCGCTGGTGCGTTTTGCGGCCAGCACTCCGGCCACCCGCGCGGTGGCCAGGGCATCCCCCTTCGGCAGTCCGCCTGAGGCGATCATCCCGATTACCTCGGCGGTGGTGCGCACGGTGCCCGAGGCCGTCGCACTGCGGGCAGTGGCGGTTTTTGCAGCGACATCAACCATCCGAGCGGCTCCCCCGTCATCGAGGTGCGACAGACGGCGCGACGGCACTTCGGAGCGACCGCCGGTCACTGCTACCTGTTTACGACGGTTACCGGGTGGATATAGGGCAAGGTCGAGGAGGGCACCGGAAAGGCGAGCTCTCCGAACGGGGAGAGCGGACCCACCCGGTCTGCAGCCAGTTCGCTTACGGCGTGGTCGTCCGGATCCCGGGTCGGCCAGCCGTTGTCGATATACCTCTGCTTGTTCGTGTTCTCAGCCACGCCTCTCATTCTGACACTTGTGGGCCGAACTCGCCCGCATGCCCGTTGTTTTACCCTGGTCGGCGATGGCTCATCCTCCCGCGGCTCATCCCGCTCCGCCGCCCACTCCGTCCCGCCGGAGTGTGTCATTGGGTTCGTGGCTGTCGAACCTGCCCGACGAGCGGCTGATCCGCCTGCTCGGCGCGCGGCCTGATCTCGCCCAGCCCGCACCGGGCAGCATCGCGGCGCTGGCCTCCCGAGCGGCTTCGCGGCAGTCCATCAAAGCCGCCGCCGACGATCTGGACTTCCTGCGCCTGGCCGTGCTCGACGCACTGCTGATCCTGCGAGCCGACCACGCTGCCGTCCCCGTCGCCGAGTTGGTATCGCTGATCGGCGAGCGTGCGCCCGGTCCGGCGGTCCTCGATGCGCTGGACGAGTTGCGGGAACGGGCCCTGGTCTGGGGCGACGAGGAGGTCCGGGTGCCGGCCGAGGCCGCGGCGGCACTGCCCTGGTATCCGGGTCAGGTGGCGATGGAGGGTCAACAACGGTCCATCACCGACCTGGTCGCCGCGCTCGACGATCTCGACGACCCGGCCCGCGATCTGCTCGACCGTCTGATGCTCGGCTCGCCGGTGGGCCGCACCCGCGACGCCGCGGCTGGAACACCCGCCGACCGCCCGGTGCAAAGACTGCTGGCCGCCGGACTGCTGCGGCATCTGGATGACGAGACCGTGGTTCTGCCCCGCGAGGTGGGACAAATCCTGCGAGGCGAACAGCCCGGCCCGGCAGGGCTCACCCCGCCCGATCCGGTGGCTGTCACCACCACCGCCAAGGATGTGGACGCCTCGGCCGCCGGCGCGGCCCTCGAACTGATGCGGCAGTTCGAGACCGTTCTGGCGAACCTTTCGGCGGCACCGGTTTCCGAACTGCGCAGCGGCGGACTCGGGGTGCGGGAAGCCAAGCGGCTCGGCAAAGCGACCGGGATCGACGAACCGCGGCTGGGACTGATCCTGGAACTCGCAGCCGCAGCCGGCCTGATCGCCAGCGGCGTGCCCGAGGAATCGGCACCGGACCAGACCCAGAGCCACTGGGCTCCGACGGTGTCCGCCGACCGGTTCCTGGAGGCACCGGCCGCATCCCGCTGGCTCCAGTTGGCCACCACCTGGCTGGAATTACCATCCCGACCCGGCCTGGTGGGAAGCCGTGGGCCGGACGGTAAACCGTATGCGGCACTGTCGGATTCGCTCTACTCCACGGCAGCCCCCTGGGACCGGCGGCTACTGCTGGAGCTACTCGCCGAATTGCCGGCCGGCGCCGGGGTGGACGGCGCGCGCGCATCTGCGGCGCTGATTTGGCGACGGCCGCGATGGTCGGCGCGATTGCAGCCCGGACCAATCGGGAACCTGCTCGATGAGGCGCACGCGGTGGGCCTGACCGGCCGCGACGCGTTGAGCTCACCGGCTCGCGCACTGCTGGACAACGGCGAGGAAGCGGCATTCGCCGCGATGACCAAGGCGTTGCCCGAACCGATCAACCATTTTCTGGTCCAGGCGGATCTGACGGTGGTCGTACCGGGTCCGCTGAAACGGGAGTTGGCCGATGAGCTCGACGTGGTGGCCACCGTCGAGTCGGCGGGTGCGGCGATGGTCTACCGGGTCAGCGAACAGTCCGTTCGCCACGCCCTCGACACCGGGCGCACCGCCGACGGGCTGCAGCGGTTCTTCGAGAAGCACTCCAAGACGCCGGTCCCGCAGGGGCTGAGCTATCTGATCAACGACGTATCTCGCCGCCACGGACAGCTCAGAGTGGGCATGGCGTCCTCCTTCGTACGCTGCGACGACCCCGTTCTGCTCTCCCACGCGGTGTCCGCGCCCAAAATGGCCGGGCTTCACATGCGCCTCCTGGCACCGACGGTGGCGGTCTCTCCGGCCCCGATCGCTGATGTGCTCGCCGCGCTGCGGCACGGCGGTTTCGCACCGGCGGCGGAGGATCAGTCCGGGGCGATCGTCGACCTGCGCCGGCGGGGGACCCGGGTGCCGGCCAATCCATTGCGCCGCGTGCTGCGCGGATCATCCAAGCCCAACCCGGATAGCCTCACCACCATGGTGTCGGTCTTGCGGCGGGTGCAATCGGCACCGCTGGGCGAGGTCCGGATGGATCCGGGTGTCGCGATGGCGTTACTTCGGCAGGCGGCCGCGCTCGGAACCGATGTGCTGATCGGCTACGTCGACGCCGCCGGGGTTGCCACCCAGCGCGTGGTCCGGCCGCTGGCCGTTCAGGGTGGGCGGTTGACGGCCTGGGATCCGGCGCAGGGCAGGCCACGCGAGTTCACCGTGCACCGGGTCACCTCCGTGATGTCGGCCGAGTCCGGATAATGGACGCATGACCGAGGGCCCATTGATCGTGCAGAGCGACAAAACGGTTCTGCTGGAGGTCGACCATCCGCAGGCCGGGTCCGCGCGGGCCGCCATCGCACCGTTCGCCGAACTCGAGCGCGCACCCGAGCATGTGCACACCTACCGGATCACTCCGTTGGCGCTGTGGAACGCCCGTGCCGCCGGGCACGACGCCGAGCAGGTGGTCGATGCCCTGGTCAGCTTCTCCCGCTATGCGGTGCCGCAGCCACTGCTGGTGGACATCGTCGACACGATGGCCCGGTACGGACGGCTTCAACTGGTCAAACACCCCGCCCACGGCCTCTGCCTGGTGAGCCTTGACCGAGCGGTTCTCGAAGAGGTGCTGCGCCACCGCAAGATCACCCCGATGCTGGGGGCTCGCCTGGACCCCGACACCGTGGTCGTCCACCCCAGCGAACGGGGACGGGTCAAGCAGATGCTGCTCAAGATCGGCTGGCCGGCCGAGGACCTCGCCGGCTACGTCGACGGCGAGGCCCACCCCATCGAGTTGATGCAGGACGGCTGGGAACTGCGCGACTACCAGCAGATGGCGGCGGATTCGTTCTGGGCCGGCGGTTCGGGTGTGGTCGTGCTGCCCTGCGGGGCGGGCAAGACCATCGTGGGGGCGGCTGCCATGGCCAAAGCCGGGGCAACCACCCTGATCCTGGTCACCAACACCGTCGCCGGCCGGCAGTGGAAGCGGGAACTGATCGCGCGGACCTCGCTGACCGAGGAGGAGATCGGCGAGTACTCCGGCGAGCGCAAAGAGATCCGTCCAGTCACCATCGCCACCTACCAGGTGATCACCCGCCGCACCAAGGGCGAATACCGGC
>CAZGPT010000053.1:0-20149 GCA_964527015.1 uncultured Mycobacterium sp. | reverse complement strand
AGCACTCCATCGAGTGGGTTGACCCTGTCTTCGCGGCCCCAGATCAGCAGCACCCTCTGCCGCAGTTTGTACACCTCGCGCCACATCATCCCGAGCTCGAAATCAGCGCCGGCGAACGACTTTCCCATGGCGCGCGAGGCCGCCAGCGCCTCCGGTGTGCTGGCGATCGCAAAACGTTCCTCGACGAGTTCCGGCGTGATCAGCTTCTGGTCGTAGACCATGATCCGCAGAAACCGTTCCATATTCTCCCGGGTCGGATTGGCGGTGAAGCGGCCAAGAAGTTTCACCCCTTCGGTCGGATCGGGGGAGAACAGATTCACCGACAGCCCGCCCGGGCCCATCAGCACCAGCCGACCGGCCCGCTCCGGAGCGTCCAAGGCCAATCGCACCGCGGTGCCACCGCCCAGTGAATTGCCCACCAGCGCAGGCCGTTCGATGCCAAGTTGGTCGAAAAGCGCCAAAACCGCGGTGGCGCTGTAACGGTTGTACTGCTCATGCTCGGTGTGTTTATCGGAGTGACCATATCCGGGTTGGTCAATCGCGATCACATGGAAGTGCCGCGCCAGAACTCCGATATTGCGGCCGAAGTTCGACCAACTCGACGCCCCGGGGCCACCACCGTGCAGCAGCACCACGGTCTGGTCTTTGCCCTCCCCGGCTTCGTGGTAGTGCAAACGCATATCACGGTCGCCGGAATGCACCTGCGCGAACCGTGATGTCGACTCGAAGGTGATTTCGTGCTGGGACTGGGCTTGTTGGGACCGGGCTTGTTGGGACTGGGCCTCGCTGATGAACGATGTCATGGCTGCCGGGACCTCCTTAGACCATCGTGTCGCCGAGGGGCAGCCCGAACTCCTGATTGCCGTACATCACGTAGGCCCGCTCGGCGTCATTGGCGGCGTGTACCCGACCGGCATGGGCGTCCCGCCAGAACCGCTGCAGCGCCTGATCGTTGTTGAGAGCGGTGGCACCGGCAGCCTCGAAGAGGCGGTCGATCGAAGCGATTGCCCGGCCGGTGGCGCGCACCTGATCACGACGGGCGCGAGCCCGCAGTTCCATCGGGACTTCCTTACCATCGCAGAGCAGTGCGTACTCCTCTGCAAGGTTTCCGCTGAGCTGTCGCCAGGCGGCGTCGATATCGCTGGCCGCCTCGGCGATCCGCACTTTTCCAAACGGATCATCCTTGGCCTTCTCGCCGGCGAACGCGGCGCGAACTCGCTTGCCCTGATACTCGACATGCGCAGCGTAGGCGCCGTAGGCCATCCCGACGATCGGAGAGGAAATCGTCGTCGGATGCATGGTTCCCCACGGCATCCGGTAGACCGCTGCGGTGTTGCGCTGCAGACCACCGGCGGTCCCGTCGTTCATCGCGCCGTAGGACAGGAACCGATGCCGAGGCACGAAGACATCCTTGACTACCAGCGTGTTGCTGCCGGTGCCTTTGAGGCCCATGACATTCCACTCGTCGCGGATCTGGTAGTCACCCAGCGGCATGAGGAAACTACCGAAGTCGACCGGCCTGCCGTTCTTAATCACCGGACCGCCGACGAAGGTCCAGCTGGCGTGATCACAGCCGGACGACCACAGCCAGTTTCCGTTGACCAGGTAGCCGCCGTCCACCACCGTGCCCGCGCCCATCGGGGCATAGGACGAGGAGATCCGGACGCTCGCATCGTCTGCCCACACGTCATCCTGCGCCTGCTGATCGAACTGGGCCAGATGCCAGTTGTGGACGCCGAGGATGCCGCCGGCCCACCCGGTGGAGCCGCATGCGCTGGCGATCCGACGGACCGCCTCGAAAAACAGCGTGGGGTCGCACTGCAGGCCGCCCCACTGTTGAGGCTGGAGCATCTTGAAGAACCCGGCGTCCTCGAGATCGGCGATATTAGCCGCTGGGAGACGACGTAGCCGTTCGGCTTCCTCGGCACGTTGGCCAAGACGAGGCAGGAGGGCATCGATGGCGCCCAGAACGGTCTGCGCATCACGTTGCTGAATGGACGTCACTGGTTGCCTCCCACGAGAGCGATACTGCACATCAGACTAGAACACGTTACGATTTGTGTCGAGCAGCGGGAACTCGTACCTGGTAGTTCATCGTATTGTCATTTCTATAACGTGTTCTAGTTGAGGGAGGGATTGATCACCGGTGACGAGTGCCGACCAGCCGGCGACCGCTGTCGTTCATGTCGACGGGCAGATCCATACGGTGTCATGGCCTCGCGGCGAGAAATTGCTCGACGTCCTGCTCGCCGCCGGCATCGACGCCCCCTTCTCCTGCCGCGAGGGCCATTGCGGAGCTTGTGCGACCACCATGGTCCACGGCGATGTCGAGATGGAGACCAACGACATCCTGGAACCCGATGATCTGGCCGAAGGCCTGATTCTGGCATGTCAATCGCATCCGGTATCGGACTCCGTCGAGGTGAACTACGACTGAGAACGCTGCCGACCCGGCCGGCCCGCCGACATCACTTCTGCAGGGTGAACTGCCCCAGGTTGGTGTAACCGTCACGGAACAGCCGCACGCAGCCGTTGAGGTACTTGTCGTAGCGGTCATACACCTCCTGCGACTGGGCTGCGATGGCCTCGTCGCGGTGGGCCTCCAGCGCCGCGGCCCACCCCTGAAGCGTTTTCACGTAGTGCGGGCCGATCATCTGCACCCGCTCCACGGTGAAACCGGCCGCCGTGGCCCGGTCCTCGATCATCTCCACCGACGGCAGACGGCCGCCCGGGAATATCTCGGTCATGATGAATTTGGCGAACCGCGCCAGTTCGAAGGTCATTTTCAGGCCCAGTTGCTGGCCGTGTGAGAGGTTGACTCCGGTGATGGTGTGCAACAGCATCGACCCGTCCGCGGGTAACGCGTCATAGGATCTGCTGAAGAACGCGTCGTAACGGTCGTGGCCGAAGTGCTCGAAGGCCCCGATCGACACGATCCGGTCGACCTTCTCGTCAAACTCTTCCCAGCCCTGCAGGCGCACCTCGACCGTGCGGGTGGTTGGAACCTTCGCCAGCTTCTCGACGGCGTATTCCTGCTGCCGTTCGCTGAGCGTCAGACCGATGACGTTGACGTCGAACTTCTCGATCGCCCGCTGCATACCGCCGCCCCAGCCGCATCCGACGTCGAGCAGTGTCATCCCCGGTTCCAGGTTCAGCTTGCCCAGTGCCAAGTCGAACTTCGCGTTCTGGGCCTCGTCGACGGTCATATCGTCGCGTTCGAAGTAACCGCACGTATAGCCCATCGTCGGGCCCAGGAACAGTTCGAAGAACTCGTTCGATATGTCGTAAATCGACTGCAGTTCGTCGTACTTCGGCTTCAGTACAGCCATATTGTGCTGGCTCCGTCGGTGATCGTCGCTTGAACAGGGGCACATCGATAGACCAGACCAGCAGGACGTCCCCCGGGATTGCCGCTCTGCTGAGTCCAGTACAGGGCAAATCGGCGCCTACCGCAAGTCCGGTGGCCCCGCAACACCCCGGCCTCCGGCGAGCGGGCCTAACGAGGCAGCCCGAGCAGCCGCTCACCGGCCATCGTCAGCAGAATCTGTTCGGTGCCGCCGGCGATGGATAGGCAGCGGGTGTTCAGGAAGCTCTGAACGGCCGGGTTGAGAACGATCCCGGCTCCGGGCGAGAGGTGCATCCGGAACTCCTCGAGGGCCTGCCGGTAGCGGACGCCGATGAGTTTGCGGACGCTGGCCTCGGCGCTGGTGTCGTGGCCGCCAACCGCTAGCTGTGCGATGCGGTGATCGAGCAGCGTTCCCACCTGGGCGGCCACCAAGAGCCGGCCGAGCCGGTCGGTGATCGCCGGATCGGAGTCCCGGCCGGCGAGGTCGCGCAACATCTGCTCCATCGGGTTGCCCAGCGCGGTGCCGTGCGCCATGGCGACCCGCTCGTTGGCCAAGGTTGTCCGGGCCAGTCTCCAGCCGTCGTTGACCTCGCCGACCACCATCTCGTCCGGCACGAAGACATCGTCGAAGAACACCTCGTTGAACATCTCGTCGCCGGTGATCTCGCGCAGCGGCCGAATCACGATCCCCCGGGCGCGCATATCGACCAGGAAGTAGGTGATTCCCCGGTGTTTCGGGGCGTCCGGATCCGTGCGGGCCAGGCAGACACCCCAGTCCGCCTTGTGCGCCGCCGATGTCCACACCTTCTGACCATTGAGAATCCAGCCGCCGTCGGTCCGGACGGCTTTGGTACGCAGGGCAGCGAGATCCGAACCCGCCCCAGGCTCGCTGAACAGCTGACACCAGGTCATCTCGCCCCGGAGCGTGGCGGGCACAAAACGCTCGATCTGGTCCGGGGTGCCGGCCTGCAGGACCGTCGGGACGGCCCACCAGCCGATCACCAGGTCGGGACGGCTCACCCCCGCAGCCGCCAGTTCCTGGTCGATGAGGAGTTGCTCGGCGGGTGCGGCATCGCGGCCGTAGGGCTTGGGCCAATGCGGTGCGAGTAGCCCCGAGTCGGCGAGTGCGGCTTGGCGCCGGCCTTCGGGAAGGTCTGCCACCGCAGCCACCGCGGCAGCGATCTGCGGACGCAGTTCCGCTACCGAGGCCAGGTCGATCTGCAGATCGCGCCGGACACCGTCCAGCGTCAGCTGCGCCAACCGGTGCGTCCAGTTCGACCGACCCAGCGCCTGGGCTATCCCATAGGCACGACGCAGGTACAGGTGGGCATCGTGCTCCCAGGTGATCCCGATTCCGCCGAGAACCTGAATACAGTCCTTGGCGTTGGCGGTCACGGCCTCGATACCGGCCGCGGCAGCGATCGCCGCGGCGATGGACAGCTGGTCATCATCGTCACCGGCCGCCGCGACCGCTGCGTCGGCGGCCGCGACGGCGATCTGCTGGGACCGCAGCAGCATCTCAGCGCACATATGCTTGACAGCCTGGAAACTTCCGATGGGCTTGCCGAACTGTTCCCGGACCTTCGCGTACGCGACGGCGGCGTCCAGGGCCCAGCGGGCCACCCCGGCGGCCTCGGCCGCCAGCACCGTCGCCGCGAGATCATCGAACCGCCGACGCGATACCGCCAGCCGGGTAGCCGCGACGGCCTCCAAGGTCACCCGGGCGAGCGGCCGGGAGAAATCCGTGGCCTCGAGCGGCTCGACGGTCGCACCGGGGTCGGAGGTGTCGACCAGCAGCACGTGATCGCCGATCGGTACCAGAAGCAGTCCGGACCCGTCGGCGCCCAGCGCATAGGCAACCGAACCCGACACCCGGCCGGAGTCCTCGCGCAACTCGGGTAGATCGCCGCCCAGTGCCATTCCCGCGGTAATGCCGCCGGAGGACAGCGACTGGATCAGCGCCGGATCGGTCACCACCAGGGTTGCGAGAGCGGTGGTCGCGACCGGGCCGGGGATCAGGGCGCGAGCGGCCTCCTCGACCATCGCGCACAGATCCTCGGCGGACCCGCCGGCACCGCCGTCCGCCTCTGCAACCGCCACGTCGAAAAGCCCGAGTTCGGCCACGCCGCGATACACCCGCCGCATGGAATCGGGCCGGCCGTTGTTCGCATCGCGAACCGCAGCGGGCGTATCGGCACCAGCCGCCCAGCTGCGCACCAGATCCCGCGCTGCGGACTTCTCGTCTGTGATGGTGACGGTCACCGGCGGCTCCTCGGGTCGGCAGCGGGGCTTCCCAAAGGCGTCGAAACCCACTAGAACGTGTTCTAATAGTGCCAGCGATGAACCGTCAAGTCGACAGTGGTCACACCGCCGTCACACCGCGTGCGCAAAGGGAGCAATAGTGTCGTCGCCTGCCTCGTCGTCCGCGCGGAAGTCCGGCGATGGGTCCGGTTCGCGGCCACGGGAGGTGGTTCCGGTGTCGGTCCTCACCGAGTCGGAATTGGGATCCGAGGCCCAACGGGAGCGGCGAAAACGGATCCTCGATGCGACCCTGGCGATTGCCTCCAAGGGCGGATACGAAGCCGTCCAGATGCGGGCGGTGGCGGACCGCGCCGATGTCGCCGTCGGAACGCTGTACCGCTACTTCCCGTCCAAGGTGCACCTTCTGGTCTCCGCGCTGGGCCGGGAGTTCGAGCGGATCGACGCGAAAACCGACCGCGCCGCCGTCCCCGGCGGAACGCCTTATCAGCGGCTGAGTTTCATGGTTGGCAAGCTGAACCGGGCGATGCAGCGCAACCCACTGCTCACCGAGGCCATGACCCGCGCCTACGTGTTCGCCGATGCCTCGGCGGCCGGCGAGGTGGACCATGTCGAGAAGATCATCGACTCCATGTTCGCCCGCGCGATGAGCGACGGCGAGCCGACTGGGGACCAGTACCACATCGCCAGGGTCATCTCCGATGTCTGGCTGTCCAATCTGCTGGCGTGGCTGACCCGACGAGCGTCCGCCAACGATGTCAGCAAACGTCTCGACCTGGCAGTCAGATTGCTCATCGGAGACGACGAAAACCCGTAGCACGCGGGCGGGCGGACCCCGATTAGGCTGAGTAGGTGGTATCCATCGATCTGAACGCCGATCTCGCCGAGGGATTCGGGGTGTGGGAACTCGGAGATGATGGCGCCATGCTCGACATTGTCACCAGCGCGAACCTGGCCTGCGGATTCCATGCCGGCAACCCGGTCGGCCTGGCCCGTACCTGCCGGGCCGCCGCCGGGCGCGGGGTGCGGATCGGGGCCCAGGTGGGTTATTTCGACCTCGCCGGTTTCGGCCGCCGCCGAATCGAGGTGGACCCTGATGAACTGACCGCCGATGTCGTCTACCAGATCGGGGCGCTGCGGGCTCTGGCCCGGGCCGGCGGCGCGGAACTCGGCTATGTCAAACCGCACGGAGCGTTGTACAACACCATCGTGGACCATCGTGAACAGGCCAGGGCGGTGGCCGAGGCGGTCTATGCCGTCGATCCGGGTCTACCGGTACTGGGCCCGGCCGGGTCGGCGTTCTTCTGCGAGGCCCGTCGGCTGGGTCTGCGGACGGTCGCCGAGGCCTTCGCAGACCGCGCCTACCGGCCGGACGGCACGCTGGTGCCCCGCGGACAACCTGGCGCCGTCCTGGGTGACCCGATCCTGATCGCCGAGCGGGCACTGGGGATGGTGCAGTCCGGGAAGGTCGCCGCCGTCGACGGCACGGCTATCCGGGTCGACGCGGAGTCGGTCTGTGTGCACGGAGATTCACCCGGCGCGGTCCACATCGCCGCCGCCGTGCGGGACAAACTAGTGGCCGGCGGAGTCGAACTGGCGGCGTTCGTCTGATGCGGCTCAAGTTCGGTAGGCCCGATATCGACCGCTACCAGGATCTGTTCGATGTTCCCGAGGCCGAGCCGAGAGCCGCCGTCACGCTGACCTGGATGGGAGTGTCCACACTGCTGGTCGACGACGGCAGCTGTGCCGTGCTGACCGACGGTTTCTTCTCCAGACCGGGTCTGCTTGAGGTCGGCCTGCGTCCGCTGACTCCCTCGGAAGCCCGTATCGAGGAATCGCTGGCCCGTGCCGGCATCGACCGACTGGCTGCTGTGGTTCCGGTGCACACCCACTTCGACCACGCGCTGGACAGCGCCGTTGTCGCCGAACGCACCGGAGCCAGCATCGTGGGCGGGACGTCGGCGGCCAATATCGCTCGCGGACAGGGTCTGCCGGAAGATCGGATTGTGGTCGCGACTCCCGGTTCTGAGATGGACATCGGGCCCTTCGGTGTGACTCTCATCAAGTCCGAGCACTGCCCGCCGGATCGCTTCCCGGGCACTATCACCGCACCGGTCGTTCCCCCCGCCAAAGTTTCCGCCTACCGTTGCGGTGAAACCTGGTCGATGCTGATGCACCACCGGCCCAGCGACCGCCGACTGTTGATTCAGGGCAGCGCGGGTTTCCTGCCCGGCGCGCTGGCCGGCCGACGGGCCGACGTCACCTATCTCGGCATCGGCCAGCTCGGCATCCAGTCCGACCGCTATATCCAGCGGTACTGGGATGAGACCGTCCGGGCGGTCGGGGCGCGGCGGGTGGTGCTGATCCACTGGGACGATTTCTTCCAGCCGCTGAACGAACCGCTGCGGGCGCTCCCGTATGCCGGCGACGATCTCGACGTGACGATGCGGGTGCTGACGACACTGGCCGACCGCGACGGCGTGTCAGTGCATCTACCCACACTCTGGCAGCGCGCCGACCCCTGGTCCAAATAGTCTGACCGCGGGGACGAAACCTTGGCGGCTACTAACGCCGCTACTAACGTCTGCGCTGGCGGGCGATCTCGGCGAGCACCACACCAGCGGCGACCGAAGCGTTGAGCGACTCGGTCCGGCCCGCCATCGGAATCGACACCACCGCATCGCAATTCTGCCGCACCAGCCGCGACAGACCCTTGCCCTCGGACCCGACGACCACCACAAGCGGGCCGGCCGCATTCAGATCATCGAGGGGCGTGTCGCCGTCGGCGTCGAGGCCGATCACCGAAAGTCCGGCACCGGACCATTGCCCCAGGGTCCGGTTCAGGTTGGTGGCCCGGGCCACCGGCACGCGGGCCGCTGCGCCCGCGCTGGTGCGCCAGGCGACAGCAGTCACCGATGCCGAGCGACGTTGGGGAATCAGGACGCCGTGGCCACCGAAAGCAGCCACGGACCGCACGATCGCGCCAAGGTTGCGAGGGTCGGAAATGTTGTCGAGCGCCACCAGCAGCGCCGGTTGAGCTTCGCGCATGGCACTGCCGAGCAGGTCTTCCGGATGAGCGTAGGCGTATGGAGGCACCTGCAGTGCGATGCCCTGATGTAAACCGTTGGCGCTCATACGGTCCAGGTCGTGGCGAGGCACCTCGAGAATCGGGATACCCCGATCCGCGGCCATCGTTACCGACTCGGTCAGGCGCTCGTCGGCCTCGGCACCGAGTGCGACATACAGGGCGGAGGCCGGGGCGTCGGCGCGTAGGCACTCCAAGACCGGATTTCGGCCCAGGACGGTTTCGGTGTCATCGGTGGGCTTGCCCGGTCTGCGGGCCTGCCGAGTCTGCCCGGCCTGCTTGGTAGCACGTTTCGCCGCCGGATGCCCGGGCCGCATATGAGCCGGCGGGGTCGCACCGCGACCCTCCAATCCGCGCCTGCGGACACCGCCGGAGCCAACCGTCGGCCCCTTCTTGGAGCCTTCTTTCCGGATCGCACCGCGGCGCCGCGAGTTCCCGGCCACCTATTTCACGTGCCCGTCGGTCCCGTGCCCGTCGGGCACCTGCCCGTCGACCAGAGCCCACTGCGGGCCGTCTGCGGTGTCGGTCACTTCGATCCCCGCCTCCTTGAGTCGATCGCGAATCTCATCAGCCTGCATCCAGTCTCGGCGCTGACGCGCGTCGGCACGACGCTGCAGCTCAGCTCCGACCAGAACATCGACGGCGGTCAATGCTGCCACCGTCTCATCCCGGGTCTCCCAACGCTCGTCGAGTGGGTCACAGCCCAGGATCGCCGTCATTGCGCGCAGTTCCCCGGCTTTGGTCAGCGCGGCGGTGTGGTCACCGGCCTCCAACGCACGGTTACCGGCAGCGCGAGTCGCGTGCACCTCGGCCAGGGCAGCGGGCACGGCCAGGTCGTCGTCGAGCGCCGCTCCGAACTTCTCCGGCCACCTTGTCGGCGTCACCGCACCCACCCGGGTGCGGACCCGGTGCAGGAACTCCTCGATTCCCGAGTAGGCCCTGGCCGCATCCTGCAGCGCGGTCTCGGTGAACTCGAGCATGGACCGGTAATGCGCGCTTCCCAGGTAGTAACGCAACTCCGCGGGTCGGACCCGTTGCAGCACCGCGGGAATCGACAGCACGTTGCCGAGCGATTTGCTCATCTTCTCTCCGCCCATGGTGACCCAGCCGTTGTGCAGCCAGCACCGGGCGAAGCCGTCACCGGCGGCATGCGCCTGGGCGATCTCGTTCTCGTGATGCGGGAAAACCAGATCCATTCCGCCACAGTGAATGTCGAATTCAGCGCCGAGATACTGGTGCGCCATGGCCACACACTCGGAATGCCAGCCGGGCCGGCCGCGGCCCCACGGTGTGGGCCAGGACGGCTCACCGGGCTTGGCCCCTTTCCAAAGGGTGAAGTCACGCTGGTCGCGTTTCCCGGACCCGACGCCCTCGCCCTGGTGAACGTCGTCAATGCGGTGACCTGACAATGCCCCGTAGCCGGGCAGGCTGAGCACATTGAAGTAGACGTCCCCGCCTCCGGTGTAGGCATGCCCGCTGTCGATCAGACGCTCGATGAGTTCAGTGATCTGGGTGATGTGCCCGGTGGCGCGCGGTTCCGCCGACGGTGGCAACACACCGAGCGCGTCATAGGCGGCAGCGAAGGCCCGCTCATGGGTCGCGGCCCACTCCCACCACGGTCGGCCGGCCTCGGCGGCTTTGACGAGAATCTTGTCGTCGATATCGGTGACGTTGCGGATGAACGCGACGTCAAAACCCTTCGCGACCAGCCAGCGGCGCAACACATCGAAGGCCACCCCACTGCGGACGTGCCCGATATGAGGCAGTCCCTGGACAGTCGCTCCGCACAGGTAGATCGAGGCGTGCCCGGGACGCAGCGGCACGAAGTCGCGCACGGCACCGGAGTAGGTGTCGTGCAAGCGCAGGCCGTTGGTCACGACGTGGAAGCTTACCGGGAAGCCTCAACAACCAGGGCGGTTGCAATTGCGGCCATTCCCTCACCACGGCCGGTCAGCCCGAGACCGTCGGTCGTGGTGGCCGATACCGATACCGGAGCTCCGAGCAGGTCGGAGAGCAGCCGCTGGGCCTCCGCCCGGCGCGGACCCACCCTGGGGCGGTTGGCGAGGACCTGCACGGCGGCGTTGCCCACCGAGAAGCCGGTCTCGGTGAGTAGCTCACGTACGTGGCCGAGCATCTGCGCGCCGGTAGCACCGCGCCACTCCGGCCGGTCGACACCGAAAACCTCTCCCAGGTCGCCGAGCCCGGCCGCGGAGAGCAGCGCGTCGCACAGCGCATGTACGGCGACGTCACCATCGGAATGGCCGGAGCAGCCGTCGGACCCGTCAAAGAGCAGACCCAGAAGCCAGCAGGGTCGGCCGGGTTCTATCGGGTGTACGTCGGTGCCCAAACCGACCCGGGGAACGATCACTGGTCCAGCACCGATCGCGCCAACTGCAGATCGAGGGCGGTCGTGATCTTGAATGCCAGCGGATCGCCGGCCACGGTGTGCACCAGGGTGCCGATGCTTTCCACCAGTGAGGCGTCGTCGGTGACGGCTGCCGCGCCGGCCCGTTCGTAGGCCCGCCGAAGCAACGCCGTCTCGAAACCCTGCGGGGTCTGCGCGGCGCGTAGCCCTGCTCGTTCCGGGGTGCCCAGCACGACACCGTTGGCGTCGACCGCCTTGATGGTGTCAACGACGCGCAGGGCCGGGATGACGGCCCGCAGTCCTTCCCGCAGGGCGGTCACCACCCGCTGGATCTGGGCTGGCGGAGTCAGAGGCCTGGCAGCGTCGTGGACGAGGACGAATGCGGGGTCACCCACCGCGCTCAGCGCAAGCCGAACCGTGTCGCGGCGTTCCGGACCACCTTCGACGACGCCGGCGCGGCCGCCGAGCAGTGCCGAGGTTTCGTCGACGAGGCGGGCCGAGACCGCGACGAGGACATGATCGATGACCCCGGAAGAGATAAGGCCATCGACAGTGCGCTCGATCATCGAACGCCCACCGAGATCGACGAAAGCCTTTGGAATTCCGGCTCCGAGTCGCTCCCCGGTGCCAGCCGCCGGAACGATGGCGACCGTCGCGACGGACTCAGTCACTCATCACCCTCGGGGTGCCTTCAAGACGCGGCGGCCAGAACCTCATCGAGAATGATCGAAGCCTTCGCGTCATCGGTATTCTCGGCCAGAGCCAATTCTCCAACCAGAATCTGCCGCGCCTTGGCCAGCATCCGTTTCTCGCCGGCCGAGAGCCCGCGTTCCTGGTCCCGGCGCCACAGATCACGAACGACCTCGGCGACCTTGTTGACGTCGCCGGAGGCAAGCTTCTCCAGGTTGGCCTTGTAGCGGCGCGACCAGTTGGTCGGCTCCTCGGTGTGCGGAGCACGCAATACCTGGAACACCTTGTCGAGGCCCTCCTGACCGACCACGTCCCGGACGCCCACATACTCCGCGTTATCCGCGGGTACTCGAACGGTCAGATCACCCTGGGCGACCTTCAGAACGAGGTATTCCCTCGGTTCACCCTTGATAGTCCGGGTTTCGATCGCTTCGATCAACGCAGCACCGTGGTGTGGATAGACGACGGTGTCTCCGACCTTGAAAATCATCAGTTGAGAGCCCCTTTCACTCCACTACTTTAGCACGGGGTGAAATGACGCGTGGAACAACGGCGCAGGTCAGAGGCATCATCGACGGACCTGCGGGGTTGACAGGGGCGGAGATTTCTGTAGGGCGGCCACCCCAGGGCCACGGTCTGGCCGCCCGGGGAGCGGCACCCTCGCCCGTCCAGCGCCCGTCCAGCGCCCGTCCGGCCCTTGTCTACCGCCACGCCGCCGGACCTACTACTGTGCATAGTCGAACAGCAGGCGGCTGACAACGGCGGCCGCCCGCATGTCTGAGCAGGAGGCTTCTGTGAACCGCTTGACGAACCGGATGGTCGCCGCGTCCGCGGGACTGGCTGCCTTCGGCCTGATCCTCACGGGCTGCGGCACCGGGCAAATCTCCCAGAGCGCCGGCCAGGAAGCGGCTGTCAACGGCACCGCCGCCACGGTGAAGAACATCGCGCTGCGCAACGTCCACATCCTGGCGGTTCAGACCAGCGACTTCCTCCAGCCCGGAACCACCGTGCCGCTGCTTTTCGTGGCCTCGAACGAGTCCGCGGATGTCAACGACAAGCTGGTCAGCGTCACCTCCGACATCGGCTCGATCGCATTGGCCGGCGATTCAGCGATCCCCGCCCAGGGGCTTCTCGTCGTCGGTGCTGGAAATCAGGCCGAACCGATGGGTGCCGCGGCGGCACCTGCCGCCGAAGTCACCCTGGCCAAGCCGATCACCAACGGGCTGACATATAACTTCACCTTCACCTTCGACAAAGCCGGAACCACGACCGTGGCCGTTCCGATCTCGGCGGGCGAACCCGACCCGGCGTAATCCGCCGCCACTCGGGTGCGGCGGCATCCGCGGTGTTGTCGCATCCAGCGGATAACGTCACCGGCGTGGCTAAGACTCGCTCGCAGTACCGGTGCTCGGAATGTCGTCACTCGACGGCGAAATGGTTCGGGCGGTGCCCGGAGTGCGGGACGTGGGGAACCATCAACGAGGTCGCCACGCTGAGCGCGGCTGGCAAACTCCATCGCGCCCTACCTCCCTCGACAGCGGCGGTTCCCATCACCACCGTCGACCCGGACCGCACCCGGCACCTGCCGACCGGTGTGAGCGAACTCGACCGAGTGCTCGGCGGCGGGGTGGTGCCCGGTTCGGTGAGCCTGCTCGCGGGGGACCCCGGGGTCGGCAAATCGACCTTGCTGCTCGAGGTGGCGTATCGCTGGGCGCTGACCGGCCGGCGCGCACTCTACGTTTCGGGCGAGGAGTCAGCGGGCCAGATCCGGATGCGGGCCGAGCGCACCGGTTGCGCGCACAGTGAGATGTACCTTGCCGCAGAATGCGACCTCCGGAAGGTGCTGGGCCACATCGAAGCCGTCGATCCCAGCCTGGTGATCGTCGACTCGGTGCAGACCATGACCGCCGGCGACGCGGACGGGGTGGTGGGCGGCGTAACCCAGGTCAGGTCGGTTACCGCTGCATTGACGGCGGCGGCGAAGTCCTCCGCTGCCGCAATGGTCCTGGTTGGGCACGTCACCAAGGACGGCGCGATCGCAGGCCCGCGGTCGCTTGAGCATCTCGTTGATGTGGTCTTGCACTTCGAGGGCGACCGGAACACCGCCCTGCGGATGGTGCGCGGAATCAAGAACCGCTTCGGCGCAGCCGACGAGGTTGGGTGTTTCCTACTGCAGGACAACGGCATTCAAGGTGTCGCCGATCCGTCCGGCTTATTCCTGGACCAGCGGCCGCAACCGGTGCCCGGTACCGCTATCACCGTCACGCTGGACGGCAAGCGGCCGCTGATTGGCGAGATTCAAGCACTCCTCGCCACCCCGGCCAACCCGGCAGCTCCGCGCCGGGCCGCGGTTAGCGGTATCGACCAGTCGCGGGTCGCGATGATCAATGCGGTGCTGGCGAAGCGGGCGAGCCTGCCGATCGGGGCAATGGATATTTTCCTGTCGACAGTCGGCGGTATGCGGTTGACCGATCCGTCCTCCGACCTTGCGGTGGCGGTGGCGATTGCCTCTGCATTCACCGGTCGTCCGTTGCCGGCCACCGTCGTGGTGATCGGCGAAGTCGGGCTGGCCGGCGATCTGCGCCGCGTGACCGGAATGGACAGGCGGCTGGCGGAGGCCGCACGTCTGGGTTTCAGCACTGCGCTGGTGCCGGCGAACTGCGGCCCAGCGCCGAGGGGCCTCCGCACAATCGAATCCGCAACCATCGGCGATGCGCTCCGCGCGATGCTGTCCATCACTGAATCGCGACTGAAGGTAGTACCTCCGGCGGACAGCCTCAAACCGACTGCTGGCGCCGCCGAACATGACTGGCCGTGAAGGCCACGGCCACCGACCAGTGCCGGGTCAGCCGACCGGGCCGGGCTCGGGCGGCGGGACTTCGCCTACCGGTCCGGGTTCCGGCGCTATGGCGCCCGGGGGGGCCGGCTCTGCCGGCGGAGGCGGAAGCACGTCGGTGAGGCTGAATGGGACAGCCGCTGAACGCAGGTTGCCCAACTGGACCACCAGGTTGTAGGTGCCCGGACCTATCGGCTCACGTGGGAGTGGGCACTGCGGGGCGGACCCCATCCCGGTCCAGGTGACCTCGGTTGTCACCTGCTCGCCAGGGTTGAACGTTTTCACCAGGGTCTCGTTGGACGGGGCGCAGTCCAGGTTCGACCAAAGCCGGTTGTTGTCCAGCGTGTACACGTAGGCCGCCAGCACGGCGGCGCCGACGTCACGCTTACAGGCCACCAGCCCGATATTGGTCACGATCATGGTGAACTTGGGCTGGTCGCCGATGACGTATTGGGGGGCATTGGTGAGTCCCTTGACCGCCAAACTGGAATCAGGACAGTCATCGCCGGCCTGCAACACCGGCGGTGGCTCGACGGCCTCCGTGGGGGTTGGCGTCGGCTCCGCGCTGGGCTCGACAGGAGGAACGACGGGGGTCTTGTTCTCCGGCTGAGAGTTCTGGCTGGTCGCGGTGTTCGCGGTCTCCTTCGCCGGGCCGGAACCGCCGAAGATGGCGAAAGCGATGCCGACAACGATCGCGAGCGCGAGTGCCCCGATGCCGATAGCCAGTCCTCGGCGCCGCCAGTAGACCTGGGGGGGCAGCGGGCCCTGCGGTTCGAGATCCAGCACGTTCTCACGGTAAGGCCAGGTCACCGCGAGATGTCCGACCCGACTCGGCGTGTCGCAGTGGTTACCGGGATTCTTGAGCTAAATAGCGGGCGGCTCGCTTGCGATTTCTCCCATTTCCGGGGTTTCCGGGGTTTCTCGCGCTTCCGGGGTCTCCCCGATGTCCCCCAGGTGCTCACGAAGCGTGACGCGCCCATCGGCAAGCCGGTAAGTCAGACCGACGATGGCAAGCTGGCCGCGGTCGACACGGGAGGTGATGGCGCTGGACCGGGCCAGCAATTGGGTGCCGGTCTCGATGACATGTCTGGTTTCGAACTCGTCCACCCTGGTCAGGCCCTCCCGCCTGCCCAGCATGATCGATGGGGTCACCCGCTCGACAACGTCGCGGACGAAACCCGTCGGAACCTGACCGCCATCGAGGGCATCCAGGGTCGCCTGCACCGCCCCACAACTGTCGTGGCCCAGAACAACGATCAGTGGAACGTCAAGCACGGTCACCGCGTACTCAATGGAACCCAGCACCGACGAGTCGATGACGTGACCGGCAGTGCGAACCACGAACATGTCGCCGAGGCCCTGATCGAAGATGATCTCCGCAGCGACCCGGCTGTCGGCACAACCGAACACCACAGCCGTAGGGCGCTGGGCCACCGCCAGGCTGGCGCGGTGTTCGACGCTCTGGCTGGGATGCGCCGGGCTACCCGCGACGAACCGCTCGTTACCCTCCTTGAGTGCCGTCCACGCTTGCGCAGGGCTGGTTTCCGTCATGGCCCGTATTCTGCACTGTCACCCAAACGGGGCCACGATGAGCGTCCCCCCGACGGAACTCATCGAGTGGTACCGGCGGTCCGGCCGTGATCTGCCGTGGCGCACCCCCGGGGTCAGCGCCTGGCAGATCATGGTCAGCGAGTTCATGTTGCAGCAGACCCCGGTGGCTCGCGTGGCACCGATATGGGTGGACTGGGTGAACCGGTGGCCGACCCCCTCGGCGACCGCGGCGGCCGGCGCGGCCGATGTTCTGCGCGCCTGGGGCAAGCTGGGATACCCGCGACGGGCCAAACGGCTGCACGAGTGCGCGGCGACGATCGCGGCCGAGCACTCCGACGTGGTGCCCGACGACGTTCCCACATTGCTGGGACTGCCCGGCGTCGGCGCCTACACCGCGCGAGCCGTGGCCTGCTTCGCCTACGGCAAGCGGGTCCCGGTGGTCGACACCAATGTGCGACGGGTGGTGGCACGCGCGGTATTCGGGCGGGCCGATGCGCGCTCCCCCGCCGCAGTGCGTGACCTCGCCGAGGTGGAGGCGTTGCTGCCGCAGGACGAAACAGCGCCGGTATTCTCCGCCGCACTGATGGAACTGGGCGCCACCGTGTGTACCGCGAGGTCACCGAAATGCGGAAGCTGCCCGCTGACCAGTTGCGCCTGGCGCGATACCGGCTATCCGGCGGGCGAACGGCCGGGAAAGCCGGTACAACGCTACGCCGGTACCGACCGACAGGTACGCGGAAAGCTTCTTGACGTGCTGCGATCGAGTTCGACACCAGTTCTGCGGGAGCATTTGGACGTGGTGTGGCTGACCGATACCGCCCAGCGGGACCGGGCGCTGGACTCACTTTTGGTGGACGGCCTGGTGGAGCAGACCCCTGACGGCCGGTTCGCCCTCGCCGGAGAGGGCGACCGCTAAGAGTGCGGCAGCCCGGCCAGGAACGCCGCGATCGCATCCCGGTAGGCCTGCGGGGCATCGTCGTGCACGAGGTGACCCGCCCCGGGAACTCGCAGGTAGCCCGCCCTGCCGGCGGCCAACTCGTACATGCGGCGCATCTGTCCCGGGGGGGCCACCGAATCGCCGGCTTCGATCAGCAGCACCGGGATCCGCACCGCCTGCCACTGCTGCCAGTAGTCACGGGTTCCCCACTCCGCTGCGATGGCGATCCATCGCTCGGGTCGGCCGTGCAGCCGCCAGCCGGTTGATGTGCGGTCGAACGCCTCGAGAAAGTACCGGCCCGCCATCGGACCGAATTCCGCGAGAATCGTTTCCGCGGAACCGAATTCCTCGGGCAGGGCGTGCAGCCACGGCTCCCAGGCCGCTGTGGTGCGACCGACGAAGTCCGCGGCCATGTCCTCCACAACCAGCGCACTGACCAGGGCCGGCTGGGCAGCCGCCAGGCACCAGGCATGTAACGCCCCCATCGAATGCCCGATCAACACCGCCGGCTCCCCCAGACAGTCGACCGCGGCACCCAGTTCCTCAACGAATCGCTCGGTGCTTATCGGGCCTGGGTCATCGACGTCACGGCCGCGGTGCCACGGCGCGTCGTAGGTATGCACCGACCCCAGCCGTGACAGCCACGGCAGGTGTCGGGACCAAGTGCTGCCGCGTCCCATCAGCCCGTGCACGAGGACCAGCGGTCGACCCGTACCTCCGCGATGGGTCAGGCGTTCGATCGTCACCACACCATCTTGCGCGAGATCGTGCGCGACCATCTTGCGCGAGATCGTGCGCGACCATCTTGCGCGAGATCATGCGCGACCATCTTGCGCGGTGTCGAACGCATCGGGCGGGACGGTAGCCTTGCCCCCATGTCCGTGGTCAAGATCAACGCAATCGAGGTCCCCCCGGGTGCCGGCCCGGAACTGGAGAAACGTTTCGCCCACCGCGCCCACGCGGTCGACAACCAGCCTGGATTCCTCGGGTTCCAGCTGCTCCGCCCGGTGAAAGGCGACGCCCGCTACTTCGTCATCACACAGTGGGAATCCGAGGATGCCTTCCAGGCCTGGGCTTCCGGCCCGGCGATCGCGGCCCATGCCGGCGAGCGCGCAAACCCGGTATCGACCGGCGCCCAGCTGCTCGAGTTCGAGGTTGTGTTGGACGTTGCCAGGTCCGACTCCGAGCAGTAGGTTCCGCAGGGCGGTAGCGCTGCTCACCGCTCTGACCACCTTCGCGACGCTCTCCGTGAGCTGCGCGGCGCCGCCCGCGCCGACGGCGAGTGCGGGTGTGCGGATCGAGACGAACACCCCCCAAGGCGTCCGGGCCCGCCAGGTCATGGACATGCTCAACTCCGACTGGCCGATCGGCCAGGTCAGCATCAAGACCCTTGCCGCACCCGATATGACCGAGCCGATCGAGGCGACCATGGAGAGGCTTTGGTGGGACCGGCCCTACACCCTGACCGGGATCGATATCGGAGCCGGATCGGCCCGGCTGCACCTGACCAATTCGTTCGGGGCGCAGCAGGACATCGAGTTGCGCACCAACGACCAGACCATGGTCAGCCGCCTGGTGGTCGACACCCACGAGCCCGTCATCAAATCCTGGGCTGACATCGACTCCGCATTGAACCGCACCGGCGCCCGGTACTCCTGGCAGGTCTCCAGGGTCGATGAGGGGGTCTGCGCGAAAGTCGCCGGTACCAACACCGCCGAATCACTGCCGCTGGCTTCGATTTTCAAGCTTTATGTCCTGTACGCGGTCGAACAGGCGGTGCTGGCCGGAAAACTCGGCTGGGATGACACCCTCACGATCACGAGCGAGGCGAAGAAACTGGGGTCCTCCGGGTTCGACACTTTGCCGCCGGGCTCCCTCATCACCGTCCGGCAGGCAGCCGGAAAGATGATCGCCACCAGTGACAACATGGCCACCGATCTGCTGATCGGCCGACTGGGCACTGATGCGGTCGGAGCGGCCCTGATCAGCGCAGGCCACCATGACCCCGCCAGCATGACCCCGTTCCCCACCATGCGCGAGATCTTCTCGGTGGGCTGGGGCAACCCGGACGTGCGCGAACAATGGAAATCGGCGGGTCCGGCCGACCGCGCGACGCTGCTCGACGAGACCAATTCCCGGCCCTATGAACCGGACCCGGAGCGCACCCACTCCCCCGGATCGGCGTATGGCGCGGAGTGGTACGGCAGCGCCGAGGACATCTGCCGGGTGCACGCTCGCCTACAACACGATGCCGTCGGGCCGGCGGCGCCGGTGCGGGACATCATGTCCGAAGTGGCGGGGATCGACCTGGACCGCGCCGAATGGCCCTATATCGGCGCTAAGGCCGGAAACCTGCCCGGCGACCTCACCTTCAGCTGGTACGCCGTGGACCGTCCCGGCCAGGCGTGGGTGGTCAGCTTCCAATTGAACTGGCCGCGTTATCACAGTCCCAATGCGGGCGGATGGGTGATGACCATCATCAAGCAGGTCTTCGCGATGCTGCCCCAATAGGGTGGACATCGAGTCAACAGGGCGACGCCGAGGACTGCGGGCGATCACCCGAGGGTGATCGCCCGCGCCGGCAGCAGAGCCAGGATCGAACCGCTACTCCGTGGTCGCAGCGGCGAGGTCGGGTTCAACCGTCTCTCGCCTGGGCCCACCGACGAAGGTGAACTTCGCGTCCTCGCCGGCTCCCTCACCGTCCCAGTTCTCGACATCGACGGTGACCAACTGACCGGGTCGAATCTCCTCGAAGAGGATCTTCTCGCTCAACGCGTCCTCAATCTCGCGCTGGATGGTCCGGCGCAGCGGTCGCGCCCCCAGGACCGGGTCGAAGCCACGCTTGGCCAGCAGCGCCTTCGCGTTGTCGGTCAGCTCCATGTCCATATCCTTGCCCTTGAGCTGCTTAGACACCCGGTTAACCATCAGGTCGACCATCTCGATGATCTCGTTCTGGGTCAGCTGGTGGAAGACGATGATGTCGTCGATACGGTTGAGGAATTCCGGCCGGAAATGCTTCTTCAGTTCGTCGTTGACCTTCTGCTTCATCCGCTCGTAGTTGTTGTCACCGCCACCCTGCG